>CAMPGU010000183.1 GCA_946885645.1 uncultured Haloferula sp.
GCCTTCCACCGTGACAGAGCATTCCACTTCGCTGCGCCGGGTGGTATTCGCGGCCATCCCCCGGAGCGCGGTCTCGAGCCCTTCTTCCTCCAGCGGCACCGGATAGAGCCCTTTGGCAAGGTCGCGGGCCTGGGTGATCGACTCGTCGATCATCGTTACGATTTCCGATGCCTCGTCGGCACCCGCGGGATGATCGGCCTCCAAACGCCGCTGCAGCATGCCCGCGGAGAAAGCGGTGGCCACCAGATGCTGGCAGAGGCCGTCATGCAAATCCTGGCCGATGCGGGCCTGCTCCGATTCGCGGGCTTCGATGATACGATTTTCCAGCTTGAGGCGCTCCCTTACTTCCGCCTGGAGGCGGGAGGTACGATCCCGCACCCGCTGGTCGAGAGAATCATTGAGATCCCGCAGCGAGCGCACGAGACGGACCATCACCATCAAGACGCCGAAACGCAGGGCGGCATCCGAATAGGGAATCCACGCCGCCCCGCTCTCCTGGTGGGTCGCGAGATTCGCCAGCAGCGACATGAGGGTGGCAAACAAGGCGCAGGCGACGCTGGCCCGCACCTCGGCATGGCGGCTGACGAGCAACACCGGGAGCAGATAGAAGAACGTGCTGCTAAGCTGGGGCTCGATCAGCAAATCGATGCCGCCGATCATCAGGATCATCACCACCCCGAGCAACACGGCCGCCCACGGCGGCAGGCGTCCGGCGAAAAAACTGCCCGTGTCCGCTCCACCTCTTGCCGCAGCCGATCCCGACGGTTCACCCATGCCGGAAGATCAATTCGAAGTCCGGCACGAAGGCAATGCGAATGCGTCACCCGCCCGTCATGCCCCGACCTCCGGATCGAAGTCCTTCGGAGCGCGGACGATGCGGTCGATCGGAAGCTTGGTGACGATGTTCCCGCCACTGGCCCGGCCCTTGATCGGGACCTCGCCGAAGTTGAAGGGCCGGCTCACGTTCCGCAGCTTCAGCGCCGGCTTGATGTGGACGATCAGGAACTGGTCGCTGCTCTCCGCCTCGCTCTTGTGCACGGCGAAGTAGAAGATCCTGCTACCGGGCGTCCCTTTCGTCAGCTCATACTCCTTGTCGCGCGTGATGCCGCCTACCCGGAAGCGCTTGGCCAGGAGCGGGCCCTCCTTGCCATCCCGATAAATCATCGAGTAGATCAGGTCTTCATCCTTGCGGAAAACAGCGACGCGCAAGGGGCGTGGGCCGACGAAGAACTTCTCCGCCACCTTCACGATCCGCATCTTGCTGTCCTGGCCGAAAATGATCACGTCATCCAGCGTGGAGCACTTCTCAAGCGGGGTCTCCTTCTTCAGCCCGTAGCCGGCAAAGCCGTTCTTTTCGTCGAGGTAGAGCGTCTCCGTCGCCAGGATCACCTGGCTGCGATCCACCCGATCGAAGGAGGAAATCTCGGTCTTCCGCTCGCGGCCCTTCGCATACTTCTTCTTCAGGTCTTCGAACCAGCGGATGGCGTAGCGCGTGAGTTGCTTGAGATTCTTCTCCGTCTCGTCGATGTCCTTTTCCAGCGACTTGATCTCCTCGTCCGCCTTGAAGGAGTCGAATTTCGAGATCCGCTTGATCTTGATCTCCGTCAGGCGCACCAGATCCTCTTCGGTCACCTCGCGCTTGAGCAGCTTCTTGAAGGGCTTCAAGCCCTTGTCGATCGCTCCCAGCACACCCTCCCAGGTGGTCTCCTCTTCGATATCCCGGTAGATGCGGTTCTCGATGAAGATCTTCTCCAGGGAGCTGAAGTGCCACTTTTCCTGCAACTCGCCCAAGCGGATCTCCAGCTCCTTCCGGAGCAGCTCCCGGGTCTGCTCGGTATTGCGCCTGAGAATCTCCGAGACGCCCAGGAACTGCGGCTTGTCATCGGCAATGACACAGGCATTCGGCGAAAGGCTCAGCTCGCAATCGGTGAAAGCATAGAGCGCATCGCGCATGTTCTCCGGGTCCACGCCCGAGGGCAGGTGGACCAGGATATCGGCATGGGCTGCCGTGTTGTCCTCGATCTTCGCGATCTTGATCTTCCCCTTGTCGGCCGCGGCGACGATCGAATCCATCAACGCACCCGTGGTGGTGCCGAAGGGGATTTCCGTGATGCGCAGCAGGCCCTTCTTCTCCGAGGAGATGCGGGCGCGGATGCGGATCCGCCCGCCCCGCAGGCCGTCCCGGTAGTCGGACGCGTCCATGATCCCGCCGGTCGGGAAGTCGGGTATGAGCACGAAAGGCTCCTTCCGCAGCGCGGCGATGGAAGCATCGATCAGCTCGATGAAATTGTGCGGCAGCATCTTGCACGCGAGGCCCACGGCGATGCCCTCCACCCCCTGCGCGAGCAGTAGCGGGAATTTCACCGGCAGCGTCACGGGCTCCTTGTTCCGCCCGTCGTAGGAAGGCGTCCACTCGGTCGTCTTCGGATTGAAAGTAATATCGAGCGCGAGCTTCGTCAGCCGTGCCTCGATGTACCGCGACGCGGCGGCACCGTCGCCGGTCAGCGTGTTGCCCCAGTTTCCCTGCGTGTCGATCAGCAGGTCCTTCTGGCCGAGCTGCACCATGGCATCGCCGATGGATTGATCCCCGTGCGGGTGGTACTTCATCGTATTCCCCACCACATTGGCCACTTTGTTGTAGCGACCGTCGTCGAGTTCCTTGAGCGAATGCAGAATGCGCCGCTGCACGGGTTTCAGTCCGTCGTTCAGGTGGGGCACCGCGCGCTCCAGAATCACGTAGGAGGCGTAGTCGAGGAAGTAGTCGGAATACATCGCCCCCAGGGAAGCGTGCTGGTCCGGATCGTGCATCATGGAGGGCGGATGCTTGGCGGTTCCGGCGGGGGGCGCAAGCGCGGAGGTGGGCAGACGAACGCCGCGGCCCGGCTGCCCCGCTACCGGCCTCTAACCCCATCGGGGGGCTCGCTCCTTCCTTGGAAATGGCCGAAAATGTGGCTTCCGACCTATTTTTGCCCCGAAAATTGAAATCACCCTACCGATTCCTCGCTGCGTTCCTCCTTTCCGCCACCTGCCTCGCCCCCCCTGCGCGGGCGGAAGTGCACGTGAAAGACGAAGGCCGGACCCTCCTGCTGGAAAACGGCCTCATCTCCGCGCGGGTGGAGAAGTCGAAGGGTAGTCTCGTCTCGCTTCGCCGCGGGAATCTGGAGATGCTCGGGGGCGGCTCCGGCTACTGGTCCGTCACCGGCGGCTCAGAGAAGGGACGCTTCCAAGCCCTCCCCCGGGCGGCCAGCGCCCGGATCACGAAGACGGGTGGCCCGACCGGGGAAATCTCCCTGGAGTGCCGCTATACGGGCGCGCCGGGAACTTGGCCGCTGGATATCAGTCTCCGCTACGCCTTGCTGGAGGGGGCGGAGGGCCTGTACGTTTACGGCGTTTTCTCGCATCGCGGGGGAATGCCCGGTTTTTCCATCGCGGAGGCGCGCTACGTGGCGAAGCCGGATGGCCGGATCTTCGACCACTTCACCGTGGATCCCGAGCGCTCCCGCCGTATGCCCACCGGTGCCGATTGGGACCAAGGGACGCAGCTTAATCTCAAGGAGGCCCGGCGGCTCACCACCGGCATCCACCAGGGAAAAGTGGAGCACAAGTACGGCTACTCCGCCCTCTTTTCGGAGTCCCCCGCCTACGGTTGGTCCTCGGCGGAAAAGAAGACCGGCCTTTGGATGATCAACCCCTCGCTGGAATACATCGCGGGCGGCCCGACGAAACCCGAGCTCACCGGCCATCTCGACGTGAACCCCGGGGGGCGGCCGGTGCTGCTGAACATGTGGCACGGCAGCCACTACGGCGGCTGCTCCCTCCAGATCGCGGCGGATGAAGAATGGACGAAAGTCATCGGTCCCTTCCTGCTCCAGACAAACGCGGGGGGCGACGCGCTGGCGCTGTGGAGGGACGCCATGAAGACCGCGGCGAAGGAAGCGCGGCAGTGGCCTTATGCCTGGGTGGACGAGCCTCTTTATGCGGCGAAGGAGCGGATCCCCGTCTCCGGAAAAATCACGGTGAAGAATGCCGGCAGCAGCAAGGCGGGCACGATGTGGGTCGGCCTGACTGCGGAGGATTACGAGATCCGCTCCCGCCGGAGCGGCGAAAAGATCGGATGGCAGCGGGACGGCAAGCACTACCAATATTGGGCCAAGGCTTCCGCCGACGGCTCCTTCCGCCTCGGCTCGGTGCGGCCGGGGAAATATGTCCTGCGTGCATACGCGGACGGGATTCCCGGCGAGTTCGCGCAGCGCGGGATTGAAGTGCTACGGGGCCAACCGCTCTCCCTCGGCGCGATCGCCTGGACGGTCGAACGTTCCGGCCCGCTGGTTTGGGAGATCGGCATCCCCGACCGCAGCGCCCGGGAATTCCGCAATGGCGACCGCTATTGGATGTGGGGCCAGCATTTGGGATTCCGCGAGGATTTCCCCAAAGGGGTCGATTACGCCGTCGGAAAGAGCGATTGGCGGAAAGATTGGAACCTCTGCCAGCCGCTCGATCTTGATGCGTCCGGACGGGTGCTGGGAGATTCGGTGTGGCGGGTTCGCTTCGACCTGAAGGAGGTGGCCCCCCACCGCCTGAGGATCGCCCTGTGCGGGCATCGCCAGAACGACCGCTTGTCCGTCGCCGTGAATGGCACGTCTGCCGGGAATAGCGGCAGGTTGCCGGAAAACGGAGTGATGCACCGGGACGGCCACCGGGGCCTGCTCACGGAGCTGGATTTCCAGATTCCGGAGGAGATGCTGAAAAAGTCCGGCAATGTCCTGGAACTCCGTCTGAGCGGAGAGGTCTGGCATCAAGGCTTGCTCTATGATTACCTGAGACTGGAGCGGGCAGATGCCGATGTAGCTCCAGGCACCTTGTGATCGCGGGCATTGACTCCCTCAACTCATGCGCTTTTTCGTCCTCTCTCTTCTGATTCCGGCACTGCTCCATGCAGGACCTGTGGGCTTTGCATCGCTGGCGGGGGGAACTTCCGGCGGAGGCGATGCGAAAGTCCAGGTCGTCCGCACCGCCGCAGAGCTGAGGGACGCGCTGGAACGTACGGATGTGGCGAAAGGCGACCGCGACCGCACCCCGCGGGTCATCCGCTTGGCAGGTGATATCGATCTCACCGGACTCGCCAACGGCACGCCTGGCAAAGAGCTGGGGCGCACGGGCGTCATCCGCCCGCGCTCGCATACCACCTTGGAAGGTCCGGCGGGCGGTGCCGTCTTGAAAGGCGGCACCATCGAGCTGAAGCGGGCGGAAAACGTCATTGTCCGCAATCTCCGTTTCCGGAGCCTGTGGGAGCACGATCCCTCGGGCGAATACGACGAACTGGGCTGGGATTACGTGCGCGTCTCCTCCTCCCGCCGCGTGTGGATCGACCGCTGCGACTTCGGCCGCGTCTATGACGGCCACCTTGATATCATCCACGGCTCCGACCTCGTAACCGTCTCCCGTTGCATCTTCTCCGGCGAAAACGGCGCAGCTCAGAAGAAGTGCATGCTCATCGGCAACTCCCCCTCGGAAAAAGCCCGCGCGACCGATGAGGGTCACCTGAACGTCACGATCCACGGGTGCTGGTTCCGCGACATCGGCGGCCGTGCACCGCGATTGCGGCATGGCAATGTCCATTTCCTCAACAACCTGGTCGAGAACGCGGGCAGCGGCACCGTGTCCGTTTGCGGCGGGGCAACGCTGGTAGAGGGCTGCGTGTATCGCAACTGCAAGCTCCCTACCGCTTTCTCATACGCCGATGATACGGTCGAAAAGGGGCGCGGCGGTTCCATCCGCGTCCTCGACAGCCTCGACCTGGGCAAGCACTCGGGAGACCGTTTCCGTGATCATCCCCCGGCCTTCGCCTTCAATGCTCCGTCCGGATTCGTCTGGGGCAGCGACCGCTCCAAGCTGCCTTATCTCTACGAGGCGGTCCCCGCCGCGGAGGTCGAGGCGCTCATAAAGCGCGAGGCCGGCCCCCGATAATTTCGCGCATGAAATCCGCTCTCCTTTCCCTGCTCTGCCTGAGTTCCCTTTGCCTCGCGGACGATACTGCCTGGCCGCCGGCGGCCCC
The DNA here is from genome assembly GCA_946885645.1 of uncultured Haloferula sp. Next base: position 6,056 of record CAMPGU010000183.1, read on the forward strand.
CGAAGCCAAGCCGTGGACGCGCTGGTGGTGGCTCGGCAGCGGTGTGGACGCGAAGAATATCACCCGCGAATTGGAGGCCTTCGCCCGCGCAGGCATCGGCGGCGTGGAGATCTGCCCGATCTACGGCGCGAAAGGCTACGAAGACCGGGACCTGGAATTTCTTTCGAAGGAGTGGATGGACGCCTATGCCCATGCCGCGAAGGAGGCGGCCCGGCTCGGGATAGGATTGGATCTCACCACCGGTACTGGCTGGCCATTCGGCGGACCACGGGTGGAGGAAGACACCGCTTCCGCCTCGCTGGCAAACGTGGAGGCCGAGGCAACGGGCGGAAAGGCTGTCTCGCTGGTCTTGCCCAAGGGCACGGTGCAAGCGCTTTCGGCATGGCCGGAGAAGGGCGATCCCCTTGACCTGCGCTCCCAGGTGAAAGACGGCCGTCTTTCATGGACGCCCCCTGCGGGGACGTGGCGCATCCACGGAATCGTCGCCAAACACGGCATACAAAAGGTGAAACGAGCGGCTCCCGGCGGCGCGGGCTGGGTGCTCGATCCTTTTTCCAGCAGGGCCATGAGCCGCTATCTGGAGCCCTTCGCCAACGCGATCGACGGGGCCGGAGCGCCGGAACCGCGCGCCCATTTCCACGATTCCTTCGAGTACTACGGAGCCGCATGGACGGAGGAGCTGCTTCCGCGCTTCCGCGAGCTGCGCGGCTATGACCTCGCCAGCCACCTCCCCGCCTTCCACGGCAGGGGTGACCCGGAGACCGTCGCCCGGGTCCGCGCCGACTATCGCGAGACGATGAGCGAACTCCACCGCGAGTATCTAGGGCGCTGGCACGAATGGGCGAACGAGCGCGGGAGCCTCACGCGGAACCAGGCCCACGGTTCCCCCGGGAGTCTGCTGGACCACTACGCGGTCGCCGATATCCCGGAGACGGAGATTTTCCGGCACGTGGATGATGGGCAATTGCCGATGCTGCAGTTCGCCTCTTCCGCCGCACACGTCACGGGAAAGAAGCTGGTATCCGCGGAAACCTTCACCTGGCTGGGCGAGCACTTTCAGGTCACCCCGGCACAGCTCAAGGAAGCCGCCGACTTCGTGTGGCTGGGCGGGGTGAATCATATCTTCTTCCACGGCATTCCCTACACGCCGGAGGATGCGGCGTGGCCGGGCTGGCTCTTCTACGCCTCCACCCACATGGGCCCGAACGGCGGGCTCTGGCGGGACCTCCCGGCCTTCAACGCCTACATCGCCCGGGTACAATCGGTGCTACAATCCGGCGCGCCCGATAACCAGCATCTGATCTACTTCCCGATGCACGACCTGTGGCACGATGGTGCCGAAGGACTGCCGCTCTTCACGGTGCACAATCAGGAGAAGTGGCTGCATGCCTCGCCCGCATGGGAGCTCGCGAGAGGCTTTGACAAGGCGGGCATCCCCTATGACTTCGTTTCCGATCGAATGCTTCGTTCGATGGCACGCGGCGAAGACGGGATCACTGGTGCGCACAAATCGATCGTCGTTCCGCGAACGCGCTATATGCCGCCGGAAACCCTGGAGCATCTCTTGAAGCTCGCCGCCGGAGGAAGCGTCGTGATCTTCACCGGATCACTTCCCGCGGACGTTCCGGGCTTCGCGAATCTCGAAGAGCGTAGGAAGTCTCTCGCCCGGATGGCCGAACCTTTCACAGGTCGCACCGGAACGATCCCCCACGGAAAGGGAGCCATCCGGATCACGGACAACGCCCAGGAGTATCTCCGCAGCCTCGCAGGAAGCGGAGAGCCCTTGGCCGCGAAGGATCTCTCCTTCATCCGCCGGAAGCATGAGGATGGCTGGAGCTATTTCATCGTGAATCGATCGGGCAAGCCCTTCGACGAAGTCGTCGGGCTAGCGACCCCGCTTCAGTCCGCCGTGATGTTCAATCCTTGGACCGGCCGCAGCGGAGTGGTTAACGTGGAAGACCAGCCTCGCGGTAAAGTCCGGCTCGTCCTCGCCGCTGGCGAATCCCGTATCCTACGCACTTACTCAGGGCGTATTGCCCGGGGCGCTGCATGGAAGGATCCCGAACCGGTAGGCGACGCGATCGACCTGACGGGCACCTGGCGGGTGAGCTTCCTAGAGGGCGGCCCCTCCCTTCC
>CAMPGU010000184.1 GCA_946885645.1 uncultured Haloferula sp.
CCCAGACTGCCATGCCTCAAAACCGAGTACCAGTGCCTTTTGAGATAGCTTCTAGTCCCGTGCCGTGACGAGGGGCGTGCGGCTTTTGCAAAAGATGCAAGGCGGGTGCGCGTTTCCATGCTTTCCCGTGACGTCGCGCGTGTTTGCCGCTATTCGGAGGCCATCACGATGACCGAAGCTTCCCCGCCTCCCGCCCCGACTTTTGCGGAAGCGCTCCGATTCTGGATCAAGCTGGGTTGGAGCAGTTTCGGCGGGCCGGCCGGCCAGATCGCGATCATGCACCGGGAGATCGTCGAGAGGCGGCGCTGGCTGAGCGAGGACCACTTCCTCCATGCGCTGAATTTCTGCATGTTAATGCCGGGCCCCGAGGCGCAGCAACTCGCGACCTACCTGGGCTGGCGCTTGCACGGCGCGCGCGGCGGTATTGCGGCCGGCGCCTTGTTCGTGATTCCCTCGGTCTTCATCCTCTTCGGCCTGAGCTGGCTCTACATGGCAGGGGGGGATATCCCGTGGATCCAGGGGATCTTCTACGGGCTCATGCCCGCCGTGATCGCCATTGTCGTATCGGCAGCGAAACGGATCGGGTCGAAGGCGCTGAAGACGCCCGCGCTTTGGCTCCTGGCCCTGCTGGCTTTCGTGGCAATCTTCTTTTTCAAGATCTCCTTCGTGTTCATTTTGCTGGCCGCGGCGCTGGCGGGCTTCGCGGGCGGGAAATATTTCCCGGCACAGTTTCCGGCAGGGCGGGGGCATGGAAAAGCGGACGTCGGGGATGCGCCCTTCGCCCCGCTGGCTCCGGCACCGCGCGCGACGTGGCAGAGGACCTTGCTCGTATCCGCGCTGTGCCTGGTCCTGTGGTGGTTGCCGGTGCTGGCTTGCGGGCTGTTTCTCGGATGGGGGGGCATACATTTCCAAGAAGGACTCTTTTTCAGCAAAGCCGCCCTGGTAACCATCGGCGGTGCCTATGCCGTGCTGCCCTATGTCTCGCAGATGGCGGTGGAGCACTACGGGTGGCTGGGCCAGCGGCAGATGATCGCCGGCCTGGGCCTCGCGGAAACCACGCCCGGTCCCTTGATCATGGTTCTGCAGTTCGTCGGTTTCGTCGCCGCCTGGCAAAATCCCGGCGGACTGCCGCCGCTGCTTGCCGCCACGCTGGGGGCAGCGATCACCACCTGGGTGACTTTCCTGCCGTGCTTTCTCTTCGTTTTCCTCGGCGGGCCGCACATCGAGGGCCTTCGGGAGCGGCCCGCACTAGCCTCCACGCTCACCGCCATCACCGCCGCGGTGGTCGGTGTGATTCTCAACCTCGCCATTTGGTTCGCTTGGCATGCCCTGCGCCCGGAGAGCGGGGGTTTCGATTACTTCGTCGCTCTCACCGCCCTCGCGGCATGGCTGGCCATGGAGCGCTTCAAGCTGGGGGTCATTCCCGTGCTCGCCGCGTGCGCGGGACTCGGTATGCTCTGGAAGCTGTTCGTTTAGTCTCATCCGGTGGATCGAGATTGCTGGGTCAAGGCGATGACCGGCCTGTAATGGGCTAACCTTGAGGCTATTATGAGAATTATAGAAATACACCTTGATTTGCCGAATCTAATTCATACTCTTTCATCCACATTCGCCGATGCACCTTTCCAAAAAAGCCGAGTATGCCTTGCGCGCTCTCATTCACCTGGGCATTGCCACGGAGATGGGGCTCCCGGTCGTATCGGGGGTCGAACTCGCGGATGCGAACCGGCTGCCCCTGAAATTCATCGAACGGATCCTCCAGGAACTCCGCGAGGGCGGGCTGGTGGAGACCAAGCGCGGCAAGCTGGGCGGCTACGCCTTGGCCAAGGCGGCGGACGAGGTCCGGATCGGGGACATCGTGAGGCGCATGGACGGTCGCCTGGCTCCGATTTGCTGCGCCAGCGAATATGCCTACCAGCGCTGCACTTGTCCGGATGAGGATCATTGCGGCTTGCGGATGCTGATGATCGACGTCCGCAATGCCATCGCCAATATCCTCGACCGCTACACCCTCGCGCAGGTGGTGGAGGTGACGCTGCGCAAGATGCGCCGCGACGGCATCGCTCCGCCCTTCTCGACTCTCAGCGGCGGGAAGAGCAGCGCCACCCCGGTTCGCGGGAAGGCAAATCCCGCCGACGGCTTCCTCGAAGGACTTTCCCTACTCGCCACCGCTCCGAGCGATGAAACCCGGAACAAATGAACGTCCGAAGACGGACAACCCGATCCCTGCCGACTGGCTGGAGGTCGTGCAAAAGAAGGTCGGAGACCTGCGTTTCGGGTCCGTCCAGATCATCGTCCATGAGGGTCGGGTGACCCAGGTGGAGAGCCTGGAGAAAACCCGCTTCCCGGCGAAATCGGACGAGTCCGGCTCGCCGTTCTGAACTGATCCTTATTTTCCACATCGCGGACCCGTTTCAGGTTCGCCCCGACTTCTAATCGAAGAGACCGACCGGACCACCGGAGGCACTCGGAGAGCGGAGACACTGGAGAGAGCGCCATCCCGCGCATCCCGTGGCCCGCTCCCGTAGCCTCACAGGTGGTCTTTTTTTTTGCCTGCATCGCAGCTCCCCGTGCCGCCACCGCACGGCGGGCTTCCTTACCCTTGAAATCATCTCATCCATGAATACGACTACAAAAGGGGCCTCAAGGCCCGCTGCCGCCCGCCGGTCCCGCCTCGGGGAATCACCTGTGACCTTGCTCGCCGCGACCGGAGCCGTCCTTGCCGTGCCCTCTTCCGGCCTGGCCTTCGAGCCCTTCGCCACCCCCTCCGCGGAGGAGACGGCATCGTTCGCACTGTGGAAGGCGTTCACGCTCTATAAGAGCGACGAGAATCCGATTCTCCAGGAGTTCAAGCTCCGCGGGCGTTATCACGGCCAAAACTACCGGGTGGATTCTGACCAAGGCGATGCCGATGCCTGGGAGGATCGCCGCGCCCGCTTCGGCTTCGATGCCAAGCTCTTCGACAAGAAGGTGGAACTGCGGCTCGATTTCCAGAGCAACGATAGCTTCGAGGACACCTATGACCGCCTCGTGGATGCCTATGTGCGGTGGAAGCCCACCGACTCCCTCAGCATCACCGCCGGCCGCCTGAAGCCATTGATCGGCTACTACGACTTCGTCCAATCGACCAACAACCAGCCGACCTTCGAGCGCTCGCAAATTTTCAACCAGCTCCGCGTGGACCGGGGTACCGGCCTGACGGTCGAAGGCAAGGTCCGCGAGTTCACTTGGCAAACGGGCGTTTATTCAAACGACACCGACCGCGAATTCGGCACCTTCGGTGGGGCCTACAGCTTCGGTGCGGGCATCGGCTACGACGCCAAGGGCCGCTTCGGCTGGGATCGAGCGGATTTCCACCTCGATTGGCTGCACAGCGGGCACGATGAGGACGATTGCCTCTTCACGCGCTACGATGACATCGTATCGGCCACCTTCTGGGGCCAGGAGGGCCCGTGGGGGCTCGTCGTGGAAGGCTTCCACGGCTCCGGCGGCGAGGGCCGGGAGGCGGACGTCTTCGGCTTCTTCATCCAGCCGACCTACGATTTGATCCCGAAGCGGGTGCAGCTCGTCGGCCGCTACTCCTTCGCCACCGGCGACGGGCTGGACAGCGTGGTGCGGCAGACCCGCTATGAAAGCGAGGCTCCCTCCCTTACGGGAGGCGGCCGCGGCGACGAGTATCATGCTCTCTATCTCGGTGCCCAATATTTCATCCACGGCGACAAGCTCAAGCTGATGGCCGGTGCCGAGTATGCCACCCTCGACGGTGCGGGCAACGGTGGCGACTACGACGGCCTCACCTGGCTGACCGGTGTCCGTTTCTCCTTTTGACTCCCTTTTTCTGCACCTAAAGAACATGAAAACACGATTCTTCATCCCCCTCGCCCTGGCCGCCCTCATCGCGCTGCCGGGATGCGGCAAGAAGTCGTCCTCCGGCGGAGAGCTCGAACTTCAGAACGTCTCCTACGATCCGACCCGCGAGTTCTACGAGGAGGTGAACGCCGCCTTCGTCAAGAAGTGGGCGGCCGACGGCAAGGGAGAGATCAAAATCACCCAATCCCACGGCGGCTCGGGCAAGCAGGCCCGCGCGGTCATCGACGGCCAGCCGGCGGACGTGGTCACGCTCGCCTTGGCAGGGGATATCGACGTCATCGCCCGCGAGGCGAAGCTCCTCCCGGACAACTGGCAGACGAAGCTGCCTGACAACAGCTCGCCCTATACCTCCACGATCGTCTTCGTCGTCCGCAAGGGCAATCCGAAGGGCATCAAGGACTGGGGCGATCTGGTGAAGGAAGGCACGCAGGTCGTCACTCCGAACCCGAAGACCTCCGGGGGCGCCCGCTGGAACTACCTCGCGGCCTGGGCGTGGGCCGAGAAGGAATCCGGCGGCGATCAGGCGAAGGTGCTCGATTACATCACGCGGCTTTTCAAGAACGTGCCGGTGCTGGACACGGGTGCGCGTGGATCCACCACCACCTTCGCGCAGCGCAAGATAGGCGATGTCCTCCTCTCGTGGGAAAACGAAGCTTATCTCATCGAGAAGGAATTCCCGGGGGAGACCGAGGTGGTTTATCCCTCGCTGAGTATCCTCGCCGAGCCTCCGGTGGCGGTGGTGGAAAAGAACGCTGCAAAGCATGGTGCCGCGGAAGCCGCCAAGGCCTATCTGGAATTCCTCTATACCGACGAGGCGCAGGAGCTGGCCGGCAAGAACTTCTACCGTCCGCGCGATCCGGCGATCCTGGCGAAATACAGCGCGAAGCTGCCGACCGTCCCGCTGGTCACGGTGGACAAAGACTTCGGCGGCTGGGCCAAGGCGCAGAAGACCCACTTCGACGATGGGGGCACCTTCGATCAGGCCTTCGGCGGAACGAAATGACCCACTGGGACCTTCATGCGCAAGCAACGAGTTATCCCCGGCTACGGCCTCTCGATGGGAATTACCATCACTTGGCTGAGCCTGATTATCCTGATCCCGCTGGCCGCCTTGTTCATCAAGGCGGCCGGCCGGGGCCCGGGCGAGTGGTGGAACATCCTCACCTCGCCGCGGGTGTTGGCGGCGGCGAAGCTGACCTTCGGTGCCAGCGCCGCTGCCGCGGCGGTCAGCGTCGTGCTCGGCCTGCTCGTGTCATGGGTGCTGGTGCGCTACGAATTCCCTGGAAAGAAGGTGTTGGACGCGATCGTGGATCTCCCCTTCGCGCTGCCCACGGCGGTGGCGGGCATCACGTTGACGGCGATCTACGCGCCCACCGGGTGGATCGGCAAGTATCTCGCGGAATGGGGTATCAAGGGCGCTTACTCGCCCTTCGGCGTCTTCATCGCACTCACCTTCATCGGCTTTCCCTTCGTGGTCCGGACGGTGCAGCCCGTCATGGAGGATCTGGGCGGTGAGTTGGAGGAAGCCGCTGCCAGCCTCGGCGCCGGCCGCTGGACCACCTTCCGGCGCGTCATCTTGCCCATGCTGGTGCCGGCCCTCATCACCGGCTTCACCCTGGCCTTCGCCCGTGCGATCGGCGAATACGGATCCGTGATCTTCATTTCCGGGAACCTGCCGATGAAGACCGAGATCCTGCCGCTGCTGATCGTCGCGCAATTGGAGCAGTTCAAGTACGAGGCCGCGGCGGTCATCGCCTCCGGGATGCTGCTCGTCTCCTTCGGGCTGCTGCTCCTGATCAATCTCCTGGCTGCTCATCGGCCTGGCCTGTGTGATCCTCACGCTCTTCCTGCTGCTGCCGCTGGCGGCGGTGTTCATCGAGGCCTTCCGGCGCGGGTGGGAGGTATTCTCGGCGTCGCTGGAGGAAGAAGCCGCCCTTTCCGCGATCAAGCTGACCTTGCTCGCCGCGGCGATCTCGGTACCGCTCAATACGATCTTCGGCCTGGCCGCCGCATGGCTTGTCACGAAGTTCCGCTTCAAGGGCCGCTCCTTCCTGCTCTCGCTGGTCGATCTGCCCTTCGCCGTTTCTCCAGTCATCGCGGGACTCGTCTTCGTGCTCATGTTCGGGGCGAAGGGCTGGTTCGGCCCCTGGCTTCAGGAGAACGACATCCGGATCATCTTCGCCTTGCCGGGTATCATCCTCGCCACGGTATTCGTGACTTTTCCCTTCGTCGCGCGCGAGTTGATCCCGCTGATGGAAAGCCAGGGGAACGATCAGGAGGAGGCGGCCGTGACGCTCGGCGCGCGGGGATGGCAGATCTTCCGCCACGTCACCCTCCCGAATATCAAATGGGGCCTGCTTTACGGCGTGCTGCTCTGCAATGCCCGCGCGATGGGTGAATTCGGCGCCGTCTCTGTCGTCTCCGGGCACATCCGCGGCAAGACCAACACCCTGCCTCTGCACGTGGAGGTGCTCTACAACGAGTATCAATTCAGCGCTGCCTTCGCCTGTGCCGCGCTCCTCGCCCTGCTCGCGCTCGTCACCCTCGGCCTCAAGACCGCCGTCGCGCACTTCACCGGCCACGGGTCCTCCCGACGCCACTAAACCCGGTTTTCTCATGTCCGTTTCCATCCAATCCATCCACAAGAGCTTCGGTAGCTACACCGCGCTCGATGACCTCTCGCTTGAGATTCCCGACGGTTCCCTCACCGCGCTGCTCGGCCCCTCCGGCTCCGGCAAGACCACGCTGCTGCGTATCGTCGCGGGGCTCGAATATGCGGATCCCGGCAGCGGCCGGGTTTTCTTCCACGGAGAGGATGTGACGGACCTGCCCGCGGGCAAGCGCGGCGTCGGCTTCGTCTTCCAGCACTACGCGCTCTTCAAGCACATGACCGTCGCGGATAATATCGCCTTCGGTCTCACGGTGCTGCCCGGCGCGAAGCGCCCCCCGAGAAGCGAGATCAATGCGCGGGTGAAGGAGTTGCTTCACCTGGTAAAGCTCGATGGCCTGGACAAGCGCCGCCCGCACGAGCTCTCCGGTGGCCAGCGCCAGCGCGTCGCCCTCGCCCGCGCTCTCGCGGTCCGGCCGAAGGTGCTGCTGCTCGACGAGCCTTTCGGCGCCCTCGACGCCCAGGTGCGCAAGGACCTGCGCCGCTGGCTGCGCCAGTTCCACGACGAGATCGGCCTGACCACGCTCTTCGTCACCCACGATCAGGAAGAAGCGCTCGAACTGGCCGATCAGGTGGTCGTGATGCGGAACGCCCGGATCGAGCAGACCGGCAAGCCGCAGAATATCTATGATGAACCCCGGACCTCTTTCGTTTACGAATTCCTGGGGGAGGTCAACAAGCTCGACGACGGCCGCTACGTCCGCCCGCACGAGATCGAGCTGAAATTTGCGGCGGAGGAGGGGGTGCAGCTCGCGGGGAGGGTGAGTCATCTCTTCGTCGCCGGTCCCTTCGCCCGCCTCAGCGTCCGGCCGGAAAAGGACCCGCGCCGCGAGATCGAGGTCTGGGCTACCCGCGAGCAGGTGGATGAAATGGCCTTGGCACACGGCGACATCGTCGGCCTCCGCTTTCCGCCTCTGAAAGCATCCGCAACGCCAGCGAAGGAAGTCGGGAAGTCGGCTCCGCAAGCGCCCTCATCTGAGGAAACGCGGGCCGGGGCTAGGGAATCGGCCCGTTCACGAGACGGTAGAAGAGCTTCGGATCCGCGTCGCGATTGATCGGCAGGGGCACGGCGTTGGTCCCGCTGCCTGCGGTGAATTGCGAGCCGGGGACAGGCGTGAAGATCTGCAGGTCGGTGCTGGATTCGAGATGATAGGCCTTTCCCTCCACCAGCTTTGAGAACTCCAGCGTGAATACAGTTCCCACGGCGTTCATGGAAGAGCTCCGGACCACCGGCGTGCTACCGACTTCGTCGGGGCCTGCGGCGAATTGATCGGCGACCTCGGCATGGGCCAAGGCACCCTTCCAGATCCGCAATTCATCGAGCTGTCCGTCGAAATCCGTATCGCCGGATGCCACCGCGGAGCCGATGAAGAATTGGTTGATATCGAGCCCGGCCAAGGTCTTCCCTTCCATGGAGGAAACGAAAGTCTGCAAGGTGCCGCCGACCGGTCCTGTCCGGAGAACGAGGCGGTCACCCGTGGTGTCCCAGGTCGCGGCGAAGTAGCAGGGAGTGCCGGTAGGAAGGGGAAGCTTGCCCTGTACGCGGGCTTCGCCGTTTCCGGGATTGATGGCGATGCCGGGTACACCGTCCCCTCCACGCTTCGGCGTGAAATCGAGGTAGTTGCCTCCCGACGAACGCCCGAGCATGAGG
>CAMPGU010000185.1 GCA_946885645.1 uncultured Haloferula sp.
GTCGTAGGAGAAGCCGTTGAGCGAGTCGTTCCCCGAATAAAGTCCGGTCCCGACGGTGACTCCGCCGCTGTCGGAGAGATAGCCCGAGAGGTTGCCGTAGGAGACCACGTCCCCGGAGCCGGTGACGCGATAGACCGCTCCCGTCGAGAGGTCCATGGTGGCTCCTTGATCGGAGCCGTAGGCGGCGATGGTGTTGATCAGGGTCCCCGAGGTCGCTGAGTTCGTCTGCCCGGCCATGTCGGCCACGCTATCGTACTGATAGATAGCTCCCGTGGTCGTGGTCAGATAGGTGATCGAGGCCTGCAAGGAGGCCGCTTGGGCGAGGAGGAAAGCAAGGGAGAGGATGCGGATGAGGCCGCTTGCGTGGAGGGTTTCTCTTTTCATCGGATGATGGGTTTTTCGCGATCATGCTTTCCCCGAGCTCTATCGGGAGATGCGGGAAAGCACGTGTACGGGTGCATTTCCCCGGACGGCGATCCGTTCGCATCATGGCGAGAAACTTTCCGAATTCCTCAACGTCCGTCGCCGGGCGGAGTGGCCAAATGCCTGATCCGTTCCTCGGGCAGGGTGGCCTCGAAGACGTAAACCTCGTCAATCTCTCCGCGGAATCCCCGTCCGCGATCAGGCCGGTCCGTGTAGCCGACCACCAGCGGCATCGCTCCTTTGACGCCCACCCTCGTGTCCGGCCGCTGCCGGATCTGTGGGTCGAGGATCGACTCCCTCGGGTTGAGCAACTCCCGCTTCCCGTCCACGTAGAGCTCCACTTCGGGAGCACGCCGCAGCGTGGGATCGGTGCGGCATACTGCCGCGAGATGATGCCAGCGACCGTCGGCGAGGTTCGTGCTGCCGGTGAAGAGATACTGGTCGAACGAGAGCCGCATCACCGTGGTGACGGCGGTTTCCGGCTGATAGAGCAGCATCTCGCATTTCGCCGCGAGTCCGATCGTCGGATCGCCCCAACTGACGATCGTCTGGTAGCGGCGGGGCGGCAGTCCGGGTTCCTGCCGGATCCATGCGCAAACCGTCCGGGGCACGGCCCCGCCCACGCCCTTCCAATTGGTCGTCACGGGAGTGGCTTGACCGTGGAAAAGCGCCGCCTTTCCGATGATCCCGTCCGTCAAACCCGGGCCGTCCGGATCTAACATGGCACTCGACGTTTCAAGGGACGGATGACAGCCCTCCACGAAAATGGCGCCGGCCTCGTCCGGCTCGAACGACAAGTGCACGAACGGCAGATCCCAAGGCAATTCCTTGAAAAAGAGCGAGTCGTCCAGAGGTACCGTCACGAGCTGCCCTTGGCTGGATTCCTCGACGGCGACCCCGGCCTTCAGCAAGGTCATCTTCTCCTCCGTGCGGGTCTTTGCCTTGATCTCGCCTTCGAAAACGTGCGCCTGCGCGGGCTCATCGGGCTGCTCGACAACCCCGAAGGCGGTGCCGAGATCGACCACCTCCAGCCGCGGCGTGACGACCGTGAAACCCCGTGCGTGCTCGGGCACCTCGAATCTGGCCACGCCCATCTCCATGCCGAGCTTCTGAGCGCTCTGGAGGATGAAACTGGCGGGAGCTTGGATGATCGATTGCACCCCGTTGGAGAATGCGAGCTCCAGCGTGCCTTCGGAGAGGGTCACGCTAGCACCGGGCTCCAGATCACTGCGGCTGTCGCCGGCCTTGCCGTTGCCGCTGACGGTGTACTTGCTGCTCGGCCCGGCTGTGATCCGGAGCGTGGGAGCGCTCTTCCGCAACCCTGCGAGCTGGAACGCCAAGGCGGCCAGCACCACCACGCATGCCGCCGCGGCCATCGTTCGCGAAAAGGTCCGCCGCCGGTTCTTACGGATGGCGTCCTCGATCTGCAGCACCTGGAGACGGCTTTCCGCCGTGGAGAACATATCGTCCTCCGCCGACAACATCTCATGCACGAGGTAGGTCTCCCGGAAGAGCCGCCTGCGCTCGGGCGAGGAAGCCAATTCACGCTCGAGCCTGCGGAAGTCCTCCGCCGTGCAGGAGCCTTCCAGCACGGACTGGCACAGCATCTCGAATTCCCGCTCTTCCTTCACGCTTCAGGTCGGTGCCGGAGTTCATGTTCCACGCAGCGCCGGAGCGCAATCCGCAACCGGAATAGCATGCCACGCAGGGCGGCCGCGCTCTTGCCTTCCGTCTGCGCCTGTTGCTCGACGGCCCCATGCCGGCTGTATCGCTCCAAAAGCAGCTGCCGCTCGTTCTGCGGAACTTTCTGAAGGCAGCGCCTCAGCGCCGGCATACGCTCCGCGATTCCGGGGTCGCTCTCTTTGAAATCACACGCGAGCGTTTCCAGCAGATCCTCGCTGAAGACCATCTGCCCCTCCCGCCGCGCCCGCTTCTGGTGATTCATCACCACGAATCGGGCGATCGTATAGGCCCAGTTGCGGAAGGCCTTGGCCCGGTCGCCGGACATCGTGAAGCTGCTCCGCTTTTTCCAGACCACCATGTTCACCTCCTGCACCAGATCGGCGCGGACGTCCTTCATCGGCATCAGGTGGCCGATAAAAGATCGCAGCTGCGGCTGCATTTCGATGAGCAACTGGACGAATTCGCCGGCCTCGACGTCGGGGTCAGGATCGAATGGGGCGCTCATCGTGAAGGTTCCTCATCCGGTGGTATGGCGGCCCGGGACGAAACGTTCGGAAAATCTGCCGGCAATCCGCGACCCACCGGCTACAAGGCTTCACGGCTTTCCTGGGAAAGAAGGCTTCAGCGATTTCGCGGCATCGAAGGCCTCCGGCGTATCCAGCGGCACCCCGGGGTCGAGCTGGTCCTTCAGGCTCTTGTCGAGTGCCGCGGCGAGCCGGGCCTTGGTTTCCGCATGGGCCGGATCGGCGGCGAGATTGGTCATTTCAAAACGGTCCTGCGCCGTGTGATAGAGCTCCTCGGCCGGACGGCTGATGAAGCGTTCGACCAAGCGCAGGTGCTTCGGATTCTCCGTGGCGCTGAAGACCCAGGAACCCCAGTAGGGGTTGTGCTCGGTGCGTCCCATCAGGTGCTTTTCGATGTAGAGTTTTTGCGGCGAAAGGTTGCGGATGTAGCGCCATTCGCCGTCGCCGACCGAGCGGATCGGATACGGGGGCCCCTCGGGGTAGTTGTTGTGCATTCCGTACACGAATCCGCGGTGACGGTCGCTTTGGCCACGCAGCACGGCGGCGAAGCTGGTGCCGTCGAAGACCGCGGGATCGGGCTCGCCGCCGGCGAGTTCCATGAAGGTCGGCAGTACGTCTGCATACTGGACCAGCGCGGGCGTGCGGCGGCCGGCCGGCACGGTACCGGGCCAGCGTGCGACCATCGACGTGTGCAGGCCGCTGTCCCAGTTCGTCCACTTGCAACCGGGGAACTGCGCGCCCTGCTCGCTCGAGAAAAGGACCAGCGTGTTCCTGGCGAGGCCCTCTTTGTCCAGAAGCCCTAGCAACTCGCCCACCTGACTGTCCATGTAGGTGATCTCGGCGAGGTAGCGGGAATAGCTCTGCCGCGTCAGCGGCGTGTCCGCCAGGTAGGGTGGCAGCTTCAGGGACCTCGGCGGATAGGCCGAGGCATCGCCCATCACCCACGGCGCGTGAGGTTCGGTGAGAGCGACGACCAGGCAGAACGGCTGCTTGGCATCGCGCGTCACGAACTTCCTGACCCCTCCCAGGTTGTGCGGTAGAGTGGGGTCGTGGACGCAGTTGTCGTCGAAGCCGGGCACGTCCTCGAAAGGATACGCCTTGGCGGGCTTGATGTGGGTTTTACCCGCGAGGCCGACGCGGTAGCCGAGTTCGCCGAGGAAATGCGGCATGCTGCGCGTGCCGGGACGGCTGGTGCCCTGGTTCCACGCGCAGCCGTTCCGCAGCGGCAGCCGCCCGGTGTAGAACTCGGAGCGGCACGGAGAACACATGGCCATGCCGAGATAGGCACGCTCGAAAACCGTTCCCTGCTTCGCCAAGCCATCCAGGTTCGGCGTCCGCGCGTTTTCACCGCCGTGGAAGGACAGATCGCTGTAGGTGCAATCATCGGCGAGGATGACGAGGAGGTTCGGCTTTTCCGCCCCGTGGAGCGGCAGCAGGGACAGGGTGACAAGCAGGATCCAGGGTTTCATGATTTCTTCTTTTTGGGTTCAGGCTTCGCCTTCGGATAGACGTGGACGCGCTCCGCCCAAGCTTCCCACTGCGCCGACATCCGGGCCACCCTCTCCGGGTGTTGTTTCGCGAGGTCCTTCATCTCGGTGCCGTCCTCCTCGATGCGGTAGAGTTCCCACTTCTGCTTTTGCAAGCCGCGGGGCATGGCGACGCCCTTGCCCACGAGTTTCCATTCGCGGTCGCGCACGAAGGCGTTGTTCTCGTGCTCCATGAAGAGCGGCTGGTTCCGCCTGAGCGGTTTGCCGTCGAAGGCAGGGACCAGTGAGATACCGTCGGGCGACGGCAGCGGGTTACCCTGGTTCTCCGGCGGATACTTCGCCCCGGTGACATCGATCACGGTGGCCATGATGTCGATGATCTGCGCCGGCTCGCGGAACCAATCGCGGCCCGCCCTGATGCGCGCCGGCCAGTGGGCGATGAACGGAGTATTGGAGCCGCCTTCGTGAGCGAAATGCTTGTAGAGCCGGTAGGGCGTCGCGGACACGTTGGCCCACGCCTTCCCATAGCTCGGGGCGGTCAGCTCGCTCAACGGAGCGCGGTCCTTCACGGGATCGCCCTTCCCCGTCAACGAGATCTCGGCACAGGCGCCGTTGTCGGAGAGGAAGAGAATGAGCGTGTTATCGAAAACGCCGTTTTTCTTCAGCGTCTCGATCAGGTCGCCGATCTTCTGGTCCATGCGATCGATCATCGCGGCGTATGCGGACATCCGGGAGGCGCTGGCGGCACGCTTGCTTTCATCGAAGCTCTCCCATGCCGGGACCGCGGGATCGCGGGGAGCGGCTTTCCATGCCGACGGGATCAAGCCGGACTCGCGTTGGCGGGCAAGCCGCTGTTCGCGCAGTTTGTCCCAGCCCATCCCGTATTTCCCTTCATACTTCGCCAGTTCCTGGTCCGGAGCATGGAGTGGCCAGTGAGGAGCGTTGAAAGCGAGATACAGCAAAAAGGGCTGCTCCCCCTTCGACGCCACGTGCTCGTCGATGAACCGGCGTCCGTGGTCCGCAAAGGCGTCGGTCGTATAGAACGACCGCCCGGTGGTACTCTTGGGCGAGCGGTCCGGGGTATTGCCGTCGTACATCGACTCGCCGCCGGAAGGATGAAAGTAGTGGGTAGCGCCGGCGATACAGCCATAGTAGCGGTCGAAGCCGCGCTGCAGCGGCCAGTCCGCTTCGTCCTTCCACGCGAGGTGCCACTTGCCGGTCATGAAGGTCGCATAGCCGGCGCTCCGTGCGACCTGCGCGATGGTGACGCAGGAATCGTTGAGATGCCCCGCGTAGGCCGGCGGTCCCTTGCCTTGTAGGGGTGCCTGCGCGCCTGTCATGTGACCGATACCCGTCTGGTGCGGGTGCAGGCCGGTCAGCAGCGACGCGCGGGTCGGGCAGCAGCGCGCGTTGTTGTAGAATTGGGAGAACCGCAGGCCGTGCTTCGCCAAGGCGTCCAGATTCGGCGTGTCGATCTCGCCGCCGTACGGGCGGATGTCGGAATAGCCGAGATCGTCCGCGAGGATGATGACGATGTTCGGCTTCTCCGCCGCGGCGAGCGGCAGGGCGAAGACGAGAGCAAGCAACAGGGACTTCATTGGAATTTCTGGGCTTCGTCGGGCCCGGGCGTGGCGTAGGCGGGATCCTTGGCACCGATGAAGACGTCGCCGTCCCGGGTCTCGACGGTCAGGGGGATGATGCTCACGCCCCACGGGTTAATCGTCTGCGCGTCGGCGGAGAGGTCGCGCGTCCCGATGCCCTCGCGCGGCAAGGGAGGGACGTTGGCGTTGAAGAAAGCGGTGCACCACCACTTGCCATCGCGGGTTTTGAACGGAGTGCCGTGGCCGAGGAAGCGGCCGGCGAATTTCCGCGGCCCGTAGGGGCCGGTGATCGTATCGGAAGTGGAGTAGTAGAGATTGTAGGAGCCCTTGCGGCCCCGGTCGGTGGACCAGGCCGTGCCCAGGTGGACATAGCGGTCGCCCACCTTGATCATGGTCGCTCCCTCGTGGCCGATGCGGCGGATCGGCTTCCCCTCCGGGCCCGGACGGGTTCCGGCCGGATCGATGCGCACCGGATCGGCGGTGAAGCGGGAAAAGTCCTTCGCAAGCGGGGCGAGGGAGGTGTTTCCCCACAGCATCCACCACTGGTCCCCATCCTTGAAAAGGGATGGGTCATGCTTCACGCCGAGCTTGCGGCCCATCGGGTGAGTCCACGGACCCTTGAGCTCGGCGCCGGCCGTCAGCGCCAGGTTGGCCTTCTCCGCCGGGCAATGGACCAGCGCCCAGCGGTCGCCCAGCCAGTGGAGTTCCGGCGCCCACACCAGCTCGCCGGGGTCCGCGCGCACGCTGTCTTTCAAGGTGAAAGGCGTGCCGAGCGACTGCCATTCGGTGAGATCCTTGCTGCGCCACACCTGCACCGTACCCCCGACGATCGAGTTGCTACCGAGGCCGACGTTGTAAGGATCCGACTCGATACGCTTGTCCCCCGCATCCGGCGTGGTGCCGGTGAGGTAGTAAAAGTCGTCCGGACCGAGCGTGATGTAGGGATCGCGGATCCAGCCCCGCCAGATGAAGAGGGCCCGATCATGGCTCGCGAGGCCCGCTTGGATCTCCTCCCGTGACATCACCGGCTGCAGCGGGCCGGGCTTTGCGGAGGGGAGTTCTTGTCCGGCCGCGCCCGGCCGCTCGTCGGTCAGGCCGGCATCGCGATGAATCGCAGCCAGCACCTCCGGCGCGAGCTTGCGCACCTTGCGGTCGTAGGTGATCAGGCCGTTGATCTCACCTTCCACGTCGGTCGTCTGCGTATAAATGCCGGCGGCAATCCCCTTTCCCTTGAGCTCGGAAAGCATGCGGACGGAAGTCTTGTAGCGTTCGAGCCACTCGCCCTTGTCTTTTGGCAGTCCCCCGTAGCCCCAGTTGCGCGCCTTCGGGTCCCATAGATGACCCTCGGCCGGAAAGCCGTGGCCGCCGAATTCCCCGACGACTTTCACGAAGCCCTCGAAACGCTTCTCCTGCCGGAACGGAAAGCCGGGATGCGGGTAGCGATGCTCATCCACGATATGGCCCGCGGGGAAAAAATTGCCGCCCGAGGCGATGTTGATCTGCCGGGTGGCATCGTAGGCTGTCACCCACTTGCCGACCTCCATCGTGCGGTGCTGGCCCCAAGCCTCGTTGAAGGGCACCCACTGGACGATGGAGGGATGGCTGTAGAGGTGGTCGATCATGCCCTTGAGCTCTTTCATGTACTGCGCATGGGCAGCATCGGGCCAAGTGGCGTCGGCCGGGTCCGGCGCGAGGCGGGTCCATTTGGGGCTGACGGCCTGCCCCTTCTCCCGGTTCTTGCCGGTACCGGAGGAAACCTGGTCCTGCCAAACCAGCATGCCGATACGGTCGCAGTGGGTGTAGTAGCGGCGCGGCTCGACCTTGATATGTTTGCGGATCGTGTTGAAGCCGGCGGCTTTCAGGAACTCGATGTCGGAGCGCATCGCGGCATCGGACGGCGGCGTGAGCAGGCCGTCCGGCCACCAGCCCTGGTCGAGCGTCCCCCAGTGAAACACCGGCTTGCCGTTCAGCAGGAAACGCAGGTTTCCGTCCCCGTCCTTGGCGATGGTGGTCTCGCGCAGGCCCACGTAGGACTTCACGACATCCTCGCCCATGCGGATCTCCAGGTCGTAGAGCACCGGCGTTTCCGGTGTCCATAGCTTCGGCTTCGGAAGGGAAAGCGAGATCTTGCCAGGAGGGCCGCTCGCACGGGCGACTTCCGTGCCCGCCAGCGTGGCGATTACCGTCGCCTCCGCCGGTGCTCCGGCAGTGGCGAGCTGGATCTCCACCTTTCCCGAGATGGAGGGCGTGATCTTCGCCGAAACGATGTGGCTCTGCGGCACCGCCTCCAGCCACACCGTCTGCCAGATGCCGCTAACCGGAGTGTACCAGATGCCGCCGGGCAGGCTGACCTGCTTCCCGTGAAGCTGGTGGGCGGTGTCGGTAGCATCGCTGACTTTCACCTCCAAGGAGTTCTTGCCGGGCTTCAGGAGCCCGGTGATGTCGAAGG
>CAMPGU010000186.1 GCA_946885645.1 uncultured Haloferula sp.
GCAAACGGCGGTGAGGGTGGCGGGGTGCTACCGGCAAAGCACGCCGCGCCGGACTCCCGCCAGCAACCGGGAGTTATCGGGTCATAAGCAGAAAGTTCCGCCCCCCGGTTGAGGGTTATCAAGAGATCAGGGACTGTGATAACTGCTATGCAACGCTGTTTATCCCTTGCCCTCGCTCTCCTGGCCGCGACCCACGGCATCTCCCGTAGCCAGACCCTCGTGGATGGCTCGAGCTATCCCGGACTCTTTAGCCCGGCCGCCTCCGTAACTGCCGAAACCGACACGGAGCCGGGACTCCTGAACGTGGTGTTGGATCCGGCGGCCACGACCACGGGCCCCTTGGGAACTCACTGGACCGCGACCGCCACAGGCGGAGCCGATCTCTATCTTTTAGGGCAGGTTCTCAGTTCCACCGGAGCCCAAGTGGCGCTTTCCAATCAATCGCTGCAATTCAATGTCAGCAATGATCCGCAGTCGCTGCTCGGCTCCTTGGATACCGGCTTGAACGTGGAGCTGGCATGGTCCGCCACCGCCACCCTCAATGACCCGGTCGTCAGCCTCGCTCCGAACCGCGTCTATCGCGTCAGTTTCGAGGTCATCGCGGGGAGCGGGCTGCTCAACTCCACCTTGGGGATCAACCCGGCCTTCGGCGTGGAACTCATCGACGGAGCGGGAACACCGCTGGGTTTTTCGGGCGGAGGAACTTCGGCGAATGTCCTGGGCCTGGATCTGCTGGAAGTCGTCGGGGCACCCGCGGGAACCAGCCGGGTAACGGCGGAATTCCGCACGGGTGAGACCGTCCCCTCCGGTGCGGCGAGCATCCGCTTCACAGGCTCTGCGGCGCTTCCGGCCACGGTGCTCGACATCGGGGCGAACTTCGCTTCCGTGTCCAACCTCATGCTCGTCGCGGTGGACCCCTACACCTTGTGGATCGAGGACAGCGGCGTGGAGGACCCGTCGGATTGGGACCGGAATGCCGACCCGGATGAAGACGGCCGGACCAACCTCGAAGAGTACGCGTTGAACACGGATCCCGCTTCAGGTGCCCACGGGGAGGCTTTCGTGGCCGTGGGGGATGCGGATGGGCCGGACGGCGAGTCCTCGAACCTGGTGATGACCGTTGCGGTGGTGGAGGGAGCGGAATTCTCCGGAGGAACGGGCGGCAATAGCGGCGACCTGATCGCGACGACCGCCAGCGTGGGATATCGTGTGGAAGGTTCCTTCGATCTGGAGACGTGGGATGTGGCGGTGGAGGAGGTGGTTGCGAACGATTCTTTCATGGCCGGGCTCCCGCCCTTGGGGACCGGCTGGACCTACCGCTCCTTCCGGGTGCCCGGGGAAACGGCGGAAACCGAGAAGGCGTTTCTGCGGGTAGTGTTCGAGTAGCGGCAGACCGGAGGCGACGGTTTCTTCACCGGGTCGGGTCAGAGAATCGCCTCCTGAATCCGTAGTTTCAATTTCCCGTGTCAGTACGGGGCAGCAACGCGGCGGCATCCGGAGGCGACGGATGCCGCCGCACTGCATCAAGAACAGCGAGGACGGCCGCTCCACGACAGGGCGCCAGCGGCGGTTCGCGCCGTCGCCACCGGCCCCAAGTATGATTTCGCTCGGGAAGCTATCAAACTCCGAGCGGAGGGGGCATCTCGGCCGGCACTTCGGCTGCCCTGCCCGCCGCGTCCCTCCCCGCGCGGGCGCCGCGGCGCACCGACTCCTTGATGGTGGAGGGCACCAGCTCCTTCGCGAAACATGCGGCGAAGCATGCGCCGAAGGCGGCCCCGTAGGCCAGGTCATGAGCCGCGCCCGCGAGCGCCTGCTTCAGCCTGGGGGCCGCCTCCCGCGCCATGGATGACGCATCCGCA
Organism: uncultured Haloferula sp.; assembly: GCA_946885645.1. The sequence goes on from CAMPGU010000186.1 coordinate 1,860, forward strand.
CGGGCGGAGTGGAAAGCCTCGGAAAAGGTGGTGTAGCGCGGTGCTTCGGAAGCGCCATCCGCGGGACCGTGCGTGTTTTCGGTGGAATCGTTCATGGTGTGAATTGGTGATTGGACGAGCAGTCGAAGGATCTCCCCGCGAGGGGATCTTCCGCTATGGGAAAGGATCGCCCGGATTGGAACCGGAGCGAAAAAATTTTTAGGGATCGTCGAATATTCGGAGCCGGACACCGTCCGAACCGGTGAATCCCGAATTCACCATCATGAAGAAACTTCTCGGCATCCTCACCATCGTCATTGCCACCGTGATCGCGACCCCTTCGGCCGATGCACGTCACTATCACCGCCCCTCCCGCCACTATGTCGAGTATCACCGCTCCTGCGGCGGGCCGGCATGGGTGGAGCGCTACGTGGCCTACTACGACTCCTGCGGACATCCGGTCTTCCGCACGCGGATCATCCCCGTGCACCGCCACCGCCATCATCACCGCCACGTCGTGGTGCGCCCCGGATTCTCCGTGCACATCGGTGGCGGCTGCCGCTGAGAAATTCATTCACCCGTGGTCATGATGCCCGGCGACGCCTCGCGGTGCCGCCGGGCTTTTCACACTTACACACCCTTCCCCATCCGGCCGAGCGACCAGACGAGCGCGATCCCGCCGCACGAACCGAGCAACGATCCGCCGAGCAGTCCGGCCACCACCGGTGCCATGTCCCGCGTGACCAGAGTGGCGAACAGCGAAGCGAGGAAAAGGACCGCCCCCGCCGCACCGGTGGCGAGAGCCACCAGGCAACTGAGCGCGGGAATCACCCATCCCGTTCGAAACGGTTTCACGAAGTCGGCTGTCATGATACGTGCGTTGGATTGCACGCATGGAATGGCAGGGCTGCATGAAGGAAGAATGAGCAGGGCGTGAAAATGCCGCGCTCAGCCCCGCAATACGCGCGCGCGCAGCATGACATCAGGCCCGAACCGGCTGAAGGCGGCATCCGCGAGCGAAATCCCGGCTCCCATTCCGCAGCCGGCCAGCGCCGGTACCGGCCCGGCAGTAACCAGCGGGGCCAGGAAGGCCACCCATTCATCGATCAGGCCGGCCTCCATCAGCTCCGCGGCAAGACGCCCGCCGCATTCGACGAGGACGGAGCTGACACCGCGCTCTGCCACCAGACGCCGGAGCACGGTTTCCGGATGATCGCGGTCTTCGATGAGCGTCCGATCGCGATGGGTATCGATGAAGAGAGGCGCGTCCGCCGGCAGAGAGCGGGCATCGCGGGTGAGGATCACGCGCCACGGCTGGGTCCGGCCGGCGGCAAGTTCCGGATCGCGCAGATCGAGGCGCGGGTTGTCGCGCCGGACTGTTTCCCCGGAGGTGAGGATGGCCTGGCATTCGGCGCGGAGACGCTGCACCTGTGCGCGGGCTTCCTCCCTGGTGAGCCACATGCCCTCCCCGGGCGGGCGGGTGATGCGGCCGTCGAGGCTCATGGCCGTCTTGAGGACCACCCACGGCAGGCCTGTGCGCTGGACTTTCGCGAAGGGGCGGATGAGTAGCGATGCTTCCTCCGCGAGCACGCCGCGGGTCACGGAGATGCCCGCATCCTCCAACAGCACATCGGCCCTTCCCGCGTGGGCGGGATTCGGATCCTCCGCTGCATAGATCACCCGGGCCACGCGGGCCTCGATCAAACCGTCCGTGCAGGGCGGCGTGCGGCCGTGTGTGGAGCACGGTTCCAAGGTCACGTACACGGAACTTCCCGCGAGCGCGCCGGTGCCGTGAGCTTGCCGTACTGCCGCCATCGCCTCCCGCTCGGCATGTGGCAAACCGGCACCGCGATGCCAGCCGGCACCGAGTTCCACGCCGTCTTTCACGATTACGGAACCCACCGGCGGATTGGGTGAAGTGCGCCCGAGACCCTTCGCCGCTTCCTCGATCGCCCTGCGCATCCACCGCGCGTCTTCACCTTGCATGGACAATGAGAGGCCATTTTTGAGAAATCTGCGCAAGCTCCGGCGATCTCCATTGAACACGCCGCATCGCCGCTGCAACTTTGTCATAAGTGGTAGATTCCAGTCTGCCGTACACCCGAAACCTGCAACCGACGCTTATGAAAAAACTCATTCTAGCCCTCGTCGCCCTGACATGCGTGCCCGCCCACGCCGACCGTGCCGCGGAAATTTACAAAGAAGGCATGGTCGCCGTGGATCAAGGTAACGTGAAAGCCGCGCAGCTGGCCTTCCGCGAAGTCCTGCGCCTGCAACCGAACCATCCCCATGCCCGCTTCCAGCTCGGCGAACTGCAGCGCAACCAAGGCTCCGTGGCCGCCCGCGCGCGGGAACGGAAGCTGGCCGAGTTCGAGATCGCGCAGATCAACTTCGACAAGACCGAGCTCTCGGACGCGCTGGAGGCTCTCACGATGCTGGTGGAGAAGAAGTCGGAGGGCAAATTCTCGCCGAACTTCATGATTCAGGATCCCGCCGACAAATTCGCCGATTCGAGCGTGACCCTGACGGTGAAAAACCTGCCCGCGAAGGCGGCCTTCAACATGATCCTGCAGCAGGCAGGGGCGGTGGCGAAGTATGAGGAACACGCGATCATCGTGAAGCCGGTGGCGCGCACGGGATCGCGTTAACGGGATTGTTGTTTGGCTTTTTGCCGCGGGTGGAGGTATTCCGCCCGCGGTATGGTGCCCGACCTCCGCACGCTTTTCCTGGTAATCGCCGTCCTTTGCGCGGTGCAGGGAGTGGGCATGGTGGTGCTGTGGGCGCTTAACCGCAGCATCCCCGGAATCGGTTTCTGGGCGGCGAGCAATGTGCTCAACGCCTTCACGATGGCACTGCTGCCGCTCCAGGGGGTGTCGGAGAACACCTTGCTGAGCACCTTGATTCCTAACTTCTGCGGGGTGACGGCAGCGGCTTTCTATTATGCCGGGTGCAGCAGGTTCCTCGGGGACGATTCCTGGAAACGACCCACGGCGATCGCCGCCGCGCTGTGGACGGTAGCCTACCTGTATTTCTTCTTCATCTCAGACAGCCTCCAAGCCCGGGTTTACCTCACCTCGCTGGTGTTGATTTTCTTCAACGGGGTCACGGGGGTGAAGCTGATACGGAAGAGGCGCGGCGGAATGCGGTTCTCGATGCATTTCACGGGAATCCTGTTCCTCCTCTTCACGGCGGTGCTGGTCGCCCGGTTGGTCAGGACGGTGGAAGTACGGCCGCCGGTGGCGATCTTCGACGGTTCCACCGCGCATTGGGTCCTGTTCCTCGCGGTGGCGGTATTCGGCTACCTGCGCGCCTTCGGGACGATCCTGATGATCAACCAGCGCCAAACCTCGGAGCTCGAGGAGCGCCACGCCGCCCAGCGCCGCATGGAGGGCGAGCTGGCCGCTGCACGGCAGGACGCCGAGGAGCAGCGGGCACTGCGGCAACGCCAGGCGCTGGTCCGGGACTTGCACGACGGGATCGGGGGTATCACGGCCAACCTGGCGATGCTGGCGGCGCTGGGACGCGAGGAAGAGAAGGAGGCCGTGCGCCACGAAACGCTGAAGCAGATCCAAGACATCGCCTTGGAAGGTAATCGCGAGCTCCGCAGCCTGATGAATACCCTGGATCGGGGAAATTTCCAATGGTCCGACTGGCTGGCCGAGCTCCGCGAGTACAGTTGCAAAGTCACGGAACCCCACGGGATCCGCATGACCTGGGAGATCCGGGGCACGGTGACGGAAGCGCCGATCACCGAACCCGTCGCCGTCATCTCGCTGGCCCGCGCGGTGAAAGAGGCGGTACATAATATAACCCGGCACTCCCGGGCGAGCGAGGCACGGATCGAACTCGACTTCAGGCAGCACCAGCTCGATATACGGGTAAGCGACAACGGCCGCGGGCTGCCGGTGCCCCTATCCGGCGGCCGCGGGCTGAAGAACATGACGCGGCGGGCGGAAGAACTGGGCGGCCGCTTGACCGTCTCCGGCGATTGCGGGACGATCTTGCACTTCACTCTCCCCCTACCCCTTCAATATCCTCATGCCGACCTCACCGCCTCCTGACTCTACGGATCCGAGCCCCGAAACCATCCGAATCATCGTGGTGGAAGACGATGCGCGGATGCTGGGGTACTTCGCCCGGCTCCTGGAACGGCGGGAGGGCTTTCTGGTGGTGGGTGCCTACGCTTCGGCGGAAGAAGCGCTGCAGGCGGCACCATGGAGCGAGGGAGACGTGCTGATTTCCGATATCGATCTGCCGGGGATTTCGGGCGTGGAGCTGATCGCAAAGGCGAGGGCCGCCAATCCGGACCTGCTGCCGCTCGCCTACACGATTTACGAGGACCGTGACACGGTCTTCGCCGCACTGAACGCGGGAGCCTTCGGCTACCTGCTGAAGGGCTGCTCCGCGGAGTACCTCGAGACGGCGATCCGCGAACTCGTCCGCGGGGGTGCGCCGATGAGCCCGGTGATCGCGCGCAAGCTGTTGGACCGCTTCCTGCAGGACAGTCCCGCGGAGCCGGCGGAGGCGCTCTCGCCGCGGGAGGTGGAACTCCTCCGCTCCGTCTCCGAAGGCTTCCTCTACAAGGAGATCGGCGAGCGGCTCGGCATCAGCCCGCACACCGTGCACACCCATATCAAGAACATCTACGGGAAGCTGCACGCAACGAACCGTCAGCACGCGCTGAGACGGGCGAAGATGCTGGGCTACCTCGACAACGAGCCGGAGCCCCCGATCAATCCCATCGGGATCTGACTTTGCCGCGATGGAGGCATCCGGGCAGGCTGGCGGCGCGAGCGGCCAAGTGGTGATCACCGGTGGCGAAGGAACGCTGGCCCGGGCAATCGCTGCCGCGTTTTCGGAGGCAGGCTACCCGGTCGCCGCTCCCGCCCGGACGGAACTCGATGTGAGGGATGGTGCCGCGATCAAGGACTACTTCCGCCAGCACTCTCCCGCGCTGCTGGTCTGCAATGCAGGCATCGCGCGCGACGCCCCGCTGGCACGGCTGGAGGAAACCGCCTGGGATGAGGTGCTGGCGGTGAATCTCCGCGGCGCCGCCCTCTGCGCCGCTGCGGCCCTCCGGAACATGATCCGTGCGCGTGCGGGTCACATCGTGTTCCTCTCCAGCTACTCCGCGCTGCATCCGCCTGCGGGCCAAGCCGCCTACGCCGCGGCCAAAGCGGGCCTGATCGGCCTCGCCAAATCACTCGCAAAGGAGACGGGACCGGCCGGCATCCGCGTGAACGTGATCCTGCCGGGCTTTGTGGAGACGAGGATGACCCGCGGAGTAAGCGAGAAACGGCGCGAGCAGGTGAAATCGGAACACGCGCTGGGGCGCTACAACACCCCGGAAGCGGTGGCGGCTTTCCTGCTGACCCTGCATGCCCATCTGCCGCACACTTCCGGGCAGGTATTTCAACTGGATAGCCGGACGGGGTGAGAGTCCGTGACCGGCTCCGCTCACGACGAAAGCTGTTTCAGCAGCTCCGCGGCTGCCGGCGTGTCCTTGCTGCCGCGGCGTTTCATCAGGGCAATCACGCGGTGCATCCCTTTTCCCGCAAATGCCCGCAGGACGACGCCGTCCATCGCGCGGTTCCGCGTGGCGAGCTTGGGGACGACGGTGACGCCGAGGCCGGAGGCGACCATGGAGAGGGCGGTGCCGAGCTGATCGCACTGGAGGCCGGGATCGGGCTCGCGGATCTTGCACAAGCGCAAGGTGCGGTCGGAAAGGCAGTGGCCGCCTTTCAGGTGGATGAGCTCGGAGGGCTTGAGGTCTCCGGGCGCGGGTGCCGCTTTCCGGAGGACGAGCGGGTGGTTCGCGGGAGCGGCGAGGAGAAGCGGCTCGCGGAAGAGCTCGCGCACCTGCAGCGACCATTTCTGCCGGTCGTGCTCGGGGACGTCGCTGAGGATGGCGAACTCGATGCGTCCTTCCACGACCTGAACGATGAGTTCTTCCGTACGCGATTCCGAAATCGCGATGGCAATGCCGGGATGGCGCTCCCGGAACGGGCCCAGCCACTGCGGTAGAAGGTAGGGAGCGATCGTCGGGATAATGCCGAAAGCGACGCGGCCATGCCGCAGCTCGCGGCGGTCGGCGAAGGCATCGCGCAAACGCTCGCGCTCGGCGAGGAGTCGCCGGGCGTGCTCCACCACGGTGCGCCCGGCGGCAGTCGGCTCCACTCCCCTCGCCCGCCGGATGAGAAGCGGCTCGCCGATTTCATCCTCCAGCGCCTGGATCTGCTGGCCAATGTGCAGACGATTTCGGGCGACAATCTCGAAACGCTTATCGCCGCCCCA
>CAMPGU010000187.1 GCA_946885645.1 uncultured Haloferula sp.
CTCATCGCCGCCCCTCTCGCCGGCACCTATCAGGTCACCGTCTCCTACTCCGGCACCCTGACGAATGCCAGCCAACGCTACTCCCTGCTGATCTCCGGCTCCGCGGCCGAGGAGCCTCCGCCGCCGCCGCTCACGGTAACGGCGGTGAGCCCTTCCAGCAGCTTCACCGGCAGCGTGACCCTCGACCTGACAGGCACGGGGTTCACCGGGAATACTGCGGTGAGACTCACGCGCGCCGGGCATGCGGACATCGCCGCGTCAGGCGAGCAGCTCGTCGGGAACTCGCTCCGTTGCCAGGTGAATCTGGAGGGAGCGGCGGCCGGCCTTTGGAACGTGACGGCGGATAACCCCGGCGATGAGATTTTCACCCTCGCCGATGCCTTCACGGTGATCGGCGCTTTGTGGAGCGAGAACTTTGAAGCCTCGCCCGGCGGCTGGGCCTCGCAGGCGGGCACCGGCACGAACGAGTGGACGCTCACCAGCGCTCTCAGTCATTCGCCTGCGGTCTCCTATTTCGCGCCCGCTCCGGAAACGAAATCGACCGTGAACCTCACCTCTCCGTTGATCCCGGTACCCTCGAATGCCACTAACTTACAACTCCGGTTCTGGCACAGCTACAACCTGCAAAGCGGGCAGGACGGCGGGAAGCTGGAGTTCTCTATCGATGGCGGGGCATGGTTCGATGTCACGTCTGTTTCGTCCGGGGTCTCCTTCGCTGCGAACGGCTACACTACTACCATCGCGGCCACCGGTCAGCCAGCGGGGCGCAGCGAATTCGCCGGGCAGACGGCTTGGTCCGGCAACAGCAACGGATTCATTGAGACGGTGCTCAATTTCACCGAAACCGCCAAATTCGCGGGCCATACACTGCGGATGAGATGGCGCCTCGCGACCAACGCCTCGACGCCGAGCGCGGGATGGAGTGTTGATACCATCGCGCTCATCGGTGGCGGAGACTTCGTCAACCAGGCGCCGTCCATCGAGGCCGGGCCTGCGGTCCCCACCACGGAAACCGCAACGGATCCTGACGGCACGGTGTTCTATCTGCTTCGCGGCGCGGCAACGGCGTTGACCGTCCAGGCGGCCGACGACGGCGGGGAGCCCGCCCTTAGCTACGCGTGGTCGGTAGCAAGCGGGCCGGGCAGCGCCGTAGGCTTCTCCGCCAGCGGCGACAATTTAGCCAAGACAACGGAAGCGAGCTTCGGTGCTCCGGGCGACTATCAACTTTCGGTGCAGATTGCCGATGCCGGCGGCCTCACCACCACCGGTAGCATCAACCTGCGGGTCCTTCAGACCGCCTCGGATCTGTCGCTCAGCCCCGCTTCGGCCACGGTTCCGGTAGGCGCATCGCAGGCCTTCGCTGCCACCTTGAAGGACCAGTTCGGGAACTCCATGCCCACCGGCTCTCCGGTATGGGCGGCCAGCGGGGGCGGCACCATCACGCCCGAGGGAGTCTTCACCGCGGCGACCGCAGGCGGACCCTACGTCATCAGCGCCACCGCAGGAGGCTTTTCGGGGAATGCCTCCGTCGCGGTGACACCGGCTGCGGCCACCGTAACCTTGGGAGATTTCCAGCAAGTTTACAACGGCGGGCCGCGCGAAGTGACGGTGACCACCACTCCTCCGGGGCTGGCCGTGACGGTCACCTACAACGGCGGTCCCTCGATTCCGGTCAATGCGGGCAGCTACGACGTCGAAGCGAACATCACCGATCCCAACCACCAGGGCGAAGCGAGCGGCGTCCTGAACGTTTCCAAGGCTCCGGCAACGGTCACCCTGAGCAATCTCTCGCAGATGTTCGACGGAACTCCCAAGCAAGTTTCCGTTACCACTTCGCCACCCGGCTTGGCCATCAGCGTCAGTTACGCCGGGAGCGCGACCGCTCCGGTCACCGTCGGCATCTATCCGGTGGTGGCGACGGTGAACGATGCGAACTACCAAGGCTCGGCGACCGGCCAGTTCACAATCCTAGGAATGACCTACGACCTGTGGCGGGACACGGAATTCACCGAACAAGAAATCGCGGACGGATTGGCGGAAGCATCCGGGGATCCAGATCATGACGGGCTGGAGAATCTCTTGGAATACGCCCTCGGCAGCAATCCGCAGTCCTTCTCCCCGTCCCCCGGAATGACCATCGACGAGACCCACGTCAAACTCTCGTTCGTGCGGCCAAAAGGGCGCGCGGATCTGGCCTACCACGTGGAGAGCGGCTCGAACCTGACGGGATGGTCCCCGGTCGCGCTGGAAATCGGTAGTGAAACCGCGAGCACGGAATCCGTCGAAGCCCGCGTGGAGCGGTCCACCGACCCCTCCAAGCTCTTCATGCGCCTTCGCATCGAGCCCCAATAGGCGCTGTCATGGCTGCCGCACGATTGAATGAGCCGGACCGATCGGCTGTTAGCCTAGTAGTTCTTTTTCTTACAGCGCTTTCAATTTTCGCGCCAGTCGGCGCAACTAACTTGTCATGAGCGGCCCGCGGGGGTTGGCGCCTCCCGGCACCACGGTGCTCGGGGGCGCTTTCCGTTTCCTGTGCTCATTTTTGCTCCTCCCGATGTAACCGGGTCAGCCGCGCACGCGTCAAATCGGATGGAGCCCTTGCAGGCCCCTCCAGCAGTACCGTGCCATGAGAGCGTGCAAGATCTTCCACCGTCCCTCCTGTCGATCCCAGCCGCTCTACATCGATAGCGCTCCGATTCCATTCCCCCGCCCACAGCTCCCGAGATGACAGTCCCGGGTCACCCCGCTTCGATGCCCGGACCACGGTCTTGCCACAGGCAATGGCACCGTTGCGCTCTCTCGTCCCTCGGCACCATCGTGTCGCGGGCGTGGCGTCTTTTGCCGATCGTCGCAGGGACGCTCATGACGGCCGCGGGCGCGTCCCTCGATGCTCCCCTGACCGATGCAGCCCCGAAGATAGACGGGGTGCCGGATGAGGCGATCTGGCAAAGGGCGGCAAGCGCGAGCGGACTGATCCAAGTCGAGCCGGAACCCGGCAAGGCGATGACCGAGGACACCGAGGTGAAGATCCTGCACGATCAAAAGGCGCTCTACATCGCGGTCCGTTGCAGGGACCGGGACCCGCGAGGCATCCGCGCGCGGGGCCGGGAGCGGGACGGATCGGTGCTCAGCGGCGATCACGTGGCGCTCTTCTTCGACACCTTCCATGACCGCCGGAACGGGTATGTCTTCGCCATCAGTCCGGATGAAGGCCGGTGGGACGCCTTGGTGAGCAATCATTTCACCGCGAACACGGATTGGGACGGCCTGTGGGACGTGCGTTGCCAGACGAACGCCGAAGGGTGGACCGCGGAGATCGTGATCCCCTTCACCACGATTGCCTACGACCCCGCGAAAAGCACTTGGGGCTTCAATTTTTCCCGGAGCATCGCACGCAAGGGCGAGAGCGGACGCTGGACATCCCCCAGGCCGGAGACGAAAGTCCACTACGCGGGCAATGCCGGGACGCTGACAGGGCTAGAGCACTTGCCGCAAAACCTCGGCATCGAGTTTTCGCCATACGCCTTGGCACGCTACCGCGACTCGAAGGGAGGAGATAGCAGTGTCACCGGCGACGTCGGCATGGACCTGCGGTGGCGTATCAACCCGGGCCTGACCGCGACCCTGAGCGCGAATACCGACTTCGCGGAAACCGAAGTGGACCAGCGCCAGATCAACTTCACGCGCTTTCCCCTCTTCTTCCCGGAGAAGCGCGACTTCTTTCTCGAAGATTCGGGCATCTACCGCTTCGGCGACCTCAACGAAGAGCTGCTGATCCCCTATTTCACCCGCCGGGTCGGCCTCTCCGCGAACGGGGAGCGGGTGCCGATTCTCGGGGCCGCCAAGCTCTCGGGACGCGCAGGCGGATACGAACTGGGTGCGACCACGGCCTATCTGGACGAGGCTTTCGGGGTGGAGTCCAAGCCGGTCTTCGCCGGTCGTCTCACACGTGAAGTTTTCGGACAGTCCACCGTCGGATTTATCGCGACCGCCGGCGATCCCCGATCGAACGGCGACAACTCGGTGCTGGGGTTCGATTTCCGCTATCAGACGTCCGAATGGCTGGGAGACGAGACTCTGGTGGCGAACCTTTTCTGCCTGAATTCGCAGACGGATCCCGTCCTGCTCCCCGACTTCGGCGGTCACGCCTACGGTATCGGATTGAGTTGGCCCGGCGACCGGATCAATATCGCGATTCAGGCCGCGGAGATCAGCGCGGGCTTCGATCCCGCACTTGGCTTCATCCGCCGGAACGACGTGCGCTACTATTCGAGCGACTGGCGCTACCTGATCCGCCCGGCTGCCACGACCTGGTACCAATGGTTCGGCTTCATCTACGCGAACCAGATCTACGAGGATCTCGACAACGAGCTGCAGACCCGCAGCCACAGCTTTTACCCGCTTGTCGTGCGCCTGGCGTCGAACGACGAGATCAGCATCGGCGTCACGGATACCCTGGACCGGACCGAGTATCCCTTCACGCTTCCGGGCGGCGTCTCGGTGCCCGCGGGCAGCTATGATATGCTCACCTACGAGGCGAAGTGGAAGCTCGCGGAGAGCCGCAGCCTGAGCGGGGACTTCGGAACCCGGGGCGGCGGTTTCTACGGCGGCGATTGGAACTCGCTTTTCGCGAACCTCTGGTGGATCCCCGGCAGCCTGGCGGCCTACGGCCTGAGCTACGACTACAACAGCTTCGACCTGCCGGGCGGCGAAATCGACAGCCATCTCTACAGTCTCTGGCTCGTGCTCCGCTTCACGCCCCGGGTCCGGTGGTCGAACCTCGTCCAATACGACACCATCTCCGACACGATCGGATTCAACTCCCGGTTCTCCTGGGAGTACCAGCCGGGGAAAACCTTCAATGCGGTGCTGAGCCAACTCTACTGGGACGGTGCCACCGGTTTCGAACGCCTCGATACCGAGCTCGTCGCCAAGCTCGGTCTGCAACTCCAATTCTAACCAGTCCCTCCGATGGAAGCGATTGCTCTCACACGAACCGCCGCCGAACCATCACCGATCCTGGCTCCGGTTGTAGCCCGTCCGGCGATCGCCTCCTCCAACCCCCGTCCGGAGGTGGATGGGAAATTCCTCAGGGTGAATGGCGAGCGCTTCTGGATCAAAGGCATCACCTACGGCAGTTTCAGCCCGAACGAGGAAGGCGAGCACTACCCGCCTTTTCCAAAGTTGAAGGAGGACTTCGCGCGCATGCGGGATGCCGGCATCAATACCGTCCGCCTCTACAATGCCCCCTCGCCCCGCATCGCCGATGCGGCTTGGGAAGCAGGGCTGTATCTGATTCCCGAAGTCGGGTGGGGTCCGCGCTTCTGCGAGCTCGGGACGGAGCGCGAAGACTTCCTCTACCGGTGGGCGGCGGAGCGCACGCGCGAACTTGCGGGCCATCCGGCGGTGCTGATGTACTCGATCGGTAACGAGATTCCGCCCCTGGTGGTGCGCTGGTATGGCGTCACCCGCGTGAGCCAATTCCTCCGGCGCCTCTGCAATATCGTGAAGGAGCAATCGGATGGAGGGCTGGTGACCTACGTGAACCATCCACCGACCGAGTACCTCAATCTCCCGAACTTCGATGTGGTCTCCTTCAACGTGTATCTGGAGAACCAGCTCACGTTCCGGAAGTACCTGGCACGTTTGCACAGCCTTGCGGGTGACCGGCCGCTCTTCCTGGCGGAGCTGGGGCTGGATAGCGCCAAGAACGGCCGCGACGCCCAGGCCGCGTATCTCCACGATTTCCTGAGGGCCACCTTCGAGAAGGGCCTCTGCGGCACCGCGGTGTACAGCTGGACCGACGAGTGGGGCATCTTCGACGAGGCGATCGATGGCTGGGCTTTCGGGGTGACCGATTCCGAACGTGCACCAAAGCCCGCCCTGGCCGCGGTGAGCGACACCTACCGGCTCGACCACTACCAGATGACCACGCGCCCTTGGCCGCGGGTGACGGTGGTGGTGGCCACCTACAACGGCGCGCGGACCCTGGCGCACTGCCTCCGGTCGCTGCAGAACCTGAAGTATCCGAACTACGAGATCCTCGTCATCGACGATGGTTCCAGCGACCCGATCCGCCAGATCGCGGATGGCTTCAACGTGCGATATCACCGTGTGGAGCCCAACGGCGGCCTGAGCAATGCACGGAATACCGGCATGCAAATGGCCGAGGGCAGCATTGTCGCCTACATCGATGACGATGCCTTCGCGGATGCGGACTGGCTGTTTTTCATGGTGCAGGCCTTGCTCGAGCAGGGCGCATCCGCGGTGGGCGGGCCGAATCTTTCGCCGCCGGACGAGGAGTTCACCGCCCAATGCGTCCACCACTCGCCGGGCAATCCGACCCACGTGCTGCTGGGGGACGAGATCGCGGAGCATGTCCCGGGCTGTAACATGGCCTACGTGAAAGCGGATCTCCAGGGAATCGGCGGTTTCGATGTCACCCATCGCGCCGCGGGCGATGATGTCGATGTCTGCTGGAAGCTGCTGGTGCGGGAGAAGAAGATCGCCTTCAGCCCGTCCGCGATCGTCTGGCACCGGCGCCGTTCCTCCGTCTGCGCCTACCTGAAACAGCAGCGCGGCTACGGCTACGCGGAGGCCCACCTTCATGAAGCCTATCCCTCGCGCTTCAACGTGCTCGGGCACAGTGTCTGGAAGGGAAGTATCTATGATGGCCTGGCCAGCTCGTCCTTCCGCCAGCTGCCGGCGATCTTCCGGCCGCGCATATACCAGGGCTTCTTCGGGAGCGCGATGTTCCAGTCGATGTATCAACCGAAGATCTCGTCCTGGCTTACGCTCTTCAAGTCGATCGAGTGGCAGGTCTATTTCCTCTGCGTGATCCTGTCGGGCCTCCTGGGCCTGTTGTTCTGGAACCGCACGGGCTGGCTCCTGCTGCCGGGGATCGCGGGCATGGTAATGACCCTCTTCGCCGCAGGAGTGATCGGGGTCGAAGCCTCCCGGCTCCGCGAGCAGCAGTGGAATTCCATCGACCGTCTGAAAGGGGGGCTGCTGGTGGCCTTCCTGCACTTGGCACAGCCATGGGCCCGGGTGTGGGGTCGGCTGGAAGGCGCACTCCAGCTATGGAAGGGCCGCAGGCATTATCCGGAGGATCAACGGCTGTGGGGAAACATCGGCCAACGGGATGCCTGGCTGCAATTGCTCTGCCGCCACCTCCGTGGCTGCGGGTGGATCTGCCAGCCGAGCAGCGAGTGGTCCGATAGCGATCTCCTCGTGCTCGGCCCCGGCTTTCACTCGTTCCGCCTGACTTCGGTTTACGAGGAAGTCCTCCAGCGGGGGTTCCACTGGGTGCGCTTCCGGTTGGAGGGCAGCCCGAGGAAATCCTTCTACCTCGCTTGGGCTTTCGTGGCTGCCGCCCTGGCCTTGATCGTCACCGTGCCGACCTTGTCCCCCATGCTTATCCCGCTGGGTGCATTCGTATTGGTCCTCCTGGGATCCCGCCAGCACACCCTGAACGCGATCTCCCAAGCCGCCCTGGAATGCGGGATAGCGCTCGAAATGCCCGAAGTAGAACGCCACTATCAGGGCTGAGCCAATGATCCGACGGTGCCTTTCCTATCTGCGCACGGTCCGTCTCCACGTGACGGGCGGGCTGATCCTTTTGATCTTCGCGGCGCTTCTGGAAGTGGCTTTGCCTTGGCCGGTGAAATGGCTGGTGGATTGTGTATTCGGCTCCCAGCCACCGCCGGAGTGGCTGGCACGCTTGCCGGGATTTCGCCCCGGTGACGGGGACGCGGCGGCAATCCTTTCGATCGCGCTGATCGTGGTGCTGCTCGGGGTCTTTCACAAGACGCTCACGATGTTCAGCCAGCTATGGATGATCCATGCGGGGAATCGCATGGTGAAAGCAATCCGCGTGGCGGCGCTGGATCACCTCTACCGCTTGCCCCTGGCCTACCACGACCGCTCCAAGGTGGGCGACCTCCTCTACCGCGCGGCCTACGATAGCTACGCACTGCAGTCGCTTCTCTCCGGCGTCTTGGTGCCGATGTTCTCCGGCCTCTGCGTCTCCCTCGGCGTGGTGATCGTGATGCTCAATACCGACGTAACGCTCACGCTGATCACCAGCGCCACGGCTCCGCTGATCTGGCTCAACATCAAGA
>CAMPGU010000188.1 GCA_946885645.1 uncultured Haloferula sp.
CCGCTCCTGCTCCTAGCTTTCCTCTGATATGGCCAACCTTCGCGACATCCGCCGGCGCATCAAGTCGGTCAAGAACACCGCCCAGATCACGCGGGCGATGCAGCTTGTCGCCGCCGCCCAGATGACGAAGGCGCAGGACCAGGCGCTCGCGGGCCGCGACTACGCGGATCTGCTCAACCAGGTCCTCGTCAACCTCAAGGAAAACGTGGGCGAGGAAGCCCACGCACTGCTCCAGACCCGCGAGGGCGGCAAGGAACTGGTGCTGGTGATCTCGACCGACAAGGGTCTCTGCGGCGCCCTCAATACGAACCTCGGCAAGAAGGTCCGCGCCGAGGTTCCCAAGGATGCCGACATCGTCACCGTCGGCCGCAAGCTCCGCAACCAGCTCGGCAAGGCCGGCCGGAACATGGTGGCGGACTTTGAAGTGAAGGACCCCGTTCCTTTCGCGGATGCCCGCCCGATCGCGAAGTTCCTGACCAAGGCCTTCCTTGAGGGTGGCTATAGCAAGGTCAGCGTCGCCTTCTCGAATTACATCAACGTGATGCGCCAGGAGCCGACCATCGTGCAGCTCCTCCCGATCTCCACGGCCGCTCTGGGCGAGAAGCAGGACTACGAGGGCATGGGCAAGGACGTGAAGGTGAATGAAACCAATCACGCCGCGGCCCTTTCGAACGACTACCTCTTCGAGCCCAGCGGCAAGGACGTTCTCGACACCCTTCTTCCGCTCTACATCAACTTCCAAGTCTATCAGATGCTCGTCGAAAGCCGCGCTTCCGAGCACTCCGCACGGATGGTCGCCATGAAGGGTGCCACCGACAACGCGAAGAAGTTCATCAAGGAGCTCACGCTTGAATACAACAAGCTCCGTCAGGCCGCCATCACCGCTGAACTCCTCGAAATCACCACGGCCATGAGGGCCATGGAGTGATCGGTCACTGTCAGTTTATCACGTCTCCCATGAAGTCCCTTCTACTCCTTCTGCCCTTCGTCGCGCTGCTCGCTTCCTGCGGCACGGTATCCAGTGTCCAGCCCGCCACGGGAGCTACCGTGGGCGGCAAGGCTTATTCAAAGGTGGTGGTGCGGGATTTCGCCTACCGCGGTGCCGCGGATCAGGAAAACGGCCCGGTGAGTGGTAAGAACTTCCCCAACTACGTCTCTGCAGAGATCGCAAAGAAGAATGCTTTCGGCTCCGTTGCCCGTAGCGGCAAGGCAGATGCAAATACCCTTGTCGTCGAAGGTGAGATCACCCGCTTCGTGGAGGGCAATGCCGCCCTGCGTGCGCTCGTCGGCCTGGGTGCAGGAAGCTCTTATTTCGACGCCAGCGTGCGATTCGTCGATGGCGGTAATGGTGCCGTAGTCGGCACCATGACGGCCGACAAAAATAGCTGGGTGCTGGGCGGTGGCCTGGCCGCCGGCCAGACGGTGGAAACTTTCATGCACGGTGCGGCCCAAAAGGTGGCTGGCGAATCCGTCAAATTCTCAAAGGGCGCGGCGCAGCGCTGAACGAGCCGATAACCGAATCTGTAACAACTAGTCACATCTTGCGATGAGCAACCAAGGAACCATCGTCCAGGTCATCGGCGCCGTCGTTGACGCCGACTTCTCGAAGGCCACCGCGCTTCCGGGGATCTACAACGCCCTCGAAGTTTACTACAACCTGAACGGGGTGGACACGAAGCTCGTGCTCGAAGTGCAGCAGCACCTTGGCGACGGCTGGGTCCGCGCGGTGGCCATGTCCGCCTCCGATGGCTTGAAGCGCGGGATGGTGCTCACCGATACCGGCAAGCCCATCGCGGTCCCGGTCGGCAAGCAGGTGCTCGGCCGGATCTTCAACGTCACCGGCGATCTCGTGGACGAAAACGTTCCCCTCGCCGATGCAAACCTCCGTTCCCCGATCCACCGCGCCGCTCCATCTCTGACCGAACAATCCGCGGCCACTGAAATCCTTCCGACCGGAATCAAGGTCATCGACCTCATCTGTCCCCTGCTGAAGGGTGGCAAGGGCGGGATGTTCGGCGGTGCCGGCGTGGGCAAGACCGTGGTCATCATGGAGCTCATCAACAACATCGCGAAGGCACACGGCGGTTTCTCCGTCTTCGCCGGTGTGGGCGAGCGCACCCGTGAAGGTAACGACCTTTACTGGGAAATGATCGAGTCCGGCGTTATCGCCACCGAGAAGGACGAAAAAGGTCACGTGGCTCTCGATGACAAGGGAAACCCGGTCCTCACCGAAGGCTCGAAGGTCGCCCTCTGCTACGGCCAGATGAACGAGCCTCCGGGCGCCCGTCTCCGCGTCGCGCTCTCCGCCCTCACGATGGCCGAGCACTTCCGCGATGAGGACAACCAGGACGTGCTTCTCTTCGTCGATAATATCTTCCGGTTCTCCCAAGCAGGCTCCGAGGTGTCCGCTCTTCTGGGCCGCACCCCGTCCGCCGTGGGTTACCAGCCGACCCTCTCCGAGGAAATGGCCGGTCTCCAGGAGCGCATCACTTCCACGAACAAGGGCTCGATCACCTCGATCCAGGCCGTGTACGTGCCCGCGGACGACCTTACCGACCCCGCTCCCGCGAATACCTTCGCTCACCTTGACGCGACGGTGGTGCTTGAGCGCTCCCTTGCGGAACAGGCGCTCTTCCCGGCCGTGGACCCTCTCGCTTCCACCTCGAAGGCCCTCGCGCCCGAAGTCGTCGGCGAGGAACACTACCGCGTCGCCCGCGGCGTCCAGCAGGTGCTCCAGCGCTACAAGGACCTTCAGGATATCATCGCCATTCTCGGCATGGACGAGCTTTCCGACGAGGACAAGCTCACGGTGTTCCGCGCCCGTAAGATCCAGCGCTTCCTCACCCAGCCCTTCCACGTGGCGGAAATCTTCACGAACGTGCCCGGCGCGCTCTGCTCCATCGAAGAAACGGTGAAAGGCTTCGCCGAGATCCTCGACGGCAAGTGGGACGATGTCTCCGAAGGCAACTTCTACATGAAGGCCGGCATCGACAGCGTCTCCCGCGACTAAGCTAAGTGTTCCGCCGGATCAGTGTTTTTCACTGGTCACCGACCACCGATCATTCCCATGGCTCTCCACCTCGAAATCGTCACCCCGGAAAAGAAGGTCTTCTCCGATACCGTCGGCAACGTCTATCTGCCCGGGGCTGATGGCGAGCTTGGCATCCTCGATGGCCACGCCGCGCTGGTGACTGCCTTGCAGCCGGGTGAACTCCGCTATGAGAAGGGCGGTCAGAATGTCACCCTCGCCATCGGCGGCGGCTTCGCCGAAGTCACGCGGCACAATGTCAAGGTCCTCACGGACATGGCAATGGGCGAGGACCAGATCGACGAATCGAAGGTCGAGGAGGCCATGAAGCGTGCGGAAGCACAACTTGCCGGAATCAGCCACGACAACGATGCCGAGGAGGTAGCCCATCTTCAGGCTGTCATCGCGAAGTCGATGGCGCAGTTGAAGCTCAAGCGCCGCCACCGGAACTAAGTCTCACGGCAAACCTTTCCCAAGCCCGCCCGGTCCCCCGCGGCGGGCTTTTTCTTGCTCCGCCGCGCGGATGCACTTGATCATGCGTCTGTCTTCCCGCGCGGCCGGGTTTGCCAAGGTGCTGCGGAGTGCCTCAGGATCGCCGCATGCCGCTGCCGATCCGGATGCTCTGCCTGATGATCCTCGCCTTGTCCTCACTGCGGGGGGAAGAGCAGCGCTTCGTCCACGAGAGGCCCTTGATGGGAACCCGTTTCGCGATCACTTGCTACGGCACGGACGAAGCGGCGGCCAAGACGGCGGCGGGCGAGGCATTTGCGGTCGGAATGGAGATCAATGCCGTGGCTTCCGACTACCTGCCGGACAGCGAGCTGATGCAGCTTTCGAAAAAGATCGGGGTGCCGGTGAAGGTCTCCCCCTTGCTGGCGGAGCTGCTCGATGCGTCCTTTGCGATGGCGGAATCCTGCGGCGGAGCTTTCGACCCCACCTTGGGGCCGCTCACGAAGCTGTGGCGGGAGACCCGGCAAACCGGGCAATTGCCCACGGACGAGGTATTGGCGGCAGCGAGGGCGCGCTGCGGCTGGCAGAATGCCGTCTGGAACCGCGAGGCGGGAACCATCCTCCTGAAGAAAGCGGGGATGCAGCTCGATTTGGGCGGGATCGCGAAGGGATTCACCGCGGAGAAAATGTTCGCCGTGATGAAGAAGAACGGCTTTTCGAAATCGATCATCGCGGCAGGAGGCGACCTCCGTCTCGGCGATCCGCCGCCGGGGAAAACCGCGTGGCGCGTGGGGCTCCAGACTTTCGATCCCGATGAACCGGAGGAGGTCGTCGAGCTGGCGAATTGCGCGGTTTCGACCGCCGGGGACCTGCATCAGTTCGTGGAAATCGGTGGGAAGCGCTATTCGCACATCATTGATCCCGCGACCGGGCTGGGGCTCACGCGCCGGGTGGCGGTGAGCGTGATCGCACCCGGCGGAACGCTGGCCGACGGGCTCGATACCGCGGCTTGCGTGATTGGTCCGGAGAAGGCGGAGGAATTCGCGCTGCAGCGCGGGGCGACGCGCGTGGCGGTGAGGAAATAGCCTAGCCCGCCTTGGCCCGCTTCCGCAGGCCGTCCAGCACCATCTCCGCGAGCGGCGAGAGCTTCCCGCGCCAAGCGGCAGCGATGGTGAGCTCCGGGCAATCCGGGATTTCCCAGGCACGGGTTCCCTTCGGGATCGCGATGCCGGGAGCCTTCACGCTGAGGCCGGCGCCGAAGCCCTGCGCCACGTAGGCATGGACCAGCTCGAGCGAATTCACCTCGATGCGGGACGGCCACTCGAGCCGGGCCTTTGTCAGGGCCTTTGAAAACAGCCGGCTCATCGCGGTATCGGCGGGCGGCCGGATCAGCGGGAGATCCACCGCCATGCCGTGCATGCCGGAGCGGGCGACTTTGTACGAGGATGGCAGTAGCAAGATCAGCGGCATCGAGATCAGGACCTCCGTGCGGAGCCCCGCGGGCGGGCGGGATTCCAGCTCGCAAACCGCGAGATCCACCTCCTCCCGCTCCAACATCGCGAAAGCTCCCCGCTGGTCCGTATCGGAAAGGCTCAATTCGAAGTCCGGCCGCGCTTTCCGCACCGTGGCCAGGACATCCGGCAAGTGCCGCCGGATGATGGTGGCAGGTGCCGCCAGCCGCAGGCGGCGCGAGGCCCTGCCAGCGATGCGCGCAGCCACGTCCGGCAGCGCACCGAAGAATGGAGCGAGGAAGTCGTAGAGATCGCGGCCCTCCGGGGTGAGCTTGAAGGGGCGGCGCTGGAACAGGCGGACGCCGAGCTGGGCTTCCAAGATCGTGATCTGCCCGCTGATCGCGGGCTGCTGGATACCGTAAGGCATGTTGCGCGCCGCCGCCGTGATGCCGCCGCTGCGTGCGACGTGATAAAAGAGCTCCAGATGATGAAGATTGGGAGGAGGCTGGGACATCGGAAAAGATCATCGACAAAACCGATGATCGCGCAATGGGAATCGACTCACCGGATACGAAGCATTTTTGGCAGCTTGTGCGCATGCTTTATCTGCTCGCCTCAATCGCCGCGCTGATGGTCGTCATCGAGCGCCTGTGGCCGGGTCAAGCGCTGCCGACGGTGAAGCGCTGGTGGCTCCGGCTCCTGCTGGTGAATGCCGCACAACTCGGCATCGTCATCCTGGCCGGCCTGACCTGGGACCGCTGGTTCTCCAAAGTCTCGCTGTTCCAGCTCAGCGATCGCGTAGGCCCGCTGCTTGCCGCCCTGCTCGCCTACTTTGTCTCCACCTTCGTGTATTACTGGTGGCACCGCTTCCGGCACGAGTCCTCGTTCTTCTGGAAGCTGTGCCACCAGCTCCATCACTCGGTCAGCCGCATCGAGGTGCTGGCGAGCTTCTACAAGCACCCGGTGGAAATCTTCATCAACTCCATCATCAGCGCGCTGCTGGTTTACACCATCCTCGGCTGCTCGGTGGAGGCGGCGGCATGGTACACGGCGATGACGGCGGTGGCGGAGTACTTCTACCACTGGAATGTCCGCACGCCGCGCTGGATCGGCTGGCTGATCCAGCGGCCGGAGTCCCATCGCGTGCATCACCAGCACCGGCACCACACGCAGAATTTCGCCGATCTGCCGATCTGGGACATGCTTTTCGGCACCTTCAGCAATCCCGCCGCGTCCCCCCGCCGCTGCGGCTTCGACCGGAGGAAAGAGGATCGCGTGGTGGAGATGCTGGCCTTCCGCGACGTCCACAAGCCACCGCCGGTACCGCCCGGCTGTCTGGGATGCCGCAAACGCTGGGCGTGCCACCTGACGAAGGGAGGTGCGGCGTGAAATGGCGCAACGTGGCGGCAATTTTCCTGCTGGTGGGAGGCTTCCTCCAGATCGCGGGCTATCTCGCCGGTTCCATGGTCTTGAGGGGCCTGGGAGTGGCGGGGGTGTTTGCCCCGTTTCCGAAGGTCTTCTGCGAGGCGGACGGCTACGAAGCCTTCGCGGCCCGCTTCTTTCTCGAAGGCGAGCACAGCCATGGCGGCGCCTGGTCCTGCGAACTGACACCGGAGATCTATTCGCAGCTTTCCGGCTGCTACAACCGGCGCAATGTGTACGGAGCCACGCTGGCGGGAGCCCCCTTGATTCCGGAGAAACTGCGGGAAACTTTACTCGAGCGATCCCTCGCCGAGGATTCCGCCTTGCGGCGCGAGCTGGGCGTTCCGCCGGGCCTCTGCGACTTGCGGATCCGGATCGTGCCTCGACCGGGGGAGCCGAACCAGCCATGGATCTACCGAGCGGAGGTGATGCGATGAAACCGATGTCAGCCTGGCAATTCACGATCTTCCGGATCGTCTTCGGCCTCTACTTGGCCCTGCACTTCGCGAGCCTGGCACCTTGGGCGGCGGAAATGTTCGGAGCCCGGGGTATCATCCCGGATCCTTCCTTGAACCCGACCTACGGGCTTTTCCCCAACCCGCTGAACCTCGACCTGCCGGATCGTTTCGTCACCGGCTTCACGTGGGTGCTCGCCGGGCTTTCCCTGCTCTTCGCGGCCGGGATCTGGCGGCGCGGCGTTTCCCTGCTGCTGTGGTTCGGCTGGGCCTGCCTGTTCCACCGGAACAACCTCATCTTGAATCCGTCGATCCCGTACGTTGGCCTCCTGCTGCTGCTCTGCGCCCTGATCCCGCCGGGCGAGCCGTGGAGCCGCGGACAGGCGGAGCGACCGTGGTACATGCCGTTGTGGGTGTTCCGCACGGCGTGGATCCTGATGGCGGCGGGCTACACTTTCAGCGGCTTCACGAAGCTCTACTCGCCGAGTTGGATCGATGGCAGCGCGCTGAGGTTCCTGCTGGAGAACCCCTTGGCCCGGCCCGGCCTGCCGCGGGACTGGATGCTGGGCTTGCCGCCGGTGTTTCTGGCCGTCGGCACTTGGTCCGTCCTGGCGGTGGAGCTCCTGTTCGCCCCGCTGTCCCTGTGGAGGAAGACCCGGCTGCTGGTGTGGGTGGCCATGGTGTTGCTCCACGCCGGGATCGTGCTCATGGTGGATTTTGCCGATCTCAGTCTCGGGATGCTGATGATCCACCTTTTCACCTTCGACCCCGCGTGGCTGCCCGCGCGGAAAGGCCGCGACCAGCCTCTGAAAGTCGCCTTCGACGGGGACTGCCTCCTCTGCAACCGGTCCGTGCATTTCCTGGCTGCTGAGGACGCTTCGGACACCCTGCGTTTCTTGAAGCTGCAGAGCCCGTACGGACAGGAAATGATGAAGCGCGCGGGAGAGATCTCGCTCGACAGCATGCTGCTTGAAGCGGATGGAAAACTGCTGAGCCGGGCCGACGCGGCGCTGCGCATTTGGGACGCGCTGGGCGGGCATTGGCGGGTGCTCGCCTTCCTCGGCCGCTGTATCCCGCGGCCGCTGAGGAATGGCATTTACGACTTCATCGCCGCCCGTCGGATCGCTTGGTTCGGGAAGGCGGATGCGTGTTCGCTGCCCTCCGATGCCGTGCGGGCGCGCCTGCTGAGCGGCGAGCAGGTTTGACAGCATGGGGCGCCCCGCCTTTCCTGCGGGCGTGTCACCCGAGGCCCTGGAGGATTTCGCGTTCGCGTTCTTGAGCATCTTGTTTGAAGG
>CAMPGU010000189.1 GCA_946885645.1 uncultured Haloferula sp.
GCGGGGATCTTCCCCGAGTTGGCTTCTCCCTTGCGCTCGCATGAGACCAGCAGCAGGCACGAGCCGATTGCACCTGCTGACAAGCGAAGGAAGTCCGGAGAAAAGTGCATTTTATGAATATTCAGTAACGCTGGCGAACAGAAAACGCGGTGGGAATCTCAAACGCACGCTGATGGCGCTTGCTTTCATTTGAAAGGAAGTCGATCCGCCTCCACGCTCGGTGGAAGGAAGTGAATATGTCGCAGAAAAGTGACGGAATGAAGTCCCCGGTTCATGCGACGTTCGTGCTGCCGCCGTGCCCGCATTTGCCGGAGGTCGCCCATCCCTTGGGTCACATGGTCACCCGGGTGCACGCTCCTGCCAAGGGCGAGCGATTCTACCTGGCTGCCATTTCCTACGCCCAGTCCCTCTGGCGCGAGGGAAAACCGGCCCAAGCGATTCTCCAGCTCAACAAGGCCTTCATGGCAGATCTCCGTGGTAATGAGGAGGGACTCGGGCTCTACCCGCCCCCTTATGCCGCACTTGCCTGGATCCTGACGCACCGGCCCGAAGGATTTTTCCTGGGAAATCCGGTGCGACATTTCCAGCATCTCGCCACGCGGGTCAGCGGGGAACGGAAGGAAATCCGCTCCTGGCGGGCCTGGGCCTGCTTCCATCTCTCCCGGGGCTTCCTGCCCGCGGAGGAATTCCCGCCAGATCACGAACAGATCGAAAAGGAACAACTGGTCATCCCGGGTTGGAAGGAGGCAGCGCAGCGTCTCCAGGAAGACGGCTGGGAGGGCGAGTGGTCGGCCTTCATGGCGATCTTTTCGATGCGGCCCCATCACTAGCCGCTCGTCCCCGCGAACAGCGCCGCGTGGTTGGCGGCGATCACGGCTGCCAGGCTCTCCGGCGTCATCTCCAGATGCCCGGCGAACGCCACGGCGATCCGTCCGAGATTCGCCGGGTGATTCTTCTCTCCCGGCAGGGGATGCGAGATGGACTCCGGCGGAGGCAGCATGTCCGGGGCATCCGTCTCGATCAGCAGCCGATCCTTCGGGACGGCCCTGAAAGTTTCCACCACCTTCGCCTTCCGCGGCTGGAGGAAGTAGCCGGAAAAGGAGAACCGTGCGCCCAAGGGCACCAGCCGCTTCACCAGCTCCGGAGAACCACCGAAGGAATGCATCAGGAACCGTGGCGGCGGCGGCTCCGCATCAAAGGCCTCGAACAGCGGCTCCCACGCTTTGAGCGCATGGATCGTGACCGGCAGGTCCCGCTCCCGGGCGATGGCGAGTTGGGGCAGGAAAACCTCCCGCTGCTCCTCGATGGAGGGACCGCTCACCCAGCCGTCGAGCCCGCACTCACCGACCGATGCCGCGGGAAAACGGTCCAGATAACCTTCAAGCGCCTGCAACCACTTCCCCGACCGCTTGCGGGCATGCCACGGGTGCAACCCGAAGGCCGGCCGCACGAAGCCCGGAAACTCCTCGGCCAGCTTCGCCACTGCTTCCCAATCGTCCTCGCAGGTCCCGTTCACCGTGCAGCCGCCGATACCGGCCGCGCGCATTTCCCTTATGATCTCCGCAGGCTCTCCGAAATGCTGCAGGTGATTGTGGGAATCGAAGAGCATGGGGGGTGTCCCGGACACACTGGTGTCGGCGGAAAGTAGCACAACGTTTCACGTCGTGCCGCAACGGTCACGCTATTCCACCTCCACGATCAAGTTGATCTCAACCGCCACGTTCAGCGGCAGGGCGGCGGCACCCAGGGCGGTGCGGGAGTGTTTGCCCTTCTCGCCGAAGATCTCGATCAGCAGCTCGCTCGCTCCGTTCACCACTTGCGGATGACCGTAGAAATCGGGGGCCGAACTCACGAATCCGTTCAGCGCCACGATCCGCTTCACCTTGTCGAGCGAACCGATCTCCTGCTTCACGACCGCCAGGCGGTTCAGCACGATGATGCGGGCGCCTTCCTGTGCTTCCTCGATCGATACGTCCGCAGGCACCTTGCCGATGATCTTGCGCTCGCCGTCGATGGGCAGGCCGCCGGAAAGGAAAAGCAGGTTGCCGCTCCGCACGCAGTTCACGTAGGCCGCGACGGGCACGGGGACATCGGGGAGCTTGTAGCCGAGGGATTCGATGCGGGCGAGGATGCTGTCCATGTGCCGGGACGCTAGAAGAGCCGCCCCGGAAGTGCCAAGCGCCATGTCGCGCCAGCCCGAGGCGCTACTTCGCCTTCGGCCCGCCAGCCTCCGTCGCCGGCATCGGGAACCCGTCCGTCAGCAGTGCCACCAGTTGCTTCCCGGAGCGGGTGAGGGTGGCGTTCGTGCCGTTTCCGTCGATGAGGCCGCGCGTCAGGTGGCGATGGGCGATGCGGGAGTTCCGCACGGCGGTGATCACCGGCCCGGTGACCTCCCGCTCGACCGGCGTGATACCGACTGCCAGCCCCGTGGCGGTGAAGGCGATCTCCCAGGAGGCGGAAGGGGCGCTCATGTCGCCCTTCACCATCCACTTGTGCCTTTCCGCGAAATCCCAAGCGCCCTTGCGCGGCACCGTCACCTTGAAATACGCCGGGCATGCCAGCACGAAGTCCTGCAAGCGCAGCGCGGGATTTTTCCGGTGTTCCAGGAAAAGCGTCGCCACGTCCAGGCCGGCCAGGTTCATGCCGTTGAAGTTCCCGTGGAAATTCGTCCCGCCGGAGAAAGCCCGGTGCCAGCCCTCGAAGTGCCGGCTCATCAACAGGCACATCTCCAGGTGCAGGTGCGCGCGCGTGCGGTTCAGCCCCGCGCCGGTGTAACCCATCTGCCCGATCAGCGAACCCGCCTTCACCGGATCGCCCGGCTGCACCTTCACTTCCGCCAGATGGGCGTACACGCTGTAGAAGGTGTCGCCCTCGCAGCGGTGCTCCACCACGACGTATTTCCCGTAGTTGGAGCGGCCGGCCACGTTGCTGGCGTGGACCACCGTTCCCTCGCTCACGGCATTGACCAGATCGAGCGGGTTGCCCGCCCTGTCCCGGTTCACCGGCGCGATGTCCACTCCCTCGTGGAACTTCGTCAGCACCACGTCCTGCCCCAGCCGGATCGGCGTTCGCACGAAGCCGAAGCTGCCGCCCTCCCAGGGCTTGCTGGTCTCGCCCTCGAAGGTGCGGTCTACGTACATGTAGAATTTCTCCGGCTGGCCGGAGAAAAGGTGGTGGTTTTCCGTCGGGAGCCGGAGCTCCACGGCGGAAGCGGCGAGGGGAACGAGGAGGACCGCGGCGAGAGCGAGGGTGCGAACCATGCCTGACTTACTTTTTGCGGGGCTTCTTCTCCCCGATGCGGGGAACCGTTTGGTCGAGGGCTTCGATCTCGGCGGCACCGATGCCTTTCCAGATCACCATGAAGCCGTCGTTCACCTGCCGGTCGATCAGCACCGCATCGACGATCCGGCCGTTCACGCGGGCGACCATCCAGCGGTTCACGCTCTCATGGGAAATCGCGGAAAAACGGTTCTTCGCGTGCGGCTTGAGCTGGATCACCGCGCCATAGCCTTCCCCGTCTTGGGAAGGGAAGGGATTGAAGGCCTGGATGTCCTTCGTGTGGATCTCCGGCGAGCGGCGGAAAACGAGGTTCTTGCCGTTGGTCAATTGCGGGAAGGTCATCTTCGGGCTGTCCGTCTCGTCGGCCTGGAGATGGAAAGTCACGCCCGTTTCGTCGCCCTTCTTCCCGCTCGCGTGAGCGGAAAGCCCGGGACACACGGCGAGCAGGGCGATTGCAAAAAAGCGGGGCAGGGTCATTTCGGGGAGCTTGCCTGCCTCCCTTGCCTTTGAGAATCCAAAAATCGCAACTCGTTTATTCATCAGGCTTCCCGTAGGATGATGACCCTTGGCGGCACCGTAAAGTTCTGCCAGAAGGTGGGCCATGACCGGGGAGGGATTCGCCGCCGCCGACGTCCTCGATGCCGTCGAGGTCCGTCGCGGCAGCAGTTGGCGGCAATGGTCGGCGGAGATCCTGCTCTCCGTATCGCTCTTCCACGCCGCGATGGCCGTGCCGCGGGTAGCGGGCTGGTTCGTGGTGCTTTCGCTCGTGTTCCTCCTGCGCTTGCGGCGGGCGGCGACGGTCCGGCGGGCCTTTTACGGGGGGCTTCTCGTGGGGATTGGCGTCATGGCCCCCCAGCTTTTGTTTCTTTGGAAGATCTTCGGGCCTTTCGCCGCGGTGCTCTGGTTTTTGCTCGGCATCTGGTTCGCCATCTTCGTCGCGGCGGGAAAGCTGGTGGAGCGGCGTTTCGGCCGGGACTGGGGCGTGGCGATCGCTCCTTTCCTGTGGCTGGGGCTGGAGTTCATCCGCTGCGAGGTATGGCCGCTCAAGTTCGCCTGGCTTACCCCCGGCTTCGCCCTTCCGGCGGAATGGTGGGCCGGCAGCTTCCACCATCTCGGCATCTATGGCACGGGGGCCCTCCTCGTCTATGCCGCGGCCTGGGTGGCCGATACCTCGCGCGGGGCGATCAAATGGGTCCTTCCTGCCATCCTGCCCGCCGGCCTGATGGCCCTGCCCTCCGCCAAGGCCCCCGCGGATTCCGGGCGCTCCATCACCGTGGCGGGCGTCCAGTGGGAAGATCCGCTGCCGGAACAGGTGATCGGCGGATTGGACGAGGCCTTGGCCCAGGCTCCGGACGCGGATCTGCTCGTCCTCAGCGAATACACCTACCAGACCGAGCCTCCGCCCGAACTGCTGGAGTGGTGCCGGCAGCACCGCAAGCACGTCCTCGTCGGCGGCGTGGACCGGCACACGGGCGAGCATACCGAGGAAAGGGTGTACAACACCGCCTTCCTCGTCGGCCCGCAAGGCGACATCGTCCTGAGGCAGGTGAAGTCCGTCCCCATCCAATTCATGGCCGACGGACTGCCCGCCCGGCGGCAGCGCCTCTGGGACAGTCCCGCCGGGCGCGTCGGCTTCGCGATCTGCTATGATATGAACTACGTGCGCGTGATGGACCGCCTGATTGCCCGCGATGCCGGGTTGCTCGTGGTGCCGGCGATGGATGTCATCGGCTGGGGCGAGCACGCGCACCGGCTGAGCGCCCAGCTCGCCGCCGTCCGCGCGGCGGAATACGGGGTGCCGCTTTTCCGTCTCGCCAGCTCGGGCTTTTCCCGGATCGCCCGGCCGGACGGAACAGTGGCAAAGGAAGCCGGGGTGCCCGGGCAGGGGGCGATCATCCACGACCGGATCGCTCTGCCGGGAAAAGGCCGCCGCCCCTTGGACCGCTGGCTGGCCTGGCCCTGTGTCGCCCTCACGGGCGGGCTCGTCTTTTTCCTCGCCTTCGAGGAGTTCCGGAGGATCCGGGCTGGCAGGCCGCCGGTGGAGGTGCAGTGAGGGCTAGCCCTGCATGGGAAAGTAGCTGGCGCCGAAAGCCGCCGCTCTCCCGGCTCCGGGAGGGGGAAACTTATCCCAGCGGGCTCGGATACTCGCCTGCCTCGGTGAGCCGGGCGATGGACGCCACCACGTGCGGCTTGTCGTCCGGGTAGGTGACCCCGAACCAGGAGGAGGTGGTGTCCAGCACCAGGCAGTCCGCCTTCCCCCGGCGGATCAGATCATCCACCACCGTCGGGATGTAGCATTCGGACTTCTGCTCGCCGCCCTTTTCCCGGAGGAAGGCGGTGAAATGCTCCTCGAGCTCCCCGAAGAAGCTGCGCGTGAAGCCCCAGAAATTCATCGAGACCGGGCAGGTGTCGGCGATCTCCCGGCGGCTGCCGTCGAGGGCGGTGCCGCGCACGGTGCCGTCCGCATCGCGGGCGATGTCCACCACCTCTTCCACGTCCGTCAGCAGCCCGGCGGCGTCGGTCCGGCAGATGCCGCGGTTCACCGAGCCGTGGTCGGAAAGCGTGTTGCGCAGCGGATACCCCACCATCGAGTAGTGATGCTTCGCCGGGTCCCCGGTCTCCGCGGCGAACCAGCGGGCGATGGATTGATACGCGTCCGCGCCGTAAAAATCGTCGGCATTGATCACCGCGAAGGGGCCGTCCACGACGTGCCGCGCCGCCCGTACCGCATGGGCCGTGCCCCAAGGCTTGGCCCGGCCTTCCGGCACCGCGAAACCTTCCGGCAGGTCATCCAGCTTCTGGAAGGCATAATCCACCTCGATCTTCCCGGCGAAGCGGGCTCCCACGCTGTTTTTGAAGGCCTCCGCGAAGTCCTCGCGGATGATGAAGACGACCTTCCCGAAACCGGCGCGGATCGCGTCGAAGACGGAGTAGTCCAGCACGGTTTCGCCGTTCGGGCCCATCGGGTCCATCTGTTTGAGGCCGCCGTAGCGGGAGCCCATGCCTGCGGCGAGAACGAGAAGAGTCGGTTTCATCAGAGGTGGTCGGGAAATGCGGCGGGGTTATGAGCGGCCCGGCCGCCGTGGGCAATGCGGAATGGCGCATGCCGGAAGGCGAAAGGCGAAGTTCCGCTTTACGGCTCGTCCCACCGGATCTCCCGACGGATGCCGACGACGTGGAAATGCTCGTCGGCATTCGTGATGAAGCCGCGGGCGTCGGTTTTCATGCCCTCCCGTGCCAGCCGGGTGCGCTGCCGCTTCGCCAGATCCGCATCCATGCCCCGGCTGATCCGGGCATCCGCCGCCACCACGCGGTGCCAGGGCAGGGATTTCGACTCCTGATCCGTCAGGTGGCTCAGGACGCTGGCGACCTGGCGCGGCGTGACATTCATGTGCACTGCGATGGAGCCGTAGGTCGTGAAACGGCCCTTCGGAATCAAGCCGACGAGGCGGATGACTTCGGCACGGACGCGGGCGGTGGCGGTGGATTTGGCCATGAGAGCGCGTTTTCCCCATCCAACCGGCCCCGGCGGGCGTAGGCCAACCTAAATGTCCGCCTCCGCGGAGGGTCCGGAGGGCGCGGGCGCAAAATCGGCGCTCCGCCGTTTCCCCCTCGCCGGGTCGGAAAGCGGTTGCCCCATTTCGGGCCGCCTGTTTAGCCTGCCCCCGTGCCGGAGACCGAGGAAGCCGCAAGGACCGCCGTGGGATTGGATCGCGACTACGTCCGCGATGTCTTCCGGGCGATGCTCCGGGCGCGGATCCTTGAAAACAAGCTCTCCAGCCTCTACAAGGCGGGCAAGATCGTCGGCGGCGTTTACCTGGGAAAAGGCCAGGAGGCGGTGAGCGCCTCGCTGGGAGCCTCCCTGGTGAAGGGGAAAGACATCTTCGCCGCGCTGATCCGGGATCAGGCGGGCCGCACCGCCTTCGGCGAGCCTTTGATCGATTGCACCCGCACCTATCTCGGTTCCGTCCTGGGGCCGATGAAGGGGCGGGACGGGAATATCCACCGCGGCCGGCCGCTCGACGGGATGCCGGCCATGATCAGCCACCTCGGCGCGGAGGTCTCCGTCGTGGCGGGGATGCTCGTGGGGCGGCGCTTGAAAGGCGAGCTGCAAGGAGTCGTCGGCGCGACCTGTGTCGGCGACGGGGCGACTTCCACCGGATCTTTCCACGAGGGCCTGAACATGGCGGCGGTGGAGAATCTCCCGATGGTGGTGATTGTCGGAAACAACCAGTTCGCCTACTCGACGCCGACGGACCGCCAGTTCGCCTGCGAGGACTTGCTCGACCGCGCGAAGGGCTACGGCGTCGGCGGCCACGCGGTGGACGGCACCGACATGCTGGCCTGTGCAAAGGTGATCGGCCGCGCGGTGACGCTGGCGCGTGAGGGCGGGGGACCGCAGATGGTGGTCGCGCGCCTGTTGCGTCTCAGCGGCCACGGCGAGCATGACGATGGCAGCTACGTCCCGCCGGTGCTGAAGTCCGGCCAGCTCGGCCGCGATTGCCTGGAAACGGGCATCGTCCAGATGATCGAAAGCGGGCTCGCGACAGGGGACGAGATCGAGCGCTGGAAGACCGAATTTGCCGAGGAGGTGCAAGCCGCCGTGGCGCAGGCCCAGCAGGAGCCCGCGCCGGATCCCTGGCACGAGGACTGGCGCGCTTGTTCCACCGATACCGGGAGGGGACTTTAACGATGAGCGTGACTTACGTCGATGCGATCCGGGACGCGCAGGAGAAGCTTCTCCGCGACGATCCGCGCGTTTTCCTCTACGGGCAGGATATCTCGAAATTCGGCGGCGCCTTCAAGGCGACG
>CAMPGU010000190.1 GCA_946885645.1 uncultured Haloferula sp.
CCCTAATTCGATCATGGCCGACAAGAAGCAACCCGCGAAGAAGGCGGCCTCCGCCAAGCCGGAGAAAAAACCCGCCGCGAAGCCTGCCCCGAAGGCCGAAGCTAAAAAACCCGCCGCCGCGCCGAAGTCCAAGCCGGAGCCCGAGGAGGAAAAGGCCCCCGCTCCCGCCCCTGCCGCCGCCGGACCGGTGAAAGTGAGCGGTTTCGTGCTGAAGCAGCGCCAGCGCCTGCTGGACCTGCGGGACGAGCTGGTGGATGCCATGTCCGGGATGACCGGAGAGATCCGGAATGCCCCGGAAGGCAGCGAGGCTTCCGGCAGCGGGATGCACCAGGGCGACGCCGGTAGCGATGCCTACGACCGGGACTTCGCCCTCAGCGTGCTGGCCAAGGAACAGGACGCCCTTTACGAAATCGAGCAGGCGCTCCGCCGGATCGACCGCGGTGCCTACGGCATCTGCGAGATGTCCGGCAAGGCGATCCCGCAGGCCCGTCTCGAGGCGATTCCCTTCGCCCGCCTGACCGTGGAATGCCAGGCCCAGTGGGAAAAGGAATACGGCAACCGCCGCTTCCGCCCGTCCAATGAAGTCGGCTTCGCCGGCGGTCACTATCAGGACGACGAAGATTCGGAAACGGTTTCCCTTGACGAGGACGACGATTGAACTAGTCTCCGCGCCCCAACTTCCCGCTCATGCCACGCGACATTATCATCATCGAATGCACGGAAGCCCGTGCGGAGGGCAAGCCTCCGTCCCGCTACGTGACCACGCGCAATAAGAAGAGCCTGCGCACTCCCGGTCGCTTGGAGAAGGTGAAATTCAATCCTTCCCTGCAGCGCCGCACCGTCCACCGCGAACTCCGCTAATTCCATGTCCGAACCGAAGACCGTCGAACGCCGGATCGCCTTTCGCAAGTCGAACCGCAAGATGACCACCCGCCGCCACGATATCCCGGCGGAAGGAGTCAATTACAAGAACCCGGAGCTGCTCGCGAAGTTCACTTCGGAAACCGGCAAGATCCTTCCCCGTCGTGTCACCGGCGTGTCGGCGAAGCTTCACCGCAAGATCACCCGCTCGATCAAGCGCTCCCGCGCGGTCAACCTGATGCCCTGAGCGGGCGGCAGGAGCGGGGTCGATACCCATAGCTTTACCGGAAGCCTGCCCGTTTACCGGGCGGGCTTCCGTCGTTTCAAAGAACGGCGATGAAGGAACTCAAGGACACCCAGAACGAGCGGGACGACCGGAACCTGGCGATCGATCGCGTGGGCGTGAAGGGTCTGCGCTTTCCGGTGGAAGTCAGCGACAAGGGCGGCACCAAGCAGCGCACGGTGGCGATGGTGGCGCTGGCGGTAGATCTGCCGCACCACTACAAGGGCACGCACATGAGCCGCTTCGTGGAGGTGCTGAATTCCCACGGTTCCTGTCTGGACGTGCGTTCGATGGCGAACCTGCCGCGGGAGCTGCTGAAGCGGCTGGACGCGCGGAAGGCGCACGTGGAATTCCAGTTCCCCTTCTTCCGTTCGAAACCCGCGCCAGTCACGGGCCGCGCCGGTCTGATGGATTACGAGGTCCGCTTCGAGGTGGAGGCGGAGAAGGACGGTCCGCTGGATTTCGTGCTGACGGTGATGGTCCCGGTGGCGACGCTTTGCCCTTGCTCGAAACAGATCAGCGACCGGGGTGCTCACAATCAGCGTGGAGTGGTGACCTACTCCGTGCGCTGCAAGGAGCCGGTGTGGATCGAGGATCTGGTGGAACTCGTGGAGCGCTCGGCGAGCTGTGAGCTCTACAGCTTGCTCAAGCGGCCGGATGAGAAGGCGGTGACGGAGCGGGCCTACGACAACCCGGTCTTCGTGGAGGACCTGGTGAGGAACGTGGCGTCGCGGTCCAACGCGCACGAGGATATCATGTGGTATAAGGTGGAAGCGGAGAATTTCGAGTCGATCCACAATCACAACGCGTATGCGGTGATTGAGAAGGCGTGATAGGGGAAGGGTAAGCTCCGTCGCCCTTAAGGGAATGGCTGGTGCGGCCGTCATGCTGCATCGAGATGATCGTGCGGTGGCTCCCATGTCCCGAGCGGACCTCGGAACAAAGCCCAAGGTTGCGCGGGACGCGCTACCTTGGGTAGATGTTAGGGCGAATCCAACGCCGAAGGTGTTGTGGCCCGATTGCTTTCTTTGACCCCTCCGATGTCGCAATCTCTCTCAGCCGTTTATGTCCATGCGATCTTCTCGACGAAGGGCAGGACGCCTTTCCTGCGGGATGTGGAGATGCGCTCGGAGCTCCACGCCTACCTGGCGGGGATTTCCCACAGGCTGGATAGCCCGATGATCCTTGCAGGCGGGGTGGAGGATCATGTGCATCTTTTGGCCAGGCAGTCGCGGACGCTTTCTCAAGCGGATTGGGTGAAGGAGGTGAAGCGGGCTTCGACGGTTTGGCTCAAGGAACACCATGCGGGGTTCAGGGATTTCGCATGGCAGGCGGGATATGGGATTTTTTCGGTGAGTCCTTCGAATCTGGGGGCGGTGGAGAAATATGTCGCCAATCAGGAGGAACATCACCGGAGGAAGAGTTTCCAAGAGGAGTTTCGCGCGATGTTGAAGAAGCACCGGGTTGATTGGGATGAAAGATACGTGTGGGATTGATCCGCCGTGAATGTGCACAACCCCTACGGGGTTGGTGGGGTCGTGGTCCGGGACCCAGGGTAGCGCTTCGCGCAACGCTGGGCTTTGTTGCGATGTCCCGTTGGGACATGGAGCAGATGGGACATGGAGCAGATGGGACATGGAGCAGATGGGACCCGGTGGATGGGACCCGGTGGATGGGACCCGGTGGATGGAACCGGTGGATGGAACCGGTGGATGGAACCGGTGGATGGAACCGGTGGATGGACTTGGTGGATGGACCCGGTGGATGGGCTTGGGCAGGCGCTCGCTTATTTCTGGCCGGTCATTGAGCCCGCCGGGGTTATTCACAATCAGCGGAGATTTCCGCGGTTGCTCTTGCAATTTTCCACCGCTTGCCATGGCGGATTCGAGGGCGGTAAACTGACCGTCCGACCATGAGTGACGTTCCGAACGAAGCAGCCGCCCAGCACATCGCCACGATTTCCAAGGAGCTTGGAATTTCCGCCACGTCCGCGGCGGCGACGGCAAAGCTCCTCGCGGAGGGTGCGACGGTGCCCTTCATTTCCCGCTACCGGAAGGAGGCCACGGGCTCGCTGGATGAGGTGCAGATCCAGGCGGTGCGCGACCGGATGGTGCAGCTTGCCGAGCTGGATGGCCGCCGCGTTTCGATCATCAAGTCGCTGGAAGAGCGGAGCCTGCTCACGCCGGAGCTGAAGAAGAAGATCGAGGCCGCCGGCACGATGACCGTGCTGGAGGATATCTTTGCGCCCTTCCGTCCGAAGCGGCAGACCCGTGCGACCAAGGCGAAGGAAAAGGGGCTGGAGCCGCTTGCCGATTGGTTGCTGGCGAATCAAGGGGCCGATCCGGCCGAGGAGGCTGCGAAGTTCGTCAATGCCGATACGGAAACGGATGCCGAGAAGAAGGTCGCCGATGCGAACGACGCGCTGGCCGGCGCCCGCGACATCATCGCGGAGCGGGTAGCGGATGATGCCGCGTTGCGCGGCCGCGTGCGAAAGATTTACGAAGAAGAAGCGATGGTCGTGTCCAAGGTGATGTACGGGAAGGACACCGATCCCGAAGCCGCGAAATTCCGCGACTACTTCGAGTGGAGCGAGCCGTTCAAATCGATCCCGTCCCACCGCATGCTGGCGATCCGCCGCGGGGAGAAGGAGAGCTTCCTGATCATGCGGATCGAGGTGCCGCTGGAGCGCGTGAGCCGCCTGGCGGAGCCGGAGTGGGTGACGGGTCGCGGCCCTGCGGCGGAGCAGGTGAGGCTGGCCGTGGAAGACGGCTGCAAGCGCCTGCTGATGCCCTCGATGGAAACGGAGATGCGTCTGGCCGGGAAGAAAGCCGCGGATGAGACCGCGATACGGGTCTTCGCCGATAACTTCCGCGAACTGCTGCTGGCCTCACCGCTCGGCCGCAAGCGTACCCTCGCGATCGATCCCGCTTTCCGCACCGGCTGCAAGACCGTGGTGCTGGATGCCCAAGGGGCGTTGCTGCATCACACGGTGCTCTATGCGACCGCCGGGTCCAACAGCCAGCTCTACGAGGCGGCGGTGGAGCTGACCACCCTGGCGACGAAGTACAAGATCGAGGCGATCGCCATCGGCAACGGGACCGCCAGCCGCGAGACCGAGACTTTTGTCCGGAAGCTCAAGCTGCCGTCTTCGATCCCGGTGATCATGGTGAACGAGTCCGGAGCGTCGGTTTATTCCGCCTCGGAAGTCGCGCGCGAGGAGTTCCAGACGCAAGATGTCACGGTGCGCGGTGCGGTGAGCATCGGCCGCCGCCTGATGGACCCGCTCGCGGAGCTCGTGAAGATCGATCCGAAGGCGATCGGGGTTGGCCAGTATCAGCACGATGTCGATCAACGGGCGCTGAAAGCCAGCCTCGACGACACCGTGACCAGTTCGGTGAATGCCGTGGGGGTGGAATTGAATACGGCATCGAAGCAATTGCTGGCGTACGTTTCCGGCCTGAATGCAACGCTTGCAGAGAATATCGTCGCCTTCCGCACGGAGCACGGCGGCTTCAGCTCGCGGGAGGAGCTGAAGAAGGTGCCGCGGCTCGGGGAGAAAGCCTACGAACAGGCGGCGGGCTTCCTGCGCATCCGGGACAGCAAGCACCCGCTCGATGCCTCGGCCGTGCACCCGGAGCGCTATCCCCTGGTCGAGCGCATGGCGGCCGATGTCGGCTGCGAGGTGGCCGACCTGATGACCAACGAGGCGCTGCGCAAGAAGATCGACCTCAAGAAGTATGTCGATGGCGACGTGGGTCTGCCGACGCTGCAAGACATCCTCTCCGAGCTGGCGAAGCCCGGCCGCGATCCGCGCAAGCAATTCGAACTCTTCTCCTTCGCGGAAGGGATCGAGAAGCCTTCGGATCTCAAGGCGGGGATGAAGCTGCCGGGGATCGTCACGAATGTCGCGGCCTTCGGTGCCTTCGTCGATGTGGGCGTGCACCAGGACGGGCTCGTGCACGTCAGCCAATTGGCCGACCACTTCATCCGCGACGCCAGCGAGGTGGTGAAGGTCGGCCAGAAGGTGACGGTGACGGTGATGGAGGTGGATCTCCCGCGGAACCGGATTTCCCTCTCGATGAAATCGAAGCCGGACCTGGAGCCGCGGCGTGCGCCCGCGGGCGGCGGAGACCATCGCGACCGCAACCCGCGCCCCGAGCGCCGCGACTCACGCCCGCAGCAAGGCGGGGGAAATAACGACTGGTTCAGCCAGGCCTTGAACCAGGCGAAGAAAAAGTAGGAAAAGGAAAGGCGCGGCCAAGTGGCCGCGCCTCGCCGGAAAACGGTGCTGCAGGGTCCCCGAGCTATTCCTTGAGCTCCATCACTTCGATATTCCGGAATTCCACCGGGTGGCTCTCGGATTGCAGGCTGATGTAGCCCTCCGTGAGGTCGTTGTTGCCCTGGATCTCGATCAGCGGCTTCGCATTGGCATCGCCCTCATCGAGCTTCAGGTCGGTGTATTGCATCACTTCCTGGCCGTTGATCAGGTGCTTCACCAGCTTGCCGCCGCGTACCTCCGCCTCGGCCTTGACCCATTCGCCGAGCGGCAGGGTAGGGAACTTCGTGGTCATGCAGTGGGTCTTGTTCACCTTGCCATCCAAGGTGATGTAGGTGCCCGGGGTGCAGAGATTGCCGGTGGTCTTCACGCTGTTACCCTTGCCCAGCAACTGGAACTCGAGCGAGCAGGGGAAGTCCTGATCCTTGCCCATCGTCTTGGGATCCTGCGAGTGAAGCATGATCCCGGAGTTCTGGGTCGCCCAGCCGGGGCCGCCCTTCACCTGATCGCCGGTGAAGCGGTATTCGAGGCGGATGCGGTAGTTCGAAAGCTTCGTCTTGTGGAAAAGGTGGCCGTAGGCGTCGCCCCAATCGGCATAATTCTCATAAGTCACCGCGATGGCGCCATCCTTCACCACAAAGGTCTTCTTCGGGTCTTCGCCCAGCGCCAGGCCGCGGATTTTCGGCGTCCAGCCGTCCAAGTCCTTTCCGTTGAAGATGGAGGTCCACTTTGCTTCCTGGGCGGCGGCGCAGGAGATAAGCAGGGCGGCGATGGCGGTGGTGCGTAGGATCGGTTTCATGATCGGTGGATGAGATAACGCGGATAGCTCCAGTTTGTTGCAACCGTTTCGCCCGCGGCAAGGAGGATCGACCGCAGAGGCCGATCGGGAGAAAAGAATTCCTGAATAGGCACAGGCGGGTCTTCGTCCCACCACCGATGCACTTCCTGCGCTCCCTCATCGGGGCCGCCCTGCTGGCGGCCGGAACCTCCCTGGCGGCCGAACCGGACCACGACCTGGCGCCTCCGGCAGCGGTGAAACTGATCGATCTGCTGATCGACGGCCACCAATCGCGGGTGGAGATTGCCCTGATCGTGGATGGCACCGGGAAGGCCGGTCCTTTCGAAGCCAGGCACGTACGCCGTGTGGTGGCCGTTCATCCGGTGTGGGAGGACGGCCGGACAGTCCGGCGCATGCGAACCTACGACTTTTATTGGAACGAGAGCTACGGGTGGTTCACCTGGGAGAAGCGGGAGGAAAGGGGCGGCGACGCCGTTTACATCTGGAGCGAATTGAAGGGCGGCATCATCATCAGTTGAGGATGGCCGCAGCCCTTCTTGACCCGGCGGCGCAGGGGAGTTAGCAGGATCGCGTGAACCTTCGCGCCCGGATTCCCGTGCTCGCTTCCTGCTTCATCCTCGTGGGTGAAGCCGTCGGGGAGGAGAAGCAGGCCGTGCTAACGACCGGAAGCCGTCCATGGAAGATGGCGGACGGGAGTATGCAGCGGCTGCGCTTCGTGAAGTCCGAGGGCGGCAGAGTGTTGTTCCAGGGAAAGATCGGTGCCGCGGGGTACATGGACCGGGGGCTTTTCGCGCCGGAGGAACAAGCGGCGATCCAAGCCCTCGAAAGCGGCACCGTGAAACTCGTGTCCACTCCGGGACTGGGGGTTCACCCCGACTTCCCGGCCGGGAAGGTGTCCGAGGAGGAACGCAAGATCGGGCACTATTGGCTCGGCGAGGGCCGCACGTGGCAGCATGCCAACGGCAAAAGGGTGGAGGCCCGGCTGATCAACCTGAGCGATGACCGGGTGTCCCTGCTCGCCGGGAACACGGTGGCGAATCTTTCGCCCGCGCACCTCGGTCCTGAAGATCTCGCCTATCTGGAGCGCATCAAAACGGGAGCGGCGCGCATGTATCCGGACATGGTGACCATCGGAGGCATGGGATGGGGTGGCACGAACCACGCCTATCAGGCGGTGGTTCCCGGCGAGCGCTATGCAGCGGCAGCGGCGGCGGGCGGGACTTTCGAGGAGGTGCTGGCCACCTGTGTCCGGGAGGTGGCGGGGAAGCTGGACGCGAAGCTGTGGACGCTTCTTTCTTTCACGGAAGAGGCGGCACCCGCTCCGGTGGCAGGGCCCCGCTCCTACCACTCGATTCCGGCGGATCCCTCGAAGGAAACGCCGCCCCGGGCGTATCGCGCCGTTTTCCACATCAAGAAGGACGGGCTGCGGAAGGCCGAGCAACTGTGGGGTCATGCGATGTCGCCGAAGGACGGCTCCAGCAGCAGGGGACTCTATCTCCACGCGCTGGCGGACGGGAAGCTGGTGAAAACCGAAAAGGAGGACGGCTACTGATGAAAGCCGCCCGCCTCGCTGTTCTTTTGTTGGCCCTTGTCTCCGGAGCGCAGGCGAGGGATTGGACGCTCTATTCGTCCGGAATTACCTCCCCGGAGGATCCGAAGGCCTTCGACTGGGCGCACTTCAAGGTTCCCGGGGAGGAGCTGGCGAAAACGCTCGATTGGAGCCCGGTCACCGGGGCCGCGTCGCCCCTTTCCCGGAATCAGGCGGTCGAGATCGCCAAGCAAGCTGCGGCGGCCCAAGGCAT
>CAMPGU010000191.1 GCA_946885645.1 uncultured Haloferula sp.
CTACTAGATGAGACGTACGTCCAGGAGCCGATGGACCTCCTGTCATGCTTGGAAGCACGGACGGAAGACTCCGGCCGGATCGAGCTCCGGGGACCGGCCCTTTTCAGCGGCACCCTCGAACGCGGGGAAGACCGGTGGAAGTACGAGGAACGTAGTGGTGATTGGTTCGCGACCTCCGACAGCGGGATCATCGAAGGCGCGCAGCTCAGGGTGACGGGAAGGGCGGATGCGCGGGTAAAGATCCTCGGCGAACTTGTCGATCCGCTCGCCGTCGAAGCCGAGATCCTGGCCCTTTCGGAGGGCCGGATCGGGCCCGGAGATGCGGTGGTCGTGCCCGTGGGCGATGCCCGTTCGGAACACAAACTCGTGCTGATCCATCATCGCGCGGCCGATGCCGCGGTGTTGGAAGAGATCGTGGCCGCCTATCACGCGCGGTGCCCGGGATTCCGCCGCATCGCCCGGGTGACGCTTTTGGAAGAAATTCCGCGGAGTCCCTTGGGAAAGCCGCTGCGGACGGTGCTGTCGCGAATCGCCGCCGACCAAGGCATTTGAGGATTGCCATTCTCCGGAGGCAGGCAATAGTTCAGTTGTCTTGATAAAAGACCCTTCCATTTGCCGCCGCGTGGCGGTTTGGCGGAGCCCGGTGGCGGACCGGTTCTTCGTCCCCCTTTATCCGCCAGGTTCCCTAACCTCACCTCCATAAACCATGATCCACCGTGCCGAGGACGTCCAAGCCCGCCTTTTCGAAGAAATCCAACACGGTGGAGGAGTCGGGCGAAAGGCGAACGGATCGGGGAAAAAGGCGCAACCGTCGGATTTCGGTCTGCGGGCGCCAAACCAAGCGGTGAAGAACTTCGTCCTGGATACGAACGTTCTGCTGCACGACCCCGCGTGCCTGACCCGCTTCACGGACAACCACATCTGTCTGCCCGTGGACGTGCTCGCCGAACTCGACCGCTTCAAGACCGAGCAGTCCGAACGCGGTGCCAATGCCCGCAAGGTACACCGGATGCTCACCGAAATGTTTTCCTGCGCCCGCAAGGTGACGAGCGGCGTGCCCACGGACGGGGGCGGCAGCATCCGGCTCGTGATCTACGATCCCGCCCTGTGCGCGAAGAACTCCGATATCCTCACGCGCTTCCACCGCATTTTCCCGGACAAGGAGCGCGTGGACCACCGCATCCTCGCCTGCACGCTGCTGCTGATGAGTCACAATGAAGCGCCGGTGGTGCTGGTGACCAAGGATCTCAACATGCAGCTCAAGGCCCGCTCGGTGGGCATCGATTGCCAGGACTATCTCAACGACAAGGTCGATCCCCGCGAAGTCTCCAGCTACGACGTCCGCCGTATCGATGTCGAACCCTGCGATCTGCAGCGCTTCGCGAGTTCGGGCGAACTCGCCATCAACCAGGAGCGCTATCCGGACGTGGTGGTGAACCAGTACGTCCTCCTGGAAGCCGGTGAGAAGCAGACCATGCCGGCCCGCATGACCGCGGACGGCAGGCTGGTGCGCTTGCAGATCCCGGAGGCCCTGAAAATCCAGGACGGCACGGCGCTGAAGCCGATGAATCTGGGCCAGCGCTGCCTGATCGACGCGCTGCTCAATCCCGACATTTCCCTGGTCACCTGCTTCGGTCAGGCGGGCACCGGCAAAACCCTGATCGCGGTGGCAGCCGGCCTGCATGAGATGTTCAACCGCCGCTACAATGGGCTCACGGTCAGCCGCCCCGTGGTGGCCATGGGCGACCAGCTCGGATTCCTGCCCGGCACGCTGGACGAGAAGATGCGTCCGTGGCTTCAGCCGATCCATGATGCCCTGGACCTCCTGATGCGCCCGGCAACGCCCCTCGGTCCCCGTCGGAAACAGCCGAAGAAGGAGGGTGGCGAGACAGGCGGCCCGGCGAAGAAGCCTTGGGAGCACCTGATGGAGCAGGGGATCATCGAGGTAGAGGCCCTTTGTTACATCCGCGGCCGCTCGATCCCGAACCGTTTCTTCGTCCTCGATGAAGCCCAGCAGCTCACCCCGCAGGAGGCGAAAACGGTGGTCACGCGTATGTCCCGGGGCTCGAAGCTTGTTCTGGTGGGGGATCCGGCACAGATCGACAATCCCTACGTGGACAGCCGCAGCAACGGCCTCGTTTACACGCGGAACCGCCTCAGGGGCCTTCCCTTCGTCGCCCACGTTTCGCTCAGCCGGGGCGAGCGTTCGGAACTCGCGGATGCGGGTGCCCAATTGATGTAGAGTTGCTTCCCCGGATCGGGAGCGCGGCAGCCCGCCGCGCCCCCGATTGACAGTGCCCGGGCTCCGGCGTTTACTCGCTCCGATGTTTTCCTGGTTCCGCGGATGCTTGTTTCTTGCCCCGCTCCTCTTGTCCGGCTGCGCCTTTTTCCAGCAGGGTAACAACTGGCGGGGAGCCCTTGCCGCGCAGACCTCCCAGCTCGGCTACCGGAATTGGATTGTCATCGCCGAAGCCTCTTTCCCGGCCCATAGCCGCCCCGGGGTCCGGCAAATCAACGCCACCGAGGAAATCCCGGCGGTGGTGGACGAGGTGCTGCGGACCTTGGAGCAGACGGAGCACGTGACTCCTCGCATCTACGTTTCCCGGGAAATGCGGGCGGTGGAAAACGACTACGCGCCGGGCATCGAGGATTTCCGCTCGAAATTGCGCGGTGCCCTCCATGCCCATGAAACCACGGAGCTGGAGCAGCAGTCCCTGATGACGCTGATGGAGGACACCACCAAGAGCTTCGAGGTGCTGGTTATCCGCACCACCACGGCCCTGCCCTACACCAGCGTTTTCATGGAGCTGCAGCCCGGCTACTGGAGCGCCGACTCCGAATCCCGCCTGCGCGAGCAACTCGAGCGCCAGCGGATGGAAAAGCTGGCCCGTCCGACCCCCTGACGGCAGGCTGCCGGGGAGATGAACAAGATCGAAGAAATCCGGATCGAACGCGAATTGGCGTGGATCGGGGATGCCGTGCTGGCCCTCTTTGCCCGCACCTGGGTGCTGCGCGAGCGCGGCTCGATGGACGGTGAATGGTTCACCCGCCTGACCTCGAACGATTTCCTGAGCGCTTTCGGCGCGCCGACCGCGGTCGAAGCGAAGATCGGGCGCATTTACCGCGAGCAGGGCTTGGACGCCGCTTTCGCCTGGATCGACGCCGAGTTCGTGCCCCTTTTCCGCCGGCAGATGGCGAAGAGGTAGTTCCCCTCCGAGTGACACGCTAGCCGCGGAAATAGCGGGAAACTTAGAACGGAAAATCGACGCCTCCTCGCACTACAATGAAGCGTGAATTTTGCGCGATATGCCGCATCCAGCTTGTAGGCGAAACCTTTCTCTGGTGATAGGAGATTGTAAGTTTACAAAAGCCTCCTCTGCGGAAGCTCCTATTCCGTTGCCTTCCCGATGAAAAATTGCCATACCCTTCCCATAATTGCGGGAATGCTGCTGTTACCTTTTGCGGCACTCGCACTGGCTCGTGATCTTTTACCGGAATACCGATTGGAAGAAATCCCCGCAACCGATGGTTCCATTCAAAAGTGTCTTATCTTTGAAACAATTCCGGGTGTGGACTATCGGGTCGAGGTTTCGGACGATCTTGCGGAGTGGTCCACCGAGTCGGAGACCTACGGGATGGGATACGAATTCGCGATTCCTGTTCGGGAAGCGGTTCCACCGCCACCGCCCGGTCCGGGGGATCCCCCTGCGCCGATCGGTCCTCCGGTTGCTTTCGCCGCCCTGAGGATGCAGCGCTCTTCAGGCGCGGAGGGAGGAACCGTCGTATCCTGGCCGTCGCTCGACGATGGCACGGCAGTCTCGGTCTTCCTGGAGGCGGAAATGCATCAGGATTGGCAGGCGATCCCTCTCTTTGCCGAACGGTATGACGATCATGAGTTCTTCATCTGGCATCCGGGCAATACTACGGCCCCTCCGGCTGAGAACCCGCCCTTGGGTGCGAA
Organism: uncultured Haloferula sp.; assembly: GCA_946885645.1. Next base: position 3,962 of record CAMPGU010000191.1, read on the forward strand.
AGACGCCGTTATGTTCACCGTGCTGCAAGATCATTTCGACGACATGAATCTCGCAGTGGCAAATGCCGCGGCGCTCGCCAGAAATACGCCGGCGCCCGCCGAATCGTCGGATTCCAAACGGTTTTGGCGGATTCGCGCTGACTGGAGCGTGGACACCGATCACGACGGCACCCCGGATTGGTCGGAATTCGAAACCGCGGCGGATCCGGCGCATCCAGATCAAGAACTGGGAGATCCCTTCAAGGCCGATGCGGACGAAGACGGCGTCAACGATGCCGAGCAGAGGGACACCGATAAGGACGGATTGGTGGACCAAGACGATGTTGATCAGGACCATCCGGAAATCGACTGGAGGCGCGGGCCGTCCCCGAAATACGCCCTCTTCGAGCTCGCCGGAGCACCGTCCCCTATGACCCCGGAAGGACGCGCCATCCATGTCACGGACACGGGTGCCGTGCTATTTCAGGAGGGCGTGTGGGTGGGGGGCTCTTACCACACCTTGAACTCGCAAGGCTCCATCGCCCTCGCCAAGGCGAAGGGGATGAACTCGGCTGGTCAGATTATTGGAACGGCCCGGGCGGATTTCGATGAGGACGGCAACCCGGAATGCCCGGTGATCGTCCATTGGCCAGGCTGGAACGGATCGCCGAGTGTTGTTGAAGTATCGACCCCGGCAGGAAAGGTTTACGCTCAGGCCGGGTACGACATGCTCTACGGCCTGCTCGACGCGGGGACCCTGCTGGACGCCGCTGGAAATTTCTTCGCACTGTCCGTCCCGCTTACTTGGGATGATCCGGGCGAGACTCAGGCTCCGCGCCAATATCAGGTGGGAGCCGGTGTCAACGAGAGGTGGACGCTCCCCGCGACAGTTGGCTCCGCCCCTTCACACGCGGTCGCCCCGCCTTGGGCGACGAATTTGAGGGATACGGGCACATTCTGGGGCCGGGACTATCAGAACGGTGGGAATACGATCCTCAAGACGGGTGGCGCGGAAATCGCGGCGGAGGCTTACCGGCCGCGCATGGTGGAGGGTCCCGGAAAAAGATATTTCGCCTTCGGGAACGGCATTTTGGACCCGCTTTCTCTGATGAACAGCCAGTGGAGCGAATCCGAAGTCCTGAAAGGTGCCAGAGACATGAGCGACCAAGGATGGGCGATCATGAGCAGCACGAATAAGCCACTGATCTGGTCCAATGGCTTTTCCCTGCCGCTGGCACAAGCCGCCCCAGGCCTCCCCGGCAACTGGCAGGTGCCGATCGTCGATTTGGGCGACATCAGTTCCTTGGGGAATATCCTCGCGAGCTGCGACGATGATTCGGGGACCGGCACCGTGAGGACCCATGCCTTGGGGGTGCCGTTTTATCTGGAAGACGTGGTAAAGGAAACCGGTGTCGATTCCATCTCCGTGACCGTGAAAAACACCGGCCCCGGCCCCGGCACCGGCGTGGCGGACAAGCACTGGATCATGGCTCCCGCGGGCGGGGAGAATACGGTCCGCATCCGCTCCACCGCCTGTGCCACCTGCCCGCTGCACCTGTCTACCGCCGCTGCCGGGATCGCGCCAGCGACGATAAGTGCGGACTCAAGCCAGATCACCGTCTCCGCCCCGGCAGGCGCGACGAGCGGGGACCACGACGTGACGGTCAAGCTCGGCACCGTGACCTCGCGGACCTATCCCGTCGGCATCAAGGTGATGAAAAAGCGCGATATTCGGGTGACCGTGCACAAGATTGCCTCGATCATTAAGGATGCGCAGGGAAACCTTGTCAGCCGGAATTGGCCCGACGACAGGCTCACGGGAGTTCAGATCAAGAATCATCTAGACTCGATTTACGGGCCTCAGATCAATGCCACTTTTACCGTAACGATGAACCCTTCTGATCAAGGCGAATACCATGATTTGGAATGGGATAAGGGAACCCCTGCTCACTATGGAGTACCCGGTTCCAATCGCTTCGGACCTGGAGATTGGAGGCTTGAAATTGCCGGAGGCGTTCTCTCTTACGAAGAGAATATCATCCATTCCCATTTCCGAGACCCGGGAAGCGATATTAACGTGTATCTCCTCGGAGGGGCGACGATCATTGGTGTCGTTCCATATGATGGAGAGCTTCTCTTTACGACAGTAGCGTTGGGATCAAGCCGCCGGGGCGAGAATTCCAACGCGGTGTTTATCGATGGCGATTGGAATTTAGCTGCTGATCCGGTGGCTGAGCTGAAACACACTTATGCACACGAAATCGGACACGTTATTATGGGGATGGGACATCCAGATCAGGGAGGCGGCCCGGCTCCTCTGCCCGGAACCAATCATGAGGATCGCCTGATGATTGGTGGTTTAAATATTCGCAGGTCCGATCCGGGTGCGCTGATAGTTAAAGGTGAATGGGATGCCGCGGAGGTGTGGATGCAGAACTTTCCCGACCAAAGATAGGACGATGAATATTCAATCGATGATCATTGGAGTGGTTGTTTTATCATTCGCATTGGGGGCTGAAACAAAGGAGGATCCCGATACATGGCTGGAAAGAAAGCGCCAGGAGATGCAAATGTGGCGATCACTCGAAAAGGAGAAGAAAATCGAAAAATTTTCGAGTTCTCTAAGAACTTTGGGTCGATATGGAGAAAATATGTCCGAGGATCAAAAAATGATCTATGACATGGCTCGCGAGGAGCTAACCAGCACTGTAGAGATCGACGTATTTTTTGAAAATAAGATAAAGGAGATTAAATTATCTATGCGCGAGAGGGGCAGGAAAGGTGATTATGATCTTTATCGCGATATATATTTTGCCACCATGCGCCATATTCCTCATCCGGGAATAGTGCGCGTGCTAGGTGAATTTTTGAACGACGATGAAGACCGGCCGCCACCGTTGGAGCCAGGGCAAGATTACGTCGATTCTCCGGCGAACAACATTATGGCGGCGGTTGCATTGGGTCAGATGCTTGAAAAGCCGCCGGTGCCCAAGGAGCCCATGATTTATTCCCATGACGATGTGGAGACATGGAAACTCTGGTATGCTCAGGTGAAAGCAGGAACCCGGGGTTTTCAGTTCAAAGGAGATAGCACCGTGCATTACCTGACCAAGCCGAAAGAGACCGGGAGACCGCCGGTGGAGGAGTCGCGAGTCACGTCCGCCCCGCCGCCGATCCGGGAGCAGAAGAATGAGCCCCCCGCCAAGGCCGAAGTTCCAGCAGAGCGGCCCTTTCCGCTCGTGCCCACGCTGATTGCCTCCGCGCTGCTCCTTCTCTCTGCCGGGTGGCTTATTGTATCCAAGCGGCGGACTGCTTTGAGGGGTTTCCCTTGAAGTAATCTTCCAACGGGTGTCCGCCTCCGGAAAGCCGTGGTCCCTCCGCTGGCCAAACGAAGCGCATCTCCTTCCGCCCATTTCTTTCATCGGACTGGCCAGATGGTCCGGGAGAGTTTATAGCTCGCCGCCATGCCGACCGATTTCCTCGACCCATCGGGACTTCTTGAGAACGGGGGCCCGATCCTGTGGCTCCAGGCGGTGCTCGCGTTTTTCGGTGCCGTTTTCGTCGTGGAGCGCTTGTTTTTCTTCCATCGCGCCCGGATCAACGTGGGCGACTTGCTGGTGGGGCTCTCGAACCACGTCCGGCGGAAAGCCTACGTGGAGGCGATGCACGAGGCGGCCCGGGCGCCCGGGCCGGTGGCCCGCGTCGCTCATTCCGTGCTGCTCCGCCACCCGATGGAGCGGCCGGACCTGCGGGATATCGCGCAGGAAGCCGGGCAGCTCGAGGTGCCGCGGATCGAGAAAAACCTCCGCGCGATCCTGGCCGTGGCGCTGCTCGCGCCCCTGACCGGAATGCTGGGGACGGTGCTCGGCTTGGCGGAGACCTTCCAGCGCATGAGCGAACGCGGCGGCTTCGCGGGCCCTGCGGAGGTCATTTCCGGGGTGCAGGCCGCTCTGGTGACCACTGCGGTGGGGCTGATCATCGCCATCCCCGCCTACCTTTTCTATCTCTACTTCATCGGCCGGGCGAAGCGGCTCTTCCACCGGATCGAGCGCACCGGAATCGAGATG
>CAMPGU010000192.1 GCA_946885645.1 uncultured Haloferula sp.
TGGCAAGAGCGCGTTGGCAAGCCGCCCGCACATCGAGCATTTGCTGCTGAAGAAGCCCGCGGGCTGGGATGGCGACCATTACGAGCGCCAGCTCTTCCTCTGCCGCCGGGAAATCGAGCGGAAGACGAAGGATGTCAACGGCTTCTACATGCCGACCTTTTCGAGTCGCCTCATCTCTTACAAGGGCTTGGCGATGCCCGCCGCGTTGCGCGCCTTTTATTGCGATCTGCAGGACCCGGATTTCCAGACGGCGATCTCGCTCTACCACCAGCGTTTCTCGACGAACACCTTCCCGGCTTGGCCGCTTGGCCAGCCTTTCCGGATGATGTGCCACAACGGCGAGATCAACACCGTGGAGGGCAACCGCAACTGGATGGCCTCCCGCGAGGAGTTCTTTTCCAGTCCGATCTGGGGCGACGACATCGCGCTGCTGCACGACCTCATGAACGAGCACGAGTCGGACTCCGCCTCGCTCGACCATGCCCTGGAAGTGCTGGTGCTCTCCGGGCGTTCGCTGGAGCACGCGATGTGCATGCTGGTTCCCCCGGCGTATCGGAACGACGAGGACATCTCCGACGATCTCCGCGCCTTCTACCAATACATCCGCTCCTTCTCCGAGCCTTGGGACGGCCCCGCGGGTCTCGTTTACACGGACGGCACGAAGATCTGCGCATCGCTCGACCGCAACGGCCTGCGCCCCTCGCGCTACAAGCTCACGGAGGACGGCCTGCTCTACATCGGCTCCGAGGCGGGCGCCGTGGTCATCGACGACGCCAAGGTGATCCGCAAGGGTCGCCTCGGCCCTGGCCAGATGCTCTCCGTGGACACGTCAACCGGCAAACTGCGCAACGATCCGGAGATCAAGGAGGCGCTCGCCAAGCAGAAGCCTTACCGCCAGTGGATCGACGAAAACCGGCTGGAGTTGCGGAAGTTCTGCTCTCCCGAGGCCTTGGCACCGGCAGAGGACTTTTCGGCTCTCGATCTTTCCCGCCAACAGGTCGCCCACGGCATCTCGCTGGAGGAACTGGACATGGTTTTCCCGCCGATGATCAAGAGCGCGCAGGAAGCAGTCTTCTCCATGGGCGACGATATTCCGCTCGCGGTGCTTTCCACCTACCCGCGCCTTCTTTTCACCTACTTCAAGCAGCGCTTCGCGCAGGTGACGAACCCGCCGATCGACCCGATCCGCGAGTGGGCGGTGATGAGCGCCTCGGCGGGCTTGGGGCCCGAGCGCAATCTGCTCGATGAAACGCCGGAGCATTGCCGCATCGTCAATCTGGAGTCGGCGATCCTCTTCGAGCACCAGGTGGACCGCATCAAGCATCTGGGCGAACACGGCTTTCCGGCCCGCGTGCTGGATATCACCTGGCCCGCTTCCGCGGGAAATGCCGGTCTGAAGGCCCGTTTGGATGAACTCTGCGCGGAAGCCGAGGCGGCCGTGGAAGAAGGCGTCAACATCCTGATTCTTTCCGACCGCGCTTCCTCCGCCGAACGCGTGCCGGTTCCCGCCATTCTGGCTACCGGCACGGTGCACCATCACCTGAACCGCGTGCGCAAGCGCATGCGCTGCTCGCTGGTGCTGGAATCCGGCGAAGTCCGGGACACCCACCAGATTTCATGCGCCTTCGGCTTCGGGGCCACGGCTGTCAGCCCCTATCTGGGGTTCGCCACGGTGCGCCAACTCGTGGCCGCCGATGCCGGCAAGGGCAAGCTCGACGGCATCAGCGTGGAGAAGGCGATGGCCAACTACGCCAAGGCTCTGGAGAAGGGCGTGCTGAAGATCATGTCCAAGATGGGCATCTCCGTGCTGAACTCCTATCAGGGAGCACAGATCTTCGAAGCGATCGGAATCGGTAGCGAAGTGGTGGATTTCTCCTTCACAGGGGTGCAGTCGAAGGTCGGGGGCATCGGCTTCGCGGAGATTGCGGAAGAATCCCTGATCCGCCATCGCGCTGCTTTTGAAAGGCAGGTTCCCGCGGGCGAAACCCTCGACCTCGGCGATCCCGGCTACAACCGCTACCGCAAATCGGGCGAGCGCCACGCGTGGACGACGGACGGGATCAAGAATTTCCACACTTTCGTGAAGAGCGGAAAATCCGAGGATTACGAGGAGTATGTGAAGGTGCAGCTTGAGACCACTCCGGTGGCGATCAAGGACCTCTTCGAATTCGTGCCCGCGGCTTCCGGTCCGATCCCGATCGGCGAGGTGGAGCCGGTCGAGAGCATCCGCCGCCGCTTCACCACCGCCGCGATGTCGCTGGGCGCACTCTCCCCGGAAGCCCACGAAACGCTGGCAATCGCGATGAACCGCATCGGCGGGAAGTCCGACTCCGGCGAAGGCGGCGAGGACGCGGTGCGCTTCAAGCCTTATCCGAACGGCGATTTTGCCCGCTCTTGGATCAAGCAAGTGGCCTCCGGGCGCTTCGGGGTGTCCGCGCACTATCTGGTCAATGCCGACGAGCTCGAGATCAAGATGGCGCAGGGAGCGAAGCCCGGCGAGGGCGGACAGCTCCCGGGCCAGAAGGTGAACGCGCTCATCGCCCGCCTGCGTCACACGCAGCCGGGAGTGCAGCTCATTTCGCCGCCGCCCCACCACGACATCTATAGCATCGAGGACTTGGCGCAGCTTATCCACGACCTCAAGGAAGTGAATCCGCGGGCCCGCGTGACGGTAAAGCTAGTCGCGGAAACCGGCGTCGGCACCGTTGCCGCCGGCGTGGCGAAGGCCAGTGCGGACACCATCCTCATCTCCGGCCACGATGGCGGCACGGGCGCGTCGCCCCTCTCTTCCACCAAGCACGCCGGCTCGCCGTGGGAACTGGGACTTTCGGAGGCCCAGCAGACCTTGCTCCTCAACAACCTGCGCGACCGCGTCATCGTCCGTACCGACGGCGGCCTGCGCAACGGGAAGGACATCATCATCGCGGCAGCCTTGGGAGCGGAGGAATTCAACTTCGGCACCATCGCCATGATCGCGATGGGCTGCGTTTACGTCCGCAAGTGCCACTTGAACAACTGCCCGGTCGGCATCGCGACCACCGATCCGAAGTTCCGCGCGAAGTTCAAGGGCACCCCGGAAATGGTGATCAACTTCTTCAACGGCGTGGCGGGTGAAGCTCGCGAGATCATGGCGAAGCTCGGCATCCGCACGCTGGACGAGCTGATAGGCCATCCCGAATTCCTCCGCCAGCGCCAGGTACCCGGCCACCCGAAGGCGAACCTGATCGACCTGGGCCCCGTGTTGAAGGACGTGGTTCCCGACCTGGCGAAGCATCACGGGGTCGAGGAATCTTCGATTTCCCGCATCTGCGCGAAGGAGCGCAACGACGGAATCTCCCGGACGCCGCTCGACCTGCAGGTGCTGCGCGATCTGGCGAAAGCGGTGGGCACCGGGGAAATCCCCGAAGAGACGCCGGAATACGGTGCCGCCTCCACCCCGGACGCCATCGCGGAAGCCATCAAGGTCCTGCCCGACCGCCAGCCGGTCGAGCTGAGCTACGACGTGGTGAATACGGACCGGAATATCGGCACCCGCCTTTCCGGTCGCATCGCCGAGATCCACGGTGACCGCGGCTTCAACGGCCACACGGCGGTCACGCTGAAGCTCCGCGGCTCCGCGGGGCAATCCCTCGGGACCTTCCTCGTCTCCGGGGTGAAGATCGAGCTGACGGGCGAGGCGAACGACTACACCGGGAAGGGCATGGCCGCCGGCGAGATCGTCGTGAAGGTGTCTCCCGATGCGAAGTTCAATCCGGCGACGAACACCATCCTGGGCAATACCTCCCTCTATGGTGCCACCGGCGGCTACCTCTATGCAAACGGCCGCGCGGGCGAACGCTTCGCGGTCCGCAACTCCGGAGCCACGGCAGTGGTCGAAGGCGTGGGCGACCACGGCTGCGAATACATGACCAACGGTGCCGTCGTCATCCTCGGCAAGACCGGGAAGAACTTCGGCGCGGGTATGTCCGGGGGCACCGCCTTCGTCTATGACGTGGACGGCCGCTTCTACTCCCGGATCAATCCCGAGATGGTGGTTCCCCTGCCCGTGCAGCGTGCCGAGGACGTCGCGGAATTGAAGCAGCTCGTCACTTGGCACGCGGAGAAGACGGGTAGCCCGCACGCGAAGGCGCTGCTGGCCGATTGGTCGGCGAGCTTGAAGAAGTTCGTCCGCGTAATTGCCAAGGAGCGTGCCGCGCTCGAGGCTGCGGAGGAGCAGCACGAAGCGGCATCAACGCGCTAGACGATCCAAGTCGAATTCAACGGGCCGGAGCAGGTTGATGCCTGCTCCGGCTTTTTCGCGCGCGGACGCGGCGTCCAGGCAAGCTGTGGATTGACCCTGCCTCTCAAACGCGAGTCCGCCCGCTGCTGCGCGGCTTGGGTCTTGCATTCGGATTGACTGCTCTCCTCCGGCCCCCAATGGTTGAGTTAGAGTAGAAAACACTCTCCCTTGGCTCTCGCAACATTCGTCGCGTGCCATGGAGACAACATGACCCTATTCTCCGCCCGTTTCTCATTTGTCCCATGCTTGCTTGGAAATACCGACTCCTCCTCGCGGCCGGCGCGCTGGGGCTCGCCACATGGCTTGGCTATCGGGCCGAGCGCCACGTGATGGATGCCGCCGGGAGCAGGCCGGTGACGATCCAATCGGTGGTGCGGCGGGCGATGGCTCCCAAGTCCCGGACCGAGCCGATCGACCGGCTGACCCGGATCCGCCACAGCGCCGGGCGCAGCCAGCCGACGCCGCGGGAATGCGCGGAGTGCTGGGAAATCATCCGCGGCTTCTCGGTCGATGACGTGAAGGCGGGCCTGGCGGAGATCCCGCAGACGCCAGCCCGTGAGGTCAACGGGATGTTGATCGGCATGCTCTTCTTCCGCTGGGGCCAGATGGACCCGGAGACGGCGGCGCGGGAGGCGACGCAACCGCCCTATGACGAAAACTATATGGCGATTGCCTCCGTCGCAACGGCTTGGGCGGACCAGGACCCGGAGGCAGCCCTGCGCTGGGCGGCCACCGTCGAGTCACGGTTAGTGAAAAACTCGATCGGGAATACCGCGGGCAAGATGCTCGCGCTGCGCAGCCCGGCGGAAGCAGTGAAGGTTCTCACGGACCTTCCGGTGGCGAGAAACGGAGTGATCGCCGCGCTTGCCGGAGAGGCCAGCGGGACGGAGGAGGCCCGGCGAAAACTGATCTCCCAACTCGCCGCGCTGCCCGATCCTTCGATGCTACAGCAGTACTTGCGGCAACTGGGCTGGACCCTCGCTTACAACGACCCGGAGGCGGCGCGGTCGTTGATCGGCGAGGTGGAGCGCTCCGGGATTCCGGAGGAGGATATCGCCCGTGTGCGGTCAACAGTCCTGACTTACGCGGGGAGGACCGCGGCGGAGAAGACGGCCGATTGGATGCAGCAGTTCGAAGCCAAGGCGACGCCCGAGGAACAGCAGTCCCACTTCTCCCAGTGGGCCGTGAACGAACCCGAGAAGGCCGCCGCCTGGGCTTCGCAGAAAGGCCGGGCGGACCTCGTCGCGGAAGTGGTGAAGAAGAACTCGCTCGGACTGCTGCGCTCGGACTGGCAGCCCGGCGTCCGTGAATCCTCAAACAGCCCATGGGTAAAGGGAGTCCTGACCCAGTACGAGGCGTGGAGGAAGCTCGACGCCACCGCCGCCGCGGCCTGGCTGCAGACCATGCCCATCGACATCCGCAACCACCTTTCCCAAGACCATGCCACGCGCTAAGCCCCTGCTCAAAGGCGGCCTGATGCTCGCTTTCCTGATCCTTCTCGCGGTCGGCGGCAAGCTGGCCGGCAAGCACCTAGCCCGGTCCGGGATTCTCCATCGCGACACACCCGGGGCCAAGACGGCAGCGCGTGACGCCGGGCTGAAGGATGGCGGCAGCATGGAACCGGTGCGCGCCGATCTGGTGGCCACCAGCATCCGGCGTCTCGAGTCGCTCGCGGCGGGAAGTCCCAACCTCCGGATGGACTGGGAGGCGCAGTCGCAGATGGATGCAATCATCGCCAAGCTTTCTGCCGCGGAACTGGCGGAGGTTTTCGCGGGCTTGAAGCCCCCCGCGATGGGCTATGGGGGGTCCTCTATGCTCGCTGTGAAAGTGGGTGCCGCGTGGATGGCCAAGGATCCGGATGCCGCGCTGAAGGCGGTGCTCGCTAAGGGGGACCCATCCCGCTCGGATGATCTCGCCCGCCAGATCTTCGGCAATTGGGCGCAGGACGATCCGCGGGCGGCTTTGGCTTGGCTGGATACGGCCGAGCTGCGGCCCGAGCATCCGGAGATGGAGGAGCAGCTCCGCAGGCTCGCGGCGATGGATGCGGTCGAGCGCGATTTCGAGCTGGCGACCACCGAATTCCTCAAGACCGATCCCTCGGCGAAATTGAATTACGACGATGGCGGCCTCATGCAGGTTTGGGCCTACCGGTATGGCGATGACCCGGCGATGCGGAACCGGCTGGTGGAGTTCGCGAAGTCCACGGGGCGTCCGGGCGACTATGCCGAGCTAAATGAAAATCTGCTCAGGCAATGGTCGCAGGAGGATGCGATGGGGATGCTGACTTACCTGCATGAGCTGCGTGACTATCTCGAGTCCGATGCCGTGCCTGCCGCCGAGCGACCGACGGTGGATGCCAAGGCGGTGGCGGCGGCGATTTACCGCGAATACGACCGGCCCGCGCTGGAGTGGTGGCTGGAACGCTATGGGGAAAACCGCGACACCCCCGCGCCCATGCGGGATGCGATGTCGCAGTGGACTCATAAATATCCCGACAAGGTGTTGCAGTGGTTCGACGAGCAGCCGCCTTCCCCGCAGCGGGACGCGCTGGCGTCTTCAGTGATCCCGGCGCTGATCGGGCAGAAGAAGTTCCAGGAAGCGGCGGGGACGATCGCGACCATGCAGGACGCCGGTTATCGTCAGGCGGCGGCGGAAAGGCTGGAGATCCTCTGGAACGAGCAGGATCCAGATGCCGCTGCGGCGTGGCGGGCGAGCCTTCCTCAAGGAACCCTGGCCGATCCCCAAGACCGCTAGAGGTTCCCTGCCCCCTTTCCCTGATTCCCAAGGCTTCGCAGTTTCCCGCTGCGCCCCCTCCGCACTGCACTCCGCACTTGCTTCCCGCCCCTTCCGGCCCTATCCCGCCCTTCAACCATGGCTAGCACGCCCGTCATCAACCTCCGCAAAGGACACGCCGTCCGCCACAACAACGACGTCTGCGTCGTGATTTCCCACGAGCTCAAGACGCCGCCCCGCATGGCTTCCTACGTGGTGATGTCGATCCGCAGCGTCGCCACCAAGAAGGTCGCCAACCTGCGATTGACCTCGAACGATTCGATGGACTCGGTCCTCCTCGAGCGCATCCCGCACGAGTATTCCTACAAGGACTCCAGCGGCTACCACTTCCTCCACAACGAGACCTACGACGACGTGGCCGTGCACGATGATATCATCGACACCGTCCGCAATTACCTGATCGAGGGAAATACCTACACCCTGCTCTTCGCCGACGGTCTCGTGGCCGATATCGAGCTACCGCCTTCGATGGAAATGATCGTCGCCGACTCGCCGGAGGGCGTGAAGGGCGATTCCGCTAACAACGCCTACAAGTCGGCCACGATGGAAACCGGTCTGGTCGTGCAGGTGCCTCTTTTCATCAATCCCGGCGAGAAGCTCATCATCAAAACCGAGGACGGCTCCTACATCAGCCGCGCCTGATCTTCCTTTCCCTTTTCGAAAGCCGGACTCCTCGCGGGGTCCGGCTTTTTTATGGGCGTCCGGGCGGGAACTCATTGAAGCCATCCCCTTTCAGACCCGGCTCTCCTACCCCAGCCGCCATCCGCACGGC
>CAMPGU010000193.1 GCA_946885645.1 uncultured Haloferula sp.
TCGTCATCACGAGTGCCTTCTTCGAGGATCTGGTGAGGCGGGCAGGACTGGGTTTCCGGCCGCTGGGCACGGTGGAGGACTTCGAGCAGGTACAGGGAGATCCCCACCTGTGGCACCCGCGCAAGGCGCTCGCCACGGTAATCCGCAGCGCGGTGAACCCCTCCTACGGAATGATCCTGGAGACGGCGAAGAAGCTCCACGTCCCCGGGGAAACGGTCATCCTCGCCAGTTCGCTCGCTTGGGGAACTTTTGCCGCGCGGGAGCTGCTGGGGATCCCGCTGGCGACGGTGCATCTGGCCCCCTCGCTATTCGTCAGCAGCCATCGTCAGCCGGTCTTGCACGGGGCACCGGTGCCCCAATGGGCGCCGCGCCGCTTGAAAACCCTCCAATGGTGGGCCGCGGGAAAGGTGGTCGATTACCACGTGCTGCCGGCTTGGAACCGTTTCAGGGAGTCGCAGGGCTTGTCGCCCATGCGCGGGATGCTGCGGGGCTGGCATTCGCCGGACCGGGTGATCGCGCTTTTTCCGGAGTGGTTCGGCCCGCCACAACCGGACTGGCCGCCGCAAACCCGCATGACCGGCTTCCCGCTTTTCGACGAGGCGGGCCTACGGGAGTTACCGGACGAGCTGGACCATTTCCTGGATGACGGGGATCCGCCGGTGATCTTCACCCCCGGCACCGCGATGGACCGGGGCCACGACTTCTTCGGCGAGGCGGTGAAGGCGCTCAAGCTGCTGGGAAGGCGCGGCGTGCTGCTCAGCCGTTTCGCCAACACCATCCCTGCCGGTCTTCCGCCGGGGATCCGGCACTTTTCCTATGCGCCTTTCAGCCAGGTGCTCCCCCGTGCCGCCACCTTGGCCTATCACGGCGGAGTGGGCACCTGCGCGCAGACGCTTCAGGCCGGTATCCCCCATCTGGTTCAGCCGATGGCCCATGACCAGCTCGATACCTTGAGCCGGGTTCACGATCTCGGCGTCGGTACCGGGCTTCACCCCCATCGCTTCAAGGCGAGGCGGATCGCCGCGGCACTGGAGGAGATCCTGGACAATCCCCAGGTGAAGCAACGGGCGGTGGAGCTTTCCCGCCGCTTCGAGTCTGCGCGCTGGATGGCGGAGACCTGCGATCTGGTGGAGGCGCTCTTGTAGCGGTTGCCCCTTGGGAGACGGCCTATCCTTCGTAAGCGCGCCTTAGCTCCGCAATGTTCAGCTTCTTCATGCCCATCATGGCGGCAAAGGCGCGCTGGGAGCAGGAGTCGCCGGGGTCGCTCATCAGCTCCTTGCAGATGGTGGGGACGATCTGCCAGGAAAGGCCGAATTTGTCGGCGAGCCAGCCGCATTGTTGAGCCTCCGGAGCTCCTCCCTTGGACAACTTCTCCCAATAGTAGTCCACCTCGTCCTGGCTCGCGCAATCCACCTGCAATGAAATCGCGGGAGTGAATGTAAAATGAGGGCCGCCATTGAGCGCCACGAACGCCTGCCCCTCCAGCTCGAAGGCAACGACCATCACCGATCCGGCGGGGCGACCGTGCTGCTCATAGCCGGCTTCGCCGTAACGGGCAATATCGGTGATCCTGGAGTCCTTGAAAATGCCGGTGTAAAAGCGGGCGGCTTCTTCGGCCTGGTGATCGAACCACAGGCAGGGAGTGATTTTGGAAAGCATGGCTTTGTTCGGTTCCGCTTCGGCTATCGAGCCTTCACATGAACGACGGGCGGGAAGGACGGATCGGGACAGGCAGGGTGAAATTTTCCGACAGCCCGGTCACAGGTCGCGGAGGCGCTGCAATGCCGCGATGTGTTCGCCTAAAGGTGGTAGGAGATGATCCCGAATGACGGCTCTGATCTCGTCCATCACCTCGGGATTTTTCATGGCGGCCTCATAGTCCCTCATCCCGTGCTCTTCCCCCTGCTCCAGCACCGCCAAGGCGGGATTTTCCCCCACCATGCCGGCGGCTCCTTCGACCGCCTTCGCGAAGGCGCCCCATGGCCCGGAATCCGTAGCCGGAACGGCTCCCATCTCCACGAGATGGTCACACAGGCGGGCGGCACTGTTGGCGTGGTCCGCCCGGATCGCCTGGAGAGCGGTGCGTTCCGTTTCCGAGTGGAACTGCCCCATCGCCTGTGTGTAAGTCTCGATAGCGGAAAGTTCCCCGCGCAGCAGGCTGTTGCACGTCTCCGCGCATTCTTGGGTCGCGTTCATGACTTTGACAGTTAAAAGGCGGGCGGCATTGCCTGCCGTAGATGAGCTGGAGCACGCGCCGTGCTGAGGCCCAAGCCTCTCGTTTTCAACAGGCCCGGGAAAAACGAATTGCATAACTCCGCGGCTTCACCCCCCTGGCGTTGCCGATTGCAGGGGTCGCGCATCGGTTTCATTTTCTGTTCCGGCATTGGACTGCGCGAAAAAGCGGCGCATCGTGGCGGATGGCTGCGAAACCGAAAGAAGACGAGGGGCAGGCAAAAAAGCCGGAAACTCCGGTTCCCGGACCGGTCGGCGACGGGTTCCCGCGGGAAAAAGATGTCTCCATCCCCCCACCCGGCAGCGATCAGGCCAGGGAGGAAGAAAAGGAGCGATGACGTGTCCTGGTCGCGGAAATGAAACCTGATCTGCCGGCGGACGGCTAGCCTCAGGCCGAAAGCACGATCTCCGCGTTCATGGCCGGACCGGCACGCTCGGGGCGGACCTCGGCGGCGAGCTCCGCCATGAACTGCTCATGATGCACCAACTCCAGGCGACCGTCGTGATGCTCCACGATGGCGGTAAGGCTTTCGACCCAGTCGCCTGAATTCAGGTAGCGGATTTCACCCACCTGCTTGTCCTCCGGCGTGTGGATGTGACCGCAAATGATCCCGTCGCAGCCCTTCCGCCGGGCGAACTCCTGGAGCTGCAGCTCGTACTCGCCCACGAAATTCACGGCGGATTTCACGCGGGCTTTGATCGCCTTGCTCACGGAATAATACTCCTTCCCCCGCCATGCGCGGTAGCGGTTGTAGATGCGGTTCGCGGAGAGCAGGGCATCATAACCGACGGCACCGAGAACCGCGATCCATTTGTGGTTCGTGGAGACGGAATCGAAGCCGTCCCCATGCACCACCAGATAGCGTTTTCCGTCCACGCCCTTGTGGATGTGCTCTTTTACGAACTGGAGCTTTCCAAAACCCAGAGGAAGGAAGCGCTCGAGGATGTCATCGTGGTTCCCGCGCAGATAGACGACCTCGGTGTCGTCCTTTTCCATTTTCTTCAGCACGGTGCGGATGAAGCGGCTGTGGCGCTTGCGCCATTTCGCTCCCCGCTTGAGCGCCCAGCCGTCCACGATGTCGCCGTTCAAGACCAGCTTCTCGCAGCGCGTGTGCTTCAAGAAGTCGATCACCTCGTGGACCTTCGCGTCCGCCGTGCCGAGGTGGATGTCGGAGAGGAAGATGGTGCGGAAGTTCCGCTTCGGGCGTTTCTTGCGCTCCTTGAGGGTCAGGGTGACCGGGCCGCGGGTCTCGGAGGCTTCGCGGAGGTGGTTCTCAAAGGCTTCGATCACTTGATCCCAGCCGAGGGTCTCTGCGGAAGACCTCGCACGGGCCCTGAAGGAATCGTCGCGCCAGCGCTGGAGGGCGGCCAAGCACTCCCCCTTATAGCTTTCCCAGTCCCCCTTCGGCGCTTTCAGGCCGTTCCGGTCGTGCTCCACGTGCCGGGCGGATGCCGCGTAGTCGAAGCTCACCGTGACGAGGCTGCTCGCCATCCCTTCCAGCAGGACATTTCCGAAAGTCTCGGTCTCGCTGGGAAAGAGGAGGATATCCGCGGAGGCGTAATGACGGGCCAGATCCTCCCCCGTCTGCATCCCTGCGAAGTGGACGAAAGAGTGCTCGACCTGCAATTTCTCGCGCATGGGGCCGTCGCCCACCACCACGCAGCGGAGATCGGGCATCCGCTCGCGCATCTTCCGGAAGCACTCCATCGCGAAAGGAAGATTCTTTTCCGCTGCCACCCTGCCGACAATGATCGCAACCGGCGATTCGGCACGGGCACCCCATGCCGCGCGCAGGGAGGCATCCCGCCGGGCGGGATGGAACAAGGTGGTATCCACTCCCCTGCCGAGCAGGCGCACGTTGTTGAAGCCTTCCCGCCGGAGCATGTCCACGACGTCCGAGGTGGGCGCCATGGTCAGATCGGCGCGATTGTGCACGCGCTTCAGATAGGCCATCGCGGCCGGCTGGAGACCGCCCAGGCGATACTGCTCCATGTACTGGTGGAAATTGGTATGGAAGCCCGCCGCCACGGGGATCTCCAGGGCACCAGCCGCCTTGATGGCGGAGTTGCCGAGAGGGCTCTCGGTCGCGACATAGACGGCATCCGGGCGGCGCTTCGTCCAGCGCTTGCGCAGCTTGAAGCGGCCCGGAAGACCGACCCGCACCTCCTTGTAGCCCGGCAGCGGCACCGAGGCCGTCACCGTCTCGCCGCGGCCACCGACTTCGCCGGTACGAATGACATGAACCAGATGGCCCCTGCGGCGCAAGCCGTCGCAGAGCCGACCGAGCGTCATGGCCACGCCGTTGACGTCAGGAGCGAAGGTATCTGTAACGATGTCAATTCTCATGGATATTCAAGAGATTCAAACAATCCGCACCCAGCATGTAGCATGCGCCCACGGTCGCATGGCTCATCTTTCCCGTGTCGATTTCGACACGGGAGCAATCCCTGCCGTTTGCCCGGTCAGGGACGGCCTCACCCGGTAGGGCGAAAAGGTTTCCCGCTCAAGGTTCCAAGGCCGGCAACAACGAGGCTGCCGTCGGAATCTCCACGTCTTTCAAGGCGGTATCCGGCTTCTGATTGAGAATCACATTCGCAGGATAGGCTGAGATCTTCGACTTGCTGTTCTTCACGTAGAGGTCGATCTCTATCAGCTTCGTGAGCTCTTCCATCGGCTGCGGATCCTCGATGAAAGTGCAGTTTTCGAAAACGCAGTCGCGGGTGAGAAGCAGGAAGCTGATCGGAAGGGTACACTTCACGAAGCGGCAATTGACCACGCGGAGCCAGCGCTCGTTCACATAGTCCGCCGCCTCCTTCTTGCGGAAGTTCATCGAGGGCAGATCGATGTTTTCAAAAACCGAAGTCTGGATCCGGAAGCCGGTGTCGGTGAGATTGATGGGATTGGCGAAGGTCTTCCGGATGATGCAGCTTTCGAAGTAGTATTTCCCGGCGAGGTCGCCGCCATACCAGACGCCTCCCTTGCCGAAGCGGCAATCGTCGAAGGCGCAGTTGATGAAGAAATAGCGGCACGCGTGATCGACCTCGATCGGCAGCCTGTCGAACCGCGATTTCCGGGCCACGAAGTTGCCCCCGGAGAGCTCGATGCGACCACCCCTCCCCGCCGACCAGTTACTGCCCGGCGCGACAACAACGGTCGGCCAGCTCTTTTTCATGCGATCGCCAATGATGATTGCTTCGTTCACCCTCTCTTTCCCTGCGGGGACGGTGATGGCTTCCATCCAGCGGCCTTTTATTTTGAAGGGATCCTTGAACTCGGGCGGTGTGTCGCCGGGAATCTCGATCGGCTCCAGCGGTTGCGGCGCCTTTTGGTCCTCCTCTTGAGCGGCGGCCGTGAAAAGCGGCAACACGAGAAGCGCCGAGACGAGATAAAAGATGCGCCGGCGCAAGCGGGCGGATTCGAGGGGCCGGGAAGTGGTACCTGAAATCATATCTCTCCCTATAGATACGGAGAGAACTTGTCAAAACCCCGGTTTTCCCATGGGGCCTGTCGTCCCCTACCGCGGGGATACCACCACGGCCCTTTGCATCAGCCTCTCGAAATAACGGGGATCCTGGCGGTGGCTCTCGGCGGACTCGCGGAGGCTGACATTGTACAGCTCTCCCTTGGTCAGGTAAACGCGGCTGCTTATCACCACATCGCCCGCCTGTCCGTCCCGATAGGTGAGGGTAGCACCAAACACCTGGCCAACGGTAGGCACGCCTCCAAATTGACCGTGGCTCCTGCCGAGATTCTTCACGTTCTTGGCACCTTTTGACGTCATCGCGGCGATTGTTCCTTCCTGCAGGGTTTCGCCCAGCGATCGGAGGGTCGCGCTATTCAATCCTCGAGGATCGATCGAGATGCGCTTCGGTATCACCATTAAAAGATCAACACCATCCCGGGAGGCATCCACGGCTGCAAAGGTACCGGGCACCGGCGCGGAAGCCTCCTGCCATGATCCGGGCAGGGTGATGCTCATATTGCGGAATTCCCGGTGCAAGGATCCGCAGGAGGCAAAGGCGAGCGCCAAGAGGACGCAGGCGAGACGAGGAAGGCACGACAGGAATCGCATGAATGTACGAGCCTATATAGGCGATGCCGCCACGTGACAAGACCTCCGCACCGATTCATCTTGCCTTTGCTAAACTTTGCGATTATAGTTCCCCGCGCCGACTGCGTTCGGCGGGAACCAAAAGACGGTTCCAACCCTTTTCCGGTCTTCATCGATGAGAGATGGTTCGGGGATTTACCTGATGCTCATCGACACCGCCTGCCGCCGGGACTCCGCGCGGGCAGGCCCCCTACTAAATGACCCCGACTCCGTTCGAGGCGTTGCCCTTGGCAGCGCCCCTCCATCGCGCCCTGCGCGAACTTGAATATACCACCCCCTCGCCGATCCAGGCACAGGCGATCCCCCTTCTCCTGGAAGGCCGCGATCTCCTGGGATGCGCCCAGACCGGCACCGGCAAGACCGCCGGCTTCGCATTGCCGATCCTGCATGCCCTCCATGAGCGCCCGCGCGCGCTGACGCCGAAGAGCGCCCGCACGCTGGTGCTCACCCCGACCCGCGAACTCGCGGTACAGGTGGCGAAGAGCTTCAATACCTATGGCAAGCACATCCGCTTCCGCCAGACCCTGATCTACGGCGGCGTGGGCCAGAATCCCCAGGTCGCTGCCATGCGCAGCGGTGTGGACGTGCTGGTCGCCACCCCGGGCCGCCTGCTGGATTTGATCGAACAACGCGCCCTCGATCTCTCCGGAGTGGAGTTCTTCGTGCTCGATGAAGTGGACCGCATGCTGGACATGGGCTTCCTGCGCGATGTGAAGCGGCTGGTGGCGATGCTGCCCCAGAAGCGGCAGTCCCTGTTCTTCTCCGCAACGCTCGCCCCGAACATCGTCCAACTGGCCGAGACGATCCTGCGCGATCCCGCAAAAGTCGCCATCGCTCCCCAGAGCACAACGGCGGAACGCGTGGTCCAGACAGTCGCCTTCGTCCACAAGGAGCACAAACGCTCCCTGCTGGAGCAGTTGCTCAAGGAGCAATCCGAAGCGAGCGAGGCCAAGCTGACGATCGTTTTCAGCCGCACGAAGCACGGCGCGAACAAGCTGGCGAAAGGACTTACCGACGCCGGTTTCCATGCCGATGCCATCCACGGCAATAAATCGCAGGCCCAGCGCGAAAAGGCCTTGGATCGCTTCCGCAAGGGACTGACTCCGGTGCTCGTAGCCACCGATGTCGCCGCGCGCGGGGTGGATGTGAAGGACGTGGGCCTAGTCGTGAACTTCGATCTCCCGAACGAACCGGAAGCCTACGTGCACCGGATCGGGCGGACCGGCCGCGCCGGAGCCGAAGGGCGCTCGGTCTCCTTCTGCTCGGAAGAGGAACTCGAATTCCTGCGCGACATCGAAAAGATCATCCGCAACTCGATCCCCCGCTGGGACGACCATCGCTGGCACGTCGAGGACCTCGCCGATAAACACGCGCGCGGTTTCCGTAGCGCTGCCACCGCCAAGTCCAATCTGCGCTCCCCGGGCGGCGGCGGGCGGGGACGCGGAGGAAATGGCGGCGGCGGAGGGGGCGGCTATCGTTCCCAGGGCCAGGGC
>CAMPGU010000194.1 GCA_946885645.1 uncultured Haloferula sp.
GCGCAAGTTCGTTGGCGTAGATGGTTACCAGCACTTTCGCGCCGGTGGCATCGGAGCTTTCCCGCAAGCCGTTGAGCGTGCTGGCAAGCTGGGGGAGGTTCTTCTCCTCGGGCGTGTCCATCGGCTCGTCGTTCAGGTAAACCTGCCCGTCGTCCTCCACCACGATGGAAATCTCATCGGGAAGGCTCACCGCGTCGCTCGTCTCCACGCTGCCGGGGAGCTGGGTGACGTGGGAATTCTCCACCTGGATATCGCCCGCCTGGACGATGAAGAAGAGGAGAATGACGAAAACCACGTCGATCATCGGCGCGATCTGGAAGCCCAGGTTCACTTCCGAGGAGTGTTTCCGCTTGTGACTGCGTTTCTTTTTCACGGTCGTGTCACTTGTTGGAGGAAGCGAAGGCGATGTCGGAAATGCCCGCCTCGCCGATCAGGGTCATCACGCGCTGGATTTCCCCGGCAGGCACCGCGGCATCGCCCCGGACCACCACCCGGAGCTTCTCGTCCCGCTTCTTGCTCTCCTGCAGGATCGGCATGACCTCCTGCCAATCGTTGTAAACCATGTCGTCCAGAACCAGCACGCCCTTGTTCGTCGCTGCGTCGTAGCGGACGTTCACCGCCATCTCGTGCTTGGCCATCTCCGGCTCCCGCTTTTTCGCGTTCGGCGAAACGGGCAGCGTGAGGTTCTTATCGACCTTGAGCACCTCGGCGGAGGTAATCATGACGAAGAACACGAGCAGCACGAGCAGCACGTCGATCATCGGAGCGATCTGGAACTCCGGTTCCCCGTCTCCTCCTCCACCTCCACCGGCCATGAGATCAGTTAATTAGGGTTGTTTTGTAAAAAGGGTGGCGCTGGCCTCAGCCTTCCGGGGCGTCGATCCAGTTCGGCAGGGCGGCGTAGGTCTCTTCCTGGCCCACGTCCGTGTTCTGGAGATACTCGTAGGGCGCGTTGCGGAACAGGCGCTCGGAGGTTTCCTGGAGGTGATGGATGCCTCCCTGCAGCTTGTTGCGCAGGAAGTAGAAAGCCATGAACGCCGGGATCGCGACGAGCAGACCGGTCGCCGTGGCGACAAGCACCTCGCCGATGTGGCCGGCCAGTTCGCCCACGCCGCTGGAAAGACCGGCGGAACCGAGGCTGCCGAAGGCACCCTTCATACCGCCGACGGTGCCGAGCAGACCGATCATCGGGGCGCAGACCCCGATCACGGAAAGGTAGTTGATCCGGGTCTGGAGCGTGGAGTTGACCTTGTCCACCGTGGAGTAAATCGCTTCCTCGGTTGCGTCCTTGCCATAGCCGATCGAGCCCAGACCCGCGCGCGTCACCTCGGCGAAGGGGCTGGTGGCGGCCTTCATGGCTTGATACGCCCCGACGTAGTCACCGGCGCGGAAGAGATCCTGCGCGGCCGACACGTCCTCCGGCGGGGTCATCTTCGGCCGGTTGGTGCGCATCCAGATGTCGATGATAAGCCAGACCATCGCGATCGAGCACAACAGCAGGATGTGCATGACCCAGCCACCTTCGATGTAGGTGTCGATCAGGGTCTTCTTTTCGCCTGCAGCGGCTTCCGCACCGAAGGCGGTCATGGGGACAAGGAGGGCGACAGCGGCGGCTGCCTGGATGGTCTTTTTCATGTAGCTTATCGATTTCTTGAGAGTTTTCAGATCGGGGAGACAGGAACGCTTTCTTTATTTCATTTCAGGCTTTCCACACGCTTGGCGGCCTCGTCGCCGATGGCCGTGCCCTTCGCTCCGCGCGCGGCGGAGGTCAGCAGCGCCAAGGCTTCGTCGCGGCGGTTGCGCTTGTTGAGGATCTCGGCGGCACTCAGTTCGGCGGCACTGGTGGTGATGATGCCGCCGGTGGGGTAAATGCAGCCGACGGTGAGGAAGGACTCGAAGGCCTCGGGCTCCTTTTCGTAGGTTTGCTGCAGCTTGCCGCGGAAGTAGGAGGCGATGGCGCTGATCTCGGCCGGCAAATCGTCCGAGACGAGGTCGCCGAAGGCTCCGATGCGATCCGTCGATTTCACGCTTCTTGGCAGGGCCATCGCCTTGCCAAGCCGGATGGAGGGATCGTTGCCCTGGGCCGGGGTGGCATCGGAAATCGCCTTGCCCAGCGCCTCGGCCTTGGCCGGTTCGTTGTAGAGAGAGTTCGCGTAGAGCGCGGCCCTCGCCGCCTCGACCCAATAGTTGCCCGGCACGGCAGCGGATGCCTTCTGGGCAGCCAGCACCGGTTCCAGGAGCTCCAGGGCTTCCTTCGGCTTTTCCGTCAGGACCAAGGCGATCGCCTGATTGATCGCCGCCGGTTTTTCGCCCGAGACATGGGAAGCGGCTCCTAAAGGAAGCGACTGCCCGGAGACCGCGCCGTCGGCGTCTTTCTTGACCACGAACTTGCCGCCCTCGATCGCCAGCGCGTCCACGGGAATGCCGCGACCGTTGCTAAAGACGATCCTGGGGGATTCCTGGGCTTGCAGGGAACTGCCGGCGAGGGAAAGGAGAGCGAAGGAAAGGGCACCGGACCAGCCGGTCGGAAAAAGGTTTTTCATCAGTCCGGCATCAATTGAGGAGTTCTTTCGCCTTCTTGGCTTCCTCGGTGTTCTCGAGTTTCGGGTTCTCGGCCAATGCCACCAGGCATTGCTGCTGGAGTTCGGTATTGCCGAGATCTTTCGCGACTTCGTAGCTGCCCCAGAGGGCCCTGGCGAAAAGCTCCGTCTCCCGCTGGTAGGCCCGCCATACGCGCTCATAGCGGGCGTATGCCACTTTGAGGGTTTCCATGCGTTGCGAGGAGGGCAGGTCCCGTGCCTTCATGCGCTCGGCATCGGCCCAAAGGATGTAGGCCTTCGGAATCGCGGGACCGCCCTTGAAGGAACGGTCCTTGATGATCTCGTCGGCGAGCTTCTCCACCTCTTCGATCCGACCCAGGGCGGTGAGAGCTTCGAGTTTGCCGATGGTGGCTTCCTTGAAGCGGGAGGTGCCGGTATTGCTTTCAAGCGCCTCCTTGAAAATCCGCAGGGCTTCCTCCGGCTGCTTGCGTGCCAAGGCGATCTGACCGAGCCCCACCGGGCCGGCATCGGAGAAGGGGGAATCCTGGAAGCGGCCTGCCAGGCGCGAGAACATGTCCGCGGCCTTGTCCAAGTCCCCCGATTTCATGAGGATATCCGCGCAAGCTGCCAACAGGGTCGGGCTGAGGAACTCGGGATCGGTGGATTCCGCGATGTTCTTCAGGTAGCTGCTCGCGATGGCGGGCTCCTTGAGCATCATCATCATGCGGGCGCGGGCATAGTAGATGCGGGCGTTGGTGACCTCGCTCTCCTTGCCCTCCGCGGCCTTGTTCATCATGTCCACGAGCTGCTGCTCCAAGGCCCTGATATCGAGGTCCTTCGGGCGGCGGCGGGGGACGAGGCTCTTGACGATTTCGTCGATGAGGAATTCCACCTGCTCCTTCGCCGGGTCGGCGATCACTTTTGCGAGGGTTTCGGAGAGGATCTGCGCCCCTTCGACCTCTTTGCCAAGGCGGGCCATGCCCTTGGCCACCCAGGTGGCGGAAATCATCGCCATCTGGTGCTCCGGGCGCTTCTGGAGGAATTCCCGGTGGAGGTTCACCAGACCCTCCCAGTCCTTGCGGCCCTGCAGGATGGTCGTAGCGGTTTCGAGGGCGTACTGGATCACGTCGTCGGGGCTATCGCTCCAGACGGCTTTGATGTAATTCTGCAGCGCGTTGTCCTCATAGGTCTTGAGGGTGGCGGCGTCGTTGGAAGTCATCTTCTTCCAGGTATCCGCCACCAGGCAGAGCATCGAACCTGCGGCCGGATCCTCCGGCTTCTTTTCCAGATAGTCCCCCAGGCTCTTGATGATATTTTGCGACTGGTCTTCCTCCTTGTCGTTGAAATCGATGAAGGCCAGGCGATAGAGCATATCCCCGGCGTAGCGCCCGTCGGGATACTTGTTCAGGTACTCCTGGCACCACTGGAGGGTCTTCTTGTAGTTGTTGGTCAGGAAGTAAGCCATGGCGACCCGGTAGGTCGCATCTTCCACCAGCCGGTTGTCCGGGTACTTTTTGAGGAAATTCTCGAAGTGCGCCGCGGAACCTTCGAAGTCCCCGGCTTGGAACATGGCCACGCCTTGGAAAAAGATGAAACGGTCGAGCGAGGGCGAGTTGGGGAACTTCACCTCGAGGTCCTGATAGTATTTCAGGACCTCGTCCCACTTGCCGGTTTGAACGAGCACCTCGCCCGCGAGGGTGGCCACTTGCTCGACGTTCGGCGCATCGGGGTATTTCTTCAGGAAATCGTTCGCCAATTTCTGGATCTGCGCGGTGTCCTTCAGGCCGTTGTAGATCACGATTTCCGCGTAAGCCCCGGATTGGGCGTCCTTCGCGTCCGGATACTTTTCCCGCAGGGTCCGGAAGCACAGTAGCGCCTCCTCGTTCCGGTCCAGATAGTAGAAGCAGCGGCCGCGGCGCATGAGCAGGGCGGCGTCCAGATCCGTCAGTTTTTCGATCGCCGCGATCGCTTCTTCCGTCAGCTTCACCGAAGCCTGCGTCTGCGCGACCCGCTCCCCGATATTGGAACGCTGCCCGAGTGGTTTCTTCTGCTCGGCCGCCGCGATCCGCTCGAGCCTGGCGAGTTCCTCTTTCTTCGCGGCGAGCGTGGAGGCTTGAATCTGCAGGATTTGGGAGCGCGGCGGGATCGAGCGGTAAATCGCGAGCGCGGCGTCGTAATTTTCCGCCGCTACCAGTTCGTCGCCTTTCACGATCACCTGATTCGAAAACCAGGCGATGGCATCGCGGATGCCCGGCTGGTTGAGCAGGCGGTCGAGATAGGCCACCAGATCGTCGAGCTGGCTGGTGTCCGCCAGTAGCCCGATCACTTCCACGGCAGCCTGGGTCTGCTCAGGCGTCTGGATATCCGAGCCCATCAGGCTGCGGAAAACCTTCAGTGCCTCGTCATGCTTGTTGGTGTCGGTGTAAACCTGTCCGAGCAGAAGCCCCGCCTGGGTGCGGTACTGCGGGTCCGTGGCCGCCTTCTTCAGCGCTTCGACCGCCCGGTTCAGCTTTTCCTCGCCACCCTGTTCCATGGCCGCCTTGCCGACCCCGAGGTAACAGCGGGTGGTGTATTCGCCGGTGGGAAACTTGACGATGCAGTCGGTGAAGGCCTTCTCCGCCTGTTCGAGATTCCCCGCCTGCAGGTGAGCAAGGCCGAGGTTGAAGTAGAGCATCTCGGTGGACGCCTCTTTCTTGTTCCCGACGTATTTGAGAAGTTCGGCAATTTTTTCCGCGGCGGTGGCGTAATCTTGCTTCGCGAAGGCGGCCTCGGCTTCCTCGAACAGCTTGTTCAGCACCGCGGGTGCGACCGCTGCCGGAGCAGGATCAGCTTGCTGCGCGCCTACCCAAACGGGAGAGGCGGCGAGCAGAAAAGCACTTAGCAAATGACGGGGAACCGTGAGTTTTTCCATTCGCATGGGAAAAGAAATTCTTTCGCTCCATCCCCCCTTGTCAAGCGGGAGTTGGAATGCCGCGGTGACCGGAGCTGTCGCTGCAACCCGTTTGGAACAAAGGCCCGGCGGCTTCCCAACTCACGTTGTAAAGACACCCGGCGGAGCCGCCGGAGGAGGTCCCTCGTTCATGTTAAGGGGGATGGGTTGCCTCAAGCGATTCATCCGCTGTATAAAACAGCCTCACCGGGTATTCTCCGACCCGGGGTAAGGGCGCGGGTTGGAAGGTAACTAAGGGTTTTTTCGTAGGCTTCCGATTTTCATGCGGACTTCGGACGCCGCGGCGGTAAACCTCACTTTACCTTGCTCCGGCCTTCTTCAGTTGGGCGATGGCTTCGTCCAGCCGTTTCCGGGTCGAGATCAGGCTGGCATTCAGTTCCTTGAGCTTGGTGTCCCGCTCCGCGAGGGCCGCATCGCGCACTTTGAGAGCTTCTTCCCACTCCTTCACCTTTCCCTGTGCTTCCAGCAGGCCGGTGTTGAGCGCCGTGACCTCGGCCGACTTGGCCTCCAGGTCCTTCTCATGCGCCTCGGCATCCTTCCGGATGGAGTCGATGGAGGATTTCAGGCCCTCGATGTCCTGCTGGAGTTTCTTTGCGTGAAACTCCGCCGCGACGCGGGCATTCTCCTCGTTCACCAGCTTGGCCTCCATTTCGTGCAATTTCTTGCTCAGGGCGCTCCCTCCGGCCCACTGGACGAAGATGAAGCCGACGAGCACCAGGCAACCGGTGGCGTTGATGATCGGTAGCAGGCGGGCGGTCGTCACGGCGCGGGAGTCTTGGTTTCAAACCCGACCTTCTCGACCTTCGCGGCCTTTGCGGCGTCCAGCACCGGAATGACCTGGCCGTGAGGACAGGCGGCATCGGCGGCGATGAGCACCTTCGTGTCCGGAGTGACCGGCAGCGCGAGAAGGCGGTCTGTGATTTCGGTGGGGGTCACCACCGCCGAATCCCAGGTGATCACCCCGTGGGCATCGACGGCCAGATGGATCGGCGGGGCTTTCTGCTCCCGCTCGGAAGCGGTCGCGGTCGGCAGCTTCACGTTGACCCGGTGGATCTGGGTCATGCTCAGGCTGACCATCATGAAGCTGGCCAGCAGGAAGAACATGATGTCGATCAGCGGCACGATCTCGATCCGTGCGTCTTCCTCGTGGTCGTCGCCGCCGCTGCTCTGGAGTTTGACCGGCATCGCGGGCGTCAGCGCTTGTTGGAAAGATGGCGGTCGGCGGCAAAGGCCTCCAGATCGTGCCCGTGGGCTTTCGCGGACTGGACGAGCAGTTCGGCGTGATTGATCCAGCGCTCGAAGGCGGCGCGCAGAGAGGAAACGCGCTTGCGGAAGTAATTGTAGGGCAGCAGGCAGCCGATCGCGATCGCCAGACCGCAGGCGGTGGCGATGAGCGCTTCCGCGATCCCGCCCGTCACCTTTGTCACGCCGAGTTCCTCGTCACCCAGCGTGGCGAAGGACCCCATCAGGCCGACGACGGTGCCGAGCAGGCCGAGCAGCGGGGCCAGCGTGATGATGGTGCCGAGCACCCACATGCGCGCTTCGGATTTCTCGATCCATTGCGTGGCGTGGATATGCATTGCCGCGAGCATGGAGGTGTGGGCGTGGGACATCCCCTCGTTGAGATTGGTCAGGAAGGGATCCTTCGCCTGTTCTCCGAGCTGCCAGGCGGTGCCGAAGTGTCCGGTGCCGAGCGCCTCGCGGGCTTGCTCCTGCTGGTCGGGCCGCAGGGATTTCCTCCAGGAGATCCACCAGATCGAGCGCTCCAGGAGAACGCAGACGGCGAGGAAGAAAGTGGCGGTCACGGGCCACATGACCCAGCCCCCTTCGTGGAAGAATTTCAGGACAGCGTTGGCGAGGAGCATGGAATCAATTCAGACGGAAAACGATCGGCTTGGTCGCACTGGCACGCGCTCCGGCGCGGAATTTCCAAGTGCGGACGCAGCGCAGCGCCTCTTCATTGAGAAGCGGATAGGGAGTGCCGCTGCGGATGGAGGCGTTCACCACGTTGCCGCGCTCATCCACGGTGAAGAAAACGGTAACCTTGCCCTGCTGGCCGTTGCGCCGGGCTTCCGAGGGATAGCGCGGCTTGCCCATCCGGCCTCCGGCAAAGCGGGCCTCCCCGGTAGAGCCGGCTCCGGATCCCGCGTTATTGCCGGTCCCGCTGCCGGTTCCGGCACCGCTCTGGCCATTCGAGGACGCCCTGCGGGCTCCGGGAGTGTTTTCTTTCGATAGGCCGGTGGTGGGCCGCCCCACCGGCCGATCGAAAGAAAACACTCCCGGGGCCCGCAGGGCGGGCTCGCATGGCCCGAGCGGTGGCGGAACCG
>CAMPGU010000195.1 GCA_946885645.1 uncultured Haloferula sp.
CTGAGAGAGTCGGCCAACTCACGACTGCCATGGCCAAGACCACCGAAGATCCCTCCGACAAACTCGCCGACGCCCGCAAACGCAATCTCGACCTGGCCATTTCCAGTATCCAGAAGGAGTTCGGGGAAGCGGCGATCATGCGGATGGGAGACGGCCACCGGGTGGATGTGGATGTCATCCCGACGGGAAACCTGCTGATCGACCGCGCGCTCGGCGTCGGGGGTTTCCCACGCGGGCGCATCATCGAAGTGTTCGGCCCGGAATCCTCCGGCAAGACCACCCTGACCCTCACTGCTATCGCCCAAGCTCAGAAGAAAGGCGGCCTGGCGGCTTTCATCGACGTGGAGCACGCGCTCGACCCGCAGTATGCCCGCATGCTCGGGGTGAATCTCGATGACTTGCTCGTCTCCCAGCCTTCCTCGGGCGAGGAAGCCCTCCAGATCTGCGAAGCACTGGTGCGCTCGAACGCCATCGATGTGATCGTGCTCGATTCCGTGGCCGCGCTGGTCACGAAGCAGGAGCTGGATGGCGAGATCGGGGATTCCACCGTGGGTGCCCAAGCCCGTCTGATGAGTGCCGCGATGCGGAAGCTCACGAGCTTCATTTCCAAGGCGCGGACCGTCTGCATTTTCACCAACCAGATCCGCGAGAAGATCGGCGTGATGTTCGGAAATCCGGAGACGACTCCCGGCGGTCGTGCGCTGAAATTCTTCGCCTCCGTACGGGTGGACATCCGCCGCATCGGCCAGATCAAGGCCACCGACGGCAGCGTGCAAGGCAGCCGCACGAAGATCAAGGTGGTGAAGAACAAGGTCGCGCCACCCTTCGCGGAGTGCGAATTCGACATCATGTACAACGAGGGAATCTCCTCGGTGGGCTCGCTGCTCGACCTCGCGCTTGAAATGGACCTGATCCAGAAGCGGGGCTCCTGGTTTGCTTACAACGGCACCCAGCTCGCCCAGGGCCGCGACGCCGCAAAGGAAGCGCTGAAGGCCGACGAGGCGCTCTACACGGAGCTTTCCGACAAGGTGCGCGAAAAGCTGGACGCCGCGAAGAAGAAGTAGGCGGAACGATTTACATCGAGTTCGCGTTCGATGGGGCGGCGGTCATGGACCGCCGCTTTTTCGTGCCCGGCGCGAACCGGAGAGGCACTCCGCAAAAAGAAGCGGGCACCCGGTTTTTCCGGATGCCCGCTCGAACCCTGACCACGAATTCCTTACGGGGTGGCTAGCACCACGCGGTAGAAAGCCTTGCCCGCGGGAGGCGCCGGATCCGTCCACGTGCCGGTTGTTCCCGTGGCAACGACGGTAGCGACATCCCCCCAGGACAGCTCGTCCAGCATGGTCGTGCTCCGCTGCACCGTGAAAGTGGTGCCTGCCGTTGCCGGCCAGGTGATGGTGGAGCCGCTCCAAGCCCCGGCGAAGCGCGAGGAGCCATCGTCCGGCAACAGCCCGAGCATGAATTCCACCAGGTTCGAAGTTCCGTCGCTATCGTAATCGCCGGCCGCCCCTTCATCGAGGGAGCCATTGAAGTATTGCTCTTCCCAGGCGTCATCCATGCCATCGCCATCCGAATCCGGATCGCCGGAATCCGATGCCACATTGGCGAGGAATTCACCCTTCGGAAGCACCCGCGAACTGATGCGGATCTCATCGAGGTTCCCGGTGAAACTGTTGTATCCACCGAAACCACCGGCCTCGGCCGGATCATACTCTGTCTGGCCGACCACCCATACCCGGTTGAACTCGGTAGGGTACCACGCCCCGTCGATCGGCAGCGAGCCCTCGAGCACGTAATCTTCATCGCCCGGTGCCTTCAGCCATAGGGACAGGGTGGTCGGGCTCGCGGTGACCGCCACGGAATACCACTCCCCGGCGGCGATGGCGCGCGTACCCACGACCTCCCGGGCTTGGGAGGTTCCATCGACCAATCCCGCCACGAGGAGGTTCGAAGCGTTCACCTTCAGCGTGAAGGGTGCCTGGTAGGGAGCCTCCATGCCGCTGGGATTGCCGCTCTTGCCGATGATGCCTTGGCTGCGATCCGTGCGGGTGGTGCGGAAGGAAGCTTCCACGGTCAGGGCACTGAAGACGGCGGTATTGATCGGGGCGGTGCCGGAGGTATAGATATTATCCGAGGTGTAGCGGTTACCGTCCACTTCGGTGAAGAAGAGCGAGCTGCCGTTCATCGCGCCCGTGTTGGTTACGTTGCCGTCCGGAGTTTGCGCCGTGTAGCTGGGAGCGGTGTAGTCCCGGTAGGTCATCAGGCCGTTGCCCTTGCCCGTCACGTCTTGCACCGCACCGGCTACTTCCGGATTGGCGACGAGTCCGGCAGCCGCTTCCTCGAAGCGCCAGTAAGCCGCGGTACCCACCGGAGCGACGGAGGTATCGTCGGTCGGGTCGGTGCCCGCATGGTATTCCATCACGTCGTTGGCGCCGTCGCTGTCGGAGTCGATCGTGCCGTCGGTGTGGAGGATCGCCTGTTCCAGCGGTTCCTCGCCCACGCGGAAGTATTTCACTTCCCAACCGTCCGGCAGGCCGTCGAGGGGCAGATCGAAATCGGGTGACGAGATCTGATTGGTCGGGATGGTGGCGGAATCGTACTCCTGCTTGTGGGTGAAGAGGTCCCCGTCGCTATCCTCCTCCGGATCGCAGGCGGCGATGGCGCTGAAGAAATGAATCTCCCAACCATCCCCGATCTGGTCGGAATCCTCATCGGGAGCACTGGCACGGGTCCCGGGATCGGTCAGCGCCGCGAATTCTTCCTGGTTCGTGCTGTAGTCGCCGTCCGGGTCATCGAGCGAACCTTGGGCGAGGCTCTCGAAGTAAAAGTCCTCCCAACCGTCCGAGAGGCTGTCGAGGTCGATATCCGGAAAGGAGGTCGCCAACTCGGGATCGGTGTCGGCGTTATACTCGCCGATGTTGGAGGAGAAATCCCCATCCGGATCATCGTCGCCCGTGTAGGCCGCGATATTGCCGAAGTTTTCCTCCTCCCAAGTGTCCGGCAGCCCGTCGAGATCGGAGTCCGTCTCGATCCGGACCAGAATCCCCGTCGAAGGGATGAACTGATAGTTGCCGTCCGGCGAAGTCCACGTGTCGGCGGTCTTCGTCCAGCCCTCGACGGTGAAGGTGGCGGTGAAGTTCTCCGCGAGCGTGCCGCTATTCACCAGTTGATAGCTGTCCCCGATCTGGGTGCCGGCACCGGTGAGATCAATGGCGAAGGCACCGCTGAACTCGAAGGGAGAGGCACCCGTGATGGTGTTGTAGGCGAGCGTGGTGCCGTTCAGCGCGAAGGCCAGCTTGCCCGTGGATGTCAGCACGGCACCGCTGGCCCCCGTCACCTCGATCTCGCCGGTATAGGTATTCGCTCCCGTCAGGATGACTTGGCGACCGGTGACATTGTTCGTCTGGAGAACCAGCTTGCCGCTATTTCCGGAGATGGGAGCGGCGACGGTGATCGTCGCGTTATTGGAATAGATCGTGGAGTTCCCCGTGCCAGCCACCAGCAGGCTGCCCCCCAGGATAAAGGCAGTCGAGCTGTTGCTCGCGTTATTCACCATGGATGCGTCCAGAGTGAAGTTGTTGATCGTGATGGTATTGACGTTGGTGCCGCCTTTGTAAGCTAGGGACGCACCGGTAAGCGTGAGGGAATCCCCGGCGAAAGTGTGATCGGCAGGGCTATCCGCGGGCGTCCGGAGAGTCAGGCCGGCCGGGACGAAGTAGGCATTGCCGGTGCCGGGAGCGGCACCGTCCGACCACGCGGTGGCAGCCTCGAAGGAACTAACGCCGAAGGCATTCGACGCGGTCAGCGTGACATCGGCAGCGTACGCGGCGCCGGCTACGGCGAGGACCGCCATGGTCGCCAAGGCACCGCATGGCAGGTGGGAAGCGGCAGGAGGCCGCGGGGATCGGGATAAATCTCTGGTCGGTTTCATGAGGTGAGTGGGCAAGCGCTTCCCCGGTCTGGCGACGGGTGCCTGCACCAGGCCGGGGCGTCACTTGCGGGGCAAATCCAGCACCCGAAATACCACCGTCACGGCCAATCGGCGGGGGTGCTGGAGAATCGGCACAAAAGCCCCGCATTAGGCGCAATTGGCAGTCCCTGCTGCCGATTGCGCCCAAGGTTTCACCCCCTGATTTTGTGATGATCGCGTCACCTTGTGAGGAAAGCGCCGCTTCTCGACCGGACGCATCAATCCGAAGCCATCCAGTTCTCCAAAATCGCCACCGCGGCCGCCTGATCGATCACCGCTTTCTGCTGCTTTGCCTTGCGTCCCGCCTCGCGCAATTTCGCGGCCGCGTCCATCGTCGTGTAAGCCTCGTCCACGTATACCAGCGGCACTTCCGGAACCCGTGCGGCGAGTTTCGCCCCGAAGCGGCGCACCTTTTCCGCGGCCGTTCCTTCCGTGCCATCGATTCTAACAGGCAAGCCCAGCACCAAGGTCCGGATCTGCCGGAGCGACGCCAAGACGGCAAGCCGCTCGATGGGATCGGCCTTCCGCACGTCGATCGTTTCCACCGGATGGGCGAGAATGCCGAGGGGATCGGTCGCCGCCACGCCGATGCGGGCTTCACCGTGGTCGATGCCGAGTGCGGGGTGACGTTCGTCGCGGTCCACGGCCAGAAGATAAGGGCGGGGAGAGCCCGCGGTCGATGAAATCGAAGCGGAGGCCCGTCACGCGAACTCACCCGCCTTTCTGATAGATCCGCACGTAATCCACCTCGTATTGCTGTGGAAATCCGGTCCCCGAAGGATCGCCCCCCTGCCAGCCGCCGATCGCGAGGTTCAGACGGAATGCATGGGGCCCCAGGAAAGGGTTGAGGGCGGGGCCATCCTGATTCTTCACATGTTTCTGGAGCTGGGTGTTCAGCACCTCGCCATCGAGCCAGATCGTCATCTTCTCCTCATCCCATTCCAGCACCCAGAGGTGGAAGCCATCCTTCCATTTCCCGTCGGTATCGAAGCGGCCGATGGAGTGGGAGCCGGTGTTCCAGACATCGCGCCCGCGCCTCCCGGCCCAGCAGAAGTTGGCATAGATGCGCCCGCTGTAGTATTCGAGGATATCGATCTCCCCGCCGTGCGGCCAGCGGCCCCGCCCGGTGGTCCAGATGGCGGGCCATAGGCCGTTCAGAGGGGCAAAGCGGGCCCGGACTTCGAAGCGCCCGAATTTCCAATCGTGCTTGCCCATGGTGGTGATCGAGGCGGAGGTGTATTCGGCCTCCTTGCGCTGCTTCTTCCAGTCACGCGATCCCTCCTCGAAACGGGGATTCGGCACCTTTTCCCGGCGGGCCTCGATGACCAGCAGGCCGTTCTTCCGGAAAGCGTTTTCCTTCCGATACCACTGGAGTTCCTGATTGCGCTCGAAGCCTTCTTCGAAGCGCCACTTCGTTTCATCCACCGGCCCGTCGCCTTCAAATTCGTCCGCCCAAACCAGCTTATAAGCGGGGTCCCTCGGCGGCTCGACGGTTTCCCGGGCGCTGGCGAGGGAGACAAAGGCGAGCAGGGCAGAGAGACGGATCATCGGCAGGTAGAACGTGTGCGGATGGAAAAGGTTTCGAGCGGGGACAGGAAATCGCCTCCCCTTTTTCGGGGGGATGATGCAGATTCACGATCGAACCTTACCCGAGATCATGAGCGCGCACGACATCCTCGATGAATTGAAAGCGCTGGGCAGCGAGAGCTACAAGCGGATGATGATGAGAAACCATGGCGTGAGGGAGCCCTTCTTCGGCGTGAAGATCGGGGACCTGAAGAAGATCGTGAAGCGGATCAAGAAGGACCACCCGCTCGCGCTCGACCTCTATGAAACCGGCAACTACGACGCGATGTACCTGGCCGGCCTGATCGCGGACGATCCGAAGATGAGCAAGGCCGACCTGAACCGCTGGGTGGAGCAGGCTTACGCCGGAGCCCTGCCCGGCGCAACGGTCGCCTGGGTGGCGGCAGGCAGCCCGCACGGGCATGAGCTCGCGCTCGAGTGGATCGATTCCGCCAAGCCGCTCGTCGCCGCCGCCGGCTGGTCAACGCTGTGCAGCCTGGTCGCGTTGAAAGACGATACGAAACTCGACCTGGAAGAGCTGAAGGGCCTCCTGCAGCGGGTGAAGAAAGAGATCCGCACCGCCCCGGACGCCGTCCGATACGGGATGAACAATTTCATCATCTCGGTAGGCGGCTACGTGGCGCCGCTCACCGAATTGGCGCTCAAAATTGGCGAGGAAATCGGTCCGGTCAGCGCCGACCTGGGCAACAATAGCTGCGAAGTCTTCTCCTCTCCGGACTACATCCGGAAGATGCAGGAGAAGGGAACGATCGGGAAGAAGCGGAAGACGGTGAAATGCTGACGCGTCACCTAAACGGCGCTCGCATCATCACCCCCATCGACATTAAAGCAGCCCCGGCGGCAACTTGTCGGAGAGCTTCTTGATCGCATCCGCCTGGTGCCGGTTGGCGATGAGCAAGGCGTCCTCCGTTTGCACGATGATCAGGTCATCCACCCCGAGGAGCGCGATGTGGAATCCCTTCCGGGTGTTGAAGACGATATTGTTCTCCGAATCGATTTCCGACACCGGCGTGTTCACCCGGTTGTCGCTGCCTACCTTTTCGAGATAATTCGCGACCGAGAGCCAGGAGCCGACGTCGTCCCAATCGAAGGTGGCCTCGATATTGAGAACGCGCCGGGCTTTTTCCATGAGGCCGTAGTCGATGGAGATCGGCGTGAGTTTCGGGAACTGCGCGGCGACCGTGGCGGCGATGTCCGAAGAGCGGCGCAATTCGGAGATGAAAGAGGCGAGCTCCGGTTGATGGGTGCTCAGCTCCCGGATCACATTCGGAAGCGACCAGACGAACATGCCCGCATTCCAGCAAAAGCCGCCCTGGGCGAGGAACTGCTCGGCCAGCTCGGTACTCGGCTTTTCGCGGAATCGCTTCACCTCCGCCGGGACCTGCTCGCAATTCAGGCCCGGGATCGAAGCGCGGGGACCGCGCTCGATGTAGCCGTAGGAGGGGCAGGGCCATGTCGGCTTGATGCCGATGGTGACGAGCCCGTCCGATTTCTCCGCGGCCGCGATCGCATCCCGCATCACCGATTGGAAGGCGGCCGTGTCCGCGATGAGCTGGTCCGCCGGAAGCACGATCATCACCGCGTCCGGATCGCGCGCCGCGACCAGACCGATGCCCAGCGCCACGGCCGGGGCGGTATCGCGCTTCGCGGGCTCGGCGAAAATGTTCTCCGCCGGAAGCATGGAAGCGACCTCCCGGACGGCGGCCTCCTGCTGGGCGTTGGTGAGGATGAGGATGTTTTCCACCGGCACCAGGCCGTCGAGGCGGGCGATGGTCTGCTCCAGCAGCGTGACATCGCCGAAAAGATTGAGCAGTTGCTTCGGGCGCGCATTGCGGCTGAGCGGCCAAAACCTCGTACCGGACCCTCCGGCAAGGATAAGCGCGTAAATGGAAGTGGTATCTGGCATGTCGGGGGAGAATCTAACGCTTGGGCGGGCCGGGGGAAGGGCGAATCGGTGGCGTTTTTCCCGAGAGCGTTTCCGGGATTGTCTGCCGCCCGAAGGAATGTTAGCACTTCTTTCATGAACCCCGACGATGACGGTGAACGGGATTGGACGGAAGCCACGGCGCTTGCAGCTCCTGCATTGCTCGGCGCGGCCGCGGGCTTGATCCTGGGAGATTTGATGCACGCCCAGCGCCGCGCCGGCGAGGGC
>CAMPGU010000196.1 GCA_946885645.1 uncultured Haloferula sp.
GCGGTCGAACATATTCGACGCCTGCGCCGCGATCGAGAGCCCGCTGACCGCGATCAGCACGTAGCAAAGGACCGCACCGAGCGTGAAGGGAAGGCCGAGTTCCTCGCCGACCACCGGAAAGATGAAGTCCGTATGGGCATAGGTCAACGTGCCGAATTTTTCCGAGCCATTGCCGAGCCCCACTCCTTCCGGGCCACCGTTGCCGAAAGCCAGCAGCGCCCGCCATTGCTGCATCCCCTTGTGGAGCTGATGACGCGGGTCCTCGAGATCCATCCATGCCTCGATCCGCGACCAGCGGTTCTCGTTCGAGCGGACGAACCACGCCGCACCGGCCAGTCCCACCAGCGCGCTCGGCACCAGATACAAGAGCCGCGTGCCCACGCAGAAAAAGATCGCCGCTGCCGTGACCGAAAGCGCCAGCGCGGAGCCCACGTCCGTTTCGATCGCAATCAAGCCCACCGGAACTCCGATGATCATTCCCGGCAGGATGAAGCCGCGCCAGAGGGTATGCGTCTCCGTCTGCCAGCGCGCGAACCAACCGGCCATCGCCACGACGCCGACCACTTTCGCAAGCTCGGAGGGCTGGAAGCGGCCGAGCACCGGCGCGTAGATCCAGCGGTTCGACCCCAGCTCGGGCCGCTTGATCCCGGGCACGAAGCAGAGCACGAGCAACACGCAGACGATCGCCAGCGCCCAAGGCCAGATCTTCCGGAACCAGATGGGATTCACCTTCGAGAGGATGAAGGCGCCGACGAGCCCGGCCGCGGCCATCCATGCCTGGCGCGTGAGGAAGTGATAAGGCTCCTCCACGTTCTTCACCCAGGCGCTGGTACTGGCCAGCATGACCAGGCCGAGCACCACCAGGGCGGCGACGGCGGTGCAGAGAACGATGGAGGCGCTGCGTGACATGGGGAAGACAAGTGGCGGTTCAGGGAACAAGGAGCTGCATCCCCACCTTGAGCTTCTTGGGGTCTTTGATGCGGTTCGCCTTCATGATGGCGGCGGGCGTGGTCTTGTGAGATTGGGCGATGCGCCAGAAGGTGTCGCCGGATTTCACGATGTATTTTCTGGTGGTGGCGGGAGTCTCCGGCACCGCCTGGGCCACGGGAACGGATGAAGTGTCCTCGTCTGCCGCGGGAGCACCTGCCGGCCGCACCTTGGGGCGGGCCAGCACCGGAGTGGCGGCCGCCGTTTCTTCCATCGGTGCGGAGCGGAGTTCATCCACCGGCACCTCCAACACCGGAGAACCCTCCCGCAAGCGCGCCAGCTCCGCGGGCTCCAAGGCCATGATCGTGCGCGGCGGGATGCTCAGGACGCGCCCGGCGCGGAGTTCGATATTCTGGTTCGCAGCTCGCAGCTCCTCCTCTGTCACGCCTTTGCGCGACGCGATATTCGCATACGTGTCGCCGGCGGTGGTGATGTAGGTCTCGTCCCCCTGCTTCACCTGGGGCAGCGAGGCTCCGGCATCGGGCAACGGCCTCACGGGGATCACGGCATCCTGCTTCGCCGCGATCGCCGCCTTCTGCTCCGGACCCTCGAACCAATGGCTATGCGCGAAGATCCCGGCAATCGCCACCACGTGGATGATCAGGATGACCACCAGCGCCCGGGCGATGCCCAGATTCGGCACATCTCCATCGGCTTCCGGCATCGGCGCGGCGGCGGTGGCGGCCCTTACCTTCTTGCGCGGGATGTTCGCGAAGAGCGTGCGTAGGGCACCCTTCTTTACCGGACGGCGTTTCACGGACAAACTGGACAACTTCATGGATTGGGTATCAGCGAAGGTTTAGAACGATTTCACGAAAGACATCCCCGCGCTGTTCATAGCCGGAGAATTGATCAAAAGAGGAGGTACCCGGGGAAAGGAGGATGGTGCTGCCGCGCGGAGCCAAGCGGCGTGCGATGACGACTGCATCCGCGAGCGTCTCGGTCCGCTCGACCGGCACCGCATTCGCGAAGACTCCCGCCAGCGGAGCGGCGATCTGGCCATACGTCACGGCCGCGACGGCCTTTGTGGCCAACAGCGGCGCGATGGCGGCATAGTCGAGGCCCTTTTCTTTTCCGCCCGCGATCAACACCACCGGTCGCGTCTGGGACCGGAGCGCGCTTTCCAGCGCGTGCAGGTTCGTTGCCTTCGAGTCGTTGAGATACTCGACGCCGTCGAGGGTGCGGACAAGTTCGCAGCGGTGGAGCGGCGGCGCGTAGCCGTGGAGAGCTCTGGCGGCATCCGGGATGGAGATGCCCAGCGCCTCGCACGCCGCGATCGCCGCCATCGCGTTCTCCGCATTGTGCAGGCCGCGCATGCGGGTATCCGCCTCCAGATCCAGCACCGCCTCGCCCCTCCGCAGGATCCGGCGCCCGTCGGAGAACCAATCGGCAGAGGGATCCTCGGTCGAGAAGGTGACCACCTTCGGTCGTATCCCGGCGAGCTGTTCACCCGTCCGTACGACGGCGGTATCCTCCTCCGTCTGATTCTCGAAAATGCGGAACTTCGCATCGAAGTAGGCCTGCACCGTCGGGTAACGGTCCATGTGGTCGGGCGCGAAATTCAGCCACACGGAAACGTCCGGCCGGAAGCTGCGGATGGTCTCGAGCTGGAATGAACTGAGTTCCAGGGCCACGGCCGTCGGCACGGGATCGCGCATCACGATTTCGCTGAGCGGCGTGCCGTAGTTCCCGCAGGGTGCGGCGTCGTAGCCGCCTGCCCGGAGGATGCGCTCCACAAGTTCGGTAGTGGTGGTCTTCCCGTTCGTGCCGGTGATGCCCACGATACGGCCTTTATAGTAGCGCGAGGCGAACTCGGTCTCGCCGATCATTTCGCCCGTGCCCGCCGCATAAGCCGCCACCATCGGGCCGAAGGTGTCGATTCCGGGGCTCACCACGAGCAGATCGCTACTGACTTCCCCTCCCTTTCCGGCCGAGGCACCCGGATGCAGGTGGACCGCAGGCGGCATACCCTCGATCTCGCCCGCCGCATCGTGCACGTGCACCTCCGCGCCCTCGCGCAAGGCAAGAGCCGCCGCCGCGCGGCCGCTGCGGCCCGCACCCAGGATCACGACGTTCTTTCCAGTGAGAGTCATCAGACGATCTTCAAAAGGGCCAGGCCGAAAAGGGCGAGCATGATGGACAGGATCCAAAAACGGATGATCACCTGGCTTTCATGCCAGCCGCGTAGCTCGAAGTGGTGGTGGATCGGTGCCATCGCGAAGATCCGCTTCTTGCGGAGCTTGAAGCTGCCCACCTGGAGCATCACCGACATCGCCTCCATCACGAAGACCCCGCCGATAATCACCAGTAGCAGCTCCTGCTTCACGCAGATCGCCGCCGTACCGAGGGCACCGCCGATGGCCAGCGACCCGGTGTCCCCCATGAAGACCTTCGCCGGGTGGCAATTGAACCACAGGAAGCCGAAGCCCGCGCCAGCCAGGGAAAGCAGCAGCACCGCAAGCTCCCCCACGTAGCGGTTGTACGGGATCACCAGGTAGTCGGTCGCCATGTAAAAGTGACCCGCGAGGTAAGCAAGGATGCCGTAGGCAAGCGCGACGGTGATCGTGCAACCGGTGGCGAGGCCGTCGAGGCCGTCGGTGAGGTTCACCGCATTGGAACAGCCGATGATTACCGCCACGAAGAAGGGAATGATGAGGAACCCCAGATCCGGCAGGCCGGACTTGAATAGAGGGAAGCAAACCTGCCCGATACCGATGGGCTCCTCGCCCAGCCGGAAACCTGCCGCGCCTGCCTGGACTTCCTCGGCCGTCGCCCCGAAGCCGGAAATCTCCTTCTTGAAGTAAATGAAGCACGCGGCCACCAGGGCCACGACGAGTTGCCAGAAGAGCTTCGTGCGGGCGCTCACCCCGTCCGACTTCTTCTGCTTCACCTTTTTGTAGTCGTCACAGAAACCCAGGAGCCCGAGCGCCGCCATGGTACAGGCGCAGACGGCCACGAAGGGATTAAAGGGCCGCGCGCAGATGAACACGGAAACGAGCACCGATCCCAGGATCAGCACCCCGCCCATGGTCGGCGTGCCCACCTTTCCGCCGTGGAGTTCCGCCAGCTTGTGCACTTCCGCGGCGGTCCGGATCGGTTGCCCGACCTTCAGCGAGATGAGGTGGCGGATGACGCGCGGGCCAGCGATCACGCTGACCACGAAAGCGAGCAGGCATCCCAACGCCGCGCGGAAGGTGATGTAGCCGAGCAAATTGATGAACGAGAACGTGTGCGCCCAATCCTGGACGCCCGCCGCCTTCTCGGCATCGAACGCCGCTTTCCACCATTCATAGATCCAGTACAGCATGAGTCAGTCTTGGGAGGGAAATGCCTGGTTCATCACCCGTTCGATCGAGGCGCTGCGGCTCGCTTTGAAAAGGACCACGTCACCGGGCTTCGCCTGGCCGGCCAGCCAGGCCGCAGCCGCGGCGCCGTCGGGAAAATGTTCTCCTCTCCCCGCGCCATCGGCGATGCCCTGGGCGCCCTCGCCCACTGCCACCACCACCAGGCCGCGGTCCGCGGCGAGGCGGCCGATGCGCAAGTGCGCCTCCGGGGCATGCGGTCCGAGTTCACCCATCCGGCCGAGCACCGCGAAGCGACGGCCCGTGGCCTCGCGCACCGGCGTTTCCGCGAGGGTGTCGATCGCCGCCGCCATCGACTCGGGGTTCGCGTTGTAGGTATCGTCGAAAATGACGACGCCGCCCGAGGTGAAGCGCCGCAGGCGGCCGCTGGTCAGCACCGTCTCCGAAAGCCCCGCTGCGATTTCCTCCGGCTTCATTCCGAGGAACCAGCCGGTGCCCGCAGCGAGCAGGGCATTGGTCACCATGTGGCGGCCCGTCACGGGGAGTTGCACCTCCGCCGCCGGCTTCCCCTCGATCACCAGCGTGAAAAGCGAGCGGCCGTCCTCCTGGCGCAGCCCTTCGGCGCGGATGAGGCCGCGGCCGTTACCCACCGCAATCACGCGTGCCCGGGTACGACGCTTGAAGTAGTCGTGGAAATCACAGCCGGCGGGAACGAAAAGCGCGCCGTTCTCCGGCAGGCAGCGGGCGAGCGCGCCTTTCTCCTCCGCGATCGAATCCCGGCTGCCCATGTATTCGATGTGGGCGGTACCGATGTTCGTGATGATCCCGAGATTCGGCCGCGCGATCTCGCAGAGCGGCGCGATTTCCCCCGGATGATTCATTCCCATCTCGAACACCGCGGCTTCGTGGTCTTCCTCCAGCGCAAGCACGCTCAAGGGCACGCCGATGTGGTTGTTCAGATTCCCCCGCGTCGCGCAGACCTGGTAGGCGCGGCCGAGTACTGCAGAGGTGAAATCCTTCGTGCTGGTTTTCCCATTCGAGCCGGTGATGCCCACCACCGGGATCTCCCGCTGGCGGCGATACCATGCAGCGAAACGCTGGAGGGCCGCCAAGCCGTCCGGCACGCGGATCACCGCTCCATTCTCCGGAGCCGCTCCTTCCCAGCGCTCGACCACCACGATGGAAGCGCCCGCCGCCAGCGCCTGGGCGGCGAAGTCGTTCGCATCGAAGCGCTCGCCGCGCAACGCGAAGAAGGCGGATCCCGCGGGAATGGTCCGCGTGTCCGTGGACACCGCATTCGCAAGCACGTCTCCCCGTCCGGCGGCGATTTCGCCTCCGGCATGCCGGGCCAGGGTGCTTGCGTCGATGGGCGTCATCTCTTGCGATGAGGTTCTTCCGGACGCTCGGCGAGGGCGCGGCGCGCTTCGCGGCGGTCGTCGAAGTCGATGGTCCGGTCTGCGAATTGTTGATAGGGCTCGTGACCCTTCCCGGCGATCAGCACGATATCACCTTGGCCGGCGGCGTGGATGGCGATGCGGATGGCTTCGGCCCGATCGGCCACGACCCTGTAACGGGCACCACCCATCCCGGCTTCAATTTCCTTCAAAATCGCCTCGGGATCCTCGCTGCGCGGATTGTCGGAGGTCAAAATGCACGCGTCGCTGTACTCCGCAGCCGCCTTGCCCATCAAAGGCCGCTTGCCGCGATCCCGGTCCCCGCCGCAGCCGAAAACCGTGATCAGTCGTGCCGGGTTGAGTTCCTTCAGCGTCCGGCAGGCGTTTTCGAGCGCGTCGGGCGTATGGGCATAGTCCACGAAGACGCTGACTCCGTCCCTCGTCCCGCAATGTTCCATCCGGCCCGGCACCTGCGGGGCATCGGCCAAGGCTGCCACGGCATCCCGCAGTGGAATCTTCACGGCGCTCGCGGCCGCCAGCGCGGCAAGCGAATTGTAAACGTTGAAACGTCCGATCAGCGGCGCTCGCACGAGGTAGGATTTCCCCTTCGCGGTCAGTTCATACTCCATGCCCCGCGCGCTTTGCCGGAAATTGTTCGCGCGAAAATCGCAGTGGACGTTGAAGCCGTAGCGGATCAGCGGCAGGCGATCGCCCAGCAGGGCGACCAGCTTTTCCCCGTAGGAGTCGTCGAAATTGACGATCGCCACCGTTTTCTTGCCGAGGCGATCGGCAGCAAGCGCTTCAAACCAGGAAAACTTCGCCGCCGCATAGGCGTCCAAGGTGCCGTGGTAGTCCAGGTGATCCTGGGTGAGATTGGTGAAGATGGCGGCATCGAAAGCGAGTCCCTCGACCCGCTTTTGATGGATCCCGTGGGAGGAGACTTCCATCGCCGCTCCCCGGCAGCCGTGATCGGCCATCCGCGCGAGCAGATGGTTCAGTTCCACCGGTCCGGGAGTGGTGTGAGTGGCCGGCTTCACCTCCTCGCCGTCGTCCACCAGCACGGTGCCAAGCAGACCCGCGCGGTGCCACACCCGCTTCATCAGATGATGGAGCAGGAAGGCGGTCGTGGTCTTGCCGTTGGTACCGGTCACTCCGGCGAGCTTCAGATGCTTCGAAGGATGTCCCGCCAGCAGCGCGGCCATCGCCGCCAGGGCATGGCGGGTGTCGCTTACCTGGATGTACGGGACCTCCTCGGGGTGCCCGCTTTCCGCCGCCGTGTCCGCGACGATCGCCGCGGCCCCGGCCTCCAGCGCCGCGGGAATGAATTGGCGGCCGTCCCGGCTTTCCCCGCGAATGGCGATGAACGCGACACCGGGACCCGCGAGGCGCGAGTCGGCGGTGACGGCGTTGATTTCGACGTCGAGAGGTCCCGCGGAGAGCGGGCGATCAAGGGAGGCGATGAGATCGCGTAAAATCACGGGTCTTGGGTTCCGGCGAGCTTGGCTTCTTGGGTATCCACCGGTTCGGTGGGCGTGAGATTCATATGGGCGGCCACGCGGGTGCCGATCTTCGCGAAGACCGGCGCGGCAATGGTGCCGCCGTAGCGGTTGACTTTGGTGGTGCTGGGGTCGTCGATCACGACCACGCAGACAAAAGCGGGATCCTCCGCCGGCATCATCCCCGCGAAGGACACGGTGACATGCCCCTTCTGGTAATCCCCGCCCCCGGCCCGTCTCGCCGTCCCGGTCTTTCCACCGACCTTGTAGCCGGGCACCGCCGCGAGCTTCGCCGTACCGCCGGGTCCTACGACCTTCTCCAGCGCCTTTCGCATTGATTTCGCCACCTCGGGGCGCAGCACCGTGGAAATCACTTCCGG
This sequence comes from uncultured Haloferula sp., assembly GCA_946885645.1. The sequence goes on from CAMPGU010000196.1 coordinate 7,560, forward strand.
AGGATAGCTCTCGACGACCGTTCCGTCGTTCGCGATCACGGATTTCACGATGTGCGGCTTGCGGAGCTTCCCATCGCCGGCGACGACGCAATAGGCGGACGCCACTTGAAGCGGGGTGACGG
>CAMPGU010000197.1 GCA_946885645.1 uncultured Haloferula sp.
GACCTGAACCGCGGCAGCTTCCACATGAAGACCTACGCTGGCGTCCTGGAGCTTTCGCGCGTGGACGTGAAAGCCGATGAGCTGATGACCTTGCAAGGCCGGCTGAAGGTGCGGCCGCCGGACGAAAAAGAGATGGCGGGTGCTGTGGGAGCCAATCCGACCGGCTCCTTCACGCCGGTCTTCAGTGCCGACCCGGAGATCGATCCGTCGAAAGCGAAGGACGACATTTCCCTCAAGAAAGCCGCGACCGGCAGAACCGCAGCGGAAGGGCGGGACATGGCGATCTTCGGCCGCCGTGCGCAGGAAAAGATCGATCAGCAGCTCAATCAGGAGGCGCTCTCCCGGGAGGCACAGATGCTGCGGTATGAAGGCGGCTTCCGCATCACCATCCCCGGCGATGCCTTCGATCGCGCCGAGGTGCTCCGGAACACCTTCCCGGCGGATCCGGACAACGGGCGCATCCCCCTCGATGTCCCGATCCAAGGTACGATCCACGAAATCACCCGGCGCCAAGCCGAAGAGATTCTGGAAATCGGCACCAGGCGGTGATCAACCCGCCGTGACGAGCCCGAGGCTGGAGTAGATCTCCCGCGTGGCTTTGCTCTTGTTCAGCGTGTAGAAGTGGATGCCGTCCACCCCGTGGTCCAGCAGCTCGGCGCATTGCTGGGCGGCATAATGGATGCCCACTTTCTCGACTGCCGCCGGATCGCCGTTCGCGCGGTCCAGCGCGCGCAGCAGCTTGGCCGGGAAGCGGGCACCGGCGGCCAGCTCGGCCATCCGGCTCATCCCGGAGAGCGAGGTCACCGGCATGATGCCCGCAATGATCGGCACCCCGATGCCGTGGTGGCGGCAGCGGTCGCGGAAGTCGAAGAAGTCATGGTTGTCGAAAAAGAGCTGCGTGCAGATGTAGTCGGCTCCCGCGTCCACCTTCGCCTTCAAGTGATCCAGCTCCCGCAGGCGGTTCGGGGTGTCCGGGTGGCCTTCCGGAAAGCCGGCCACGCCGATCCCGAACCCGCGGGGATCAGGATGGGCGCCGGACTCGTTGAAGCGGCGGATAAAGGCGACGAGATCGGCGGCATGGCGGAAATCGCAGTCCGACCAGTCATAGCCGGGCCAATCCCGCGGCGGATCGCCGCGCAGGGCCAGGATGTTGCTGACGCCCGTATCCGCATAGCGGCGCAGGATTTCGGAGATATCCGTCTCCGAATGTCCCACGCAGGTGAGGTGAGGTACCGGCGGGATGCCGGTGGTTTCCTTGATCCGGACCACCAGATCGTGGGTCAGCTCCCGCGTGCCGCCGCCGGCTCCGTAGGTGACGGATACGAAGGAGGGATCGAATGCCTCCAGGTCCACGATGGTCCGGTACAAATCCTCCGCTCCCGCCGCGGTTTTCGGCGGGAAGAATTCGAACGAGAAGGAAGGGCGTCGCTTGGCGAGGATGTCGCGTATATGCATGCGCGGGTGAAGTGAGGGGAAGATGAGCCGGATCGGCGGGTTGTGAGGAGCAAAAAACCCGGTGGTGTCGCAACTTCCGCGCACTCCGGGAGTTTTCCATCTCGCGGGCCGCGGGGCTGCGCGACTATCCTCTCCACCGGATTCATGAAAGCTCTCCGATACTCCTGGATCGTCCTTTTCTCGGCGGGTGCCGCCTTGGCGGTGGAAGCTCCTGTCGATGGGAAGGCGCCGGCCCCGGCTGCGCCGGAGGGGAAAGGCAGAAAACAGAAGGGCGAGCGCGGGAAGGAAATGCGCCGCGCGATGGCGGAGATGTGGAAAAAGGCGGACACCGATGGCGACGGCTTCCTCTCGCTGGCGGAATTCTCCGCGATGGAGCGTCCCGGCCGTTTGCCCCCGGAAAAACGCGGTGAAATTTTCAAGCGCATCGACAAGAACAATGACGGCAGAATCGGGGCCTCCGAGATGCCGAAGGGTCCGCCGCGGGGCATGCCGCCGCTGGAGCAGGTGGATTTTGACAAGGACGGGCGGATCGTTTTCGCCGAGTTTCAGAAGCTCGGCTTCGTGGAGCGCTTGCCCGAAGAACGGCAGCGCGGCCTTTTCGCCCGCATGGACCGGGATGGGGACGGTGCGCTAACTCCGAAGGATCACCCCCCGCGGGACGGACGCCGCGATGGCAAGGGAGGCCCGGAAGGCAAGGGACCGCGCTGGCCGAACCCGATGGAAATGGTGAAAAACCATGACAAGGACGGCGACGGAGCCCTGAGCTTCGAGGAATTCCGTGCGGTGCCGTGGGTGGCGGACAAGGGTGAGGACGAGCAGGAAGACCGCTTCGAGGGCATGGACAAGAACAAGGATCTCAAGCTGGATGCCGCCGACTTCCCCGCACCCGAGAAAAGGAAAAAGGCGGAGGTGCCGGAGAAGCCGGATGCTTGAAGCCTTCCGTTTCTTCGGGATTTCTGTCAGCGGCTCTTTCTTTTCAGAAGCTTACCTCGAACCACAAGCCCGCAAACAGGCGGTCGCTTTCCGGGCTGCTCTCCATGGGGATCGAGGTTCCGGCGAAGGGGCTCACCGCCACATGCTGATTGAAGGCGTAAGTCCAGCTCAGCCGGGCATAGACATCGTGCCAGCCGCTGCTGCCGTAGTAGTCCTCGGTAAAGCTGGTGCCTGCACTCGCGGACAGGAAGGAATCCTCGCCCGTGGGATGTGACCAGGCGGCCTCGAGATTCCCGTACCAGCCCCCATCCCCGGTATCGTAGGCGAGTCCCGCACCGAGGTCCCAATCGTCGTTCAGGTGCCAGGTGAAGGAGGGGTTGAGATCGAAGCCATCCTCAAAGAAGGAGTCTTGGAAGTCGCGCCACGTGGCCGCGAAGCCGGCGGTCCATCGTTCGGTATCGTAGCGAAGGTCAAGGAAGGCGGCGCCTTCCGAGAAGTCTCCATCGCCCGTGGCGGTGCCGTAATAGCCGCCGAGATTGAGCACCCACTGGTCGGAGAGCGCGATCTCCGCCTCCGCCTGCACGTCGATGAAATCCGCCGCCAGCTTGAAGCCGCGGTGGATGTACTCCGTGCGGTAGCCCGTGACGACTTCGATCCCGATCGGCATTTCCAGAACGGAGTCGTCCTCCGCCAGACAGGAGGAAATCAGGACGAGGGCGGGCAGCAGGCGCTTCATGCCGCGAGGATGGAGAATCCCGCTCCGGGCGGCAAGGCGGTTTCAGGATCGCAGGATGACGGCACGGGGCAGCCGGCGCGTGATGCGTCCCGGACGGAGCGCGCTCCCCGAAGAGGCCGGGCGGCGTAGAATCGCGGCGATCTCACGACCGCCGCGGATCCCAATCAGCGGATCGCCTGGATATCCGATTCGGCGAGGGAGGTGTGGAGCACTTCCTTGCGCAGGCTGCCACCCTTCCGCTGGCTCCACCAGAGCACCACCGGGGAAGCGATGAAGACGGAGGAGTAGGTGCCGATGACCAGACCGATCAGAATCATCACCGAGAAGTCCTTCAGCGCCGAACCGCCGAAAATCGCGATGATCCCCACGGTCACGATCGTGGTCAGGGATGTCAGGATGGTGCGGGAAAGCGTGGCGTTGATCGCCTCGTTCATCAGCTCCTTCACGTCACCCTCGCCGGATTTCAGCGACTCGCGGATACGGTCGAAGATGACGATGGTGTCGTTGATCGAGTAGCCGGCGATGGTGAGCAGCGCCCCCACGTGGATCAGCGACAGCTCGCCGCCGATGAGGATCACGAGTCCCGCGGAGAGAACGACGTCGTGCAGCAGCGCGATGAAGCCGCCAAGGGCGAAGGAGAACTCGAAACGGATGGTAATGTAAGTCAGGATGCCGAGCAGGCCGAGGGCAAGGGCAATAGCGGAGTCGATCAGGAAGTCCTTCCCCAGCGTGGCGGAGACGCCCTGGGTGCTCTGCTCGATCACGTAGCGATCCTTGCCATCCTCGGTCTCCTTCTCGCCGAGAATGTCGAACGAACCGCGGAGATGAGCGGCTATCTTATCGGCGTCCCCGGTGGCGCAGCGGATGGTGACGAGCTCCCCGGTGATGGATTTCTCGACCTGCACGATCGGCCGCTTGGAAACCTGGATCCCGGCCAAGGCTTTTTCCACCTCCGGTTGGGAGAGGCTCTTTTCCTCCCCAAGCTGGAACTCGACCAGCGATCCGCCGGTGAAATCGATACCCATGCTGTTCTCGCCGCGCATGGCGACGGCTCCGACGCTCGCCGCCACAAGGAGACCGGAGATGACGTAGGCGAGCTTGCTCTTGGAAAGGAAGTCGATCTTGGATGCCTTGATCAGATCCAGGAAGCTGAGCTTCTTCAGCAGGTTCAGGTCATTGCACCAGCGGAAGAGCACCCGGGTGACCAGGATCGCCGAGAACATCGAGGCCAGGATGCCGATGGTAAGCGTGATCGCGAAGCCCTTGATCGAGGAACTGCCCATCCAGTAGAGGATCACCGCGGTGATGAGCGAGGTGAGGTTCGAGTCGAAGATGGCGGTGAAAGCCTTTTCGTAGGCGGCGTTGATGGCGGTCTTCAGCGACTTGCCGGCGGCGATTTCCTCGCGCAGGCGTTCGTAGATGAGCACGTTCGCATCCACGGCCATGCCGATGGAAAGAATCATCCCAGCGATACCGGCGAGGGTGAAGGTGAAGTTGAACATCGCCATGCCGCCGAAAATCAGCAGGCCATTCACCAGCAGGCCGAAAAGCGCGACCAGACCGGCAGTGCGGTAGTAGATGAGAACGAAGACGGCGGTAATGCAGAGGCCCATGATGCCGGACCACATGCCCTGCTTCACTACGGCCGCGCCGAGGGTGGGGGAGATCGTCCGCTCCTCGATGATTTCCAGCGGGTTTTCCAGCGGGTTCATCATGGCGTTGGCCAGCGAACGGGCTTCCTCCTGGCTATCCTGGCCTTCGATCTGGAAGCGCTTGCCGAGGGGCACCGACTGCACCACCGGCGCGGTGATCACCTCGCCGTCCAGCACCACGGCAATGCGGTCGCGGTTGGGGGTCATGTCCTTCGTCAGCGCGATCATCTTGTCCGCGCCCGCGTTGGTAAGATTGATCGAGACGCTGTGGCCGCCGGCCATCGAATCCGGCCAAGCTTGTTGCACGTCCTTCCCCGTAAGGGCGGAGCGGTTGTTCAGCAGGAGGTAGGTGCTGAGTTCCGTGCCGTCCTCGTTCTTGTACTTCTGCTCGTAAACCTTGAAACCCGGCACGCGGGGTTCGTCCCCGGTGTGAATGCGCTCGGCCAAGGGGCGTCCGTCGCTGCCGGGAACGCCGCCTTCGAGATTCACTTCCTTCAATTCCAAGCGGGCGACCTTCTGGAGCAGCTCCTTGATCGCCGCGGACTCCTCGGGAGCCATGCCCGGCATCTGGAGCAGGATCTTGTCGGTGCCCTGCTCGACGGCCAGCATGTCGATGTTGCCGTAGGCGTTGACCCGCTTTTCAATGGTGGCGCGGGCTTGCTTGAGATCGTCCTTGGTCAGCGGGATCGGCTGGAGGGTGACTTCGTCGATCTTCGGCTTTACCAGCAGGGTGAAGGAAGAGCCGCCCACGAGGTCGATGCCGCCCTTGAGGTTGTCCTTCGGCGGATAGATCGCCAGTGCGCAAAGGGCGCAGATGCCCACCAGCAGCACGGTGCCGATGTTCCGCTTGCGGGCCTCGTAGTCGGTCGCGAAGTACCAGAGGAAAAGGACGAGGAGCGAAAGCCCCGCGAGGAAGAGGGTCAGGGGGTCCTTCAGGACCGAAGCCGCTAGGACGGTAGGCGGGAGCATGGCGGAAAAGGGTGGGGCGCGGAAGAAGCGCGGTTACTTGGACGGGGCGGAAGGGGAGGCGTCCTTTTTCAAAACGGTGGCCACGGAAGGCTTGTCGAATTCCATCATCACCCCTTCGGCGACTTTCAGCACGACGGTCTTCTCCTTGACGTTGTGGACGATGGCGTGGATCCCGGCGGTGGTGACCACCTCATCGCCTTTCTGCAGGGCGGAGATCCTCTTTTCCAATTCCTTGCGCTGGCGCTGCTGCGGGCGGATCAGGAGGAAATAAAACATCACCACCATGATGACCATCATGATCCATGGCTCGCCTAAAAGGCCGCCGGGCTTTTTGTCGGCTTGAGCGAGCAGCGTGAGGAAAGATGGCATCATTCGGATTTCGCTTGGGTATATCGTCGTATAAAGGACTCCTTGAATTCCAAGAAGTTACCTTCAGTGATCGCCTGCCGCGCATTGGCGGTGAGGCGGAGGAAGAAATGCAGATTGTGAAAGGAAAGCAACCGCAAAGCGAGGATTTCCCCGGCCCGGAAGAGGTGGCGGATATAGGCCCGGGAAAAGCGTGCCACATGCGGGTGGGAGCTTTCGCACAGCGGGCGCGGATCGCGCTCGTAGGCGAGGTTCTTGATGTGGATAGGGCCGTCCAAGGTGAACGCCTGTCCGTGGCGCGCCACGCGGGTCGGCATCACGCAGTCGAACATGTCCACCCCGCGCGCGATCATTTCGAGGATTTGCGGCGGGGTGCCCAGGCCCATGGCGTAGCGCGGCTTGTCCTCCGGCAGGAAGGGGACGCTGTGCTCGACGGCGCGCATCATCTCCTCCTCCGGCTCCCCGACCGAGACGCCGCCGATCGCGTAGCCATCGAAGCCGAGGTCCACCAGTTCACGCGCGGATTTCTCCCTCAGATCCGCCCAGACGGAGCCTTGCACAATGCCGAAGTGGCGCTGAACGCCCGTTCCGCTGACCGGGCGGTTTTTCTCTACCCAATCCTTGCAGCGTTTCGCCCATCGGGTGGTGAGTTCCAATGACTTCTCGGCATATTCACGCTCGCAGGGGTAGGGGGGGCATTCGTCGAACAGCATCGCAATGTCCGATCCCAGGGCAGCTTGGATCTCCATGCTGAGTTCCGGCGTGAGCAGCATCCGCGAGCCATCGATGTGGTTCTGGAAACGCACGCCCTCATCGGTGATTTTCCGCAGCTTCGCGAGGGACCATACTTGGAAACCGCCGGAGTCCGTGAGGATCGGACGGTCCCAGCTCGCGAATTCGTGAAGCCCGCCCAGCTCCCGGATCACTTCATGTCCCGGCCTCAGCCACAGGTGGTAGGTATTACCGAGGATGATCTGGGAACCCAGCAGCTCCAGTTCGTCCGGGTGGAGCGTCTTCACCGAGCCCTGCGTGCCCACCGGCATGAAAATCGGGGTTTCCACCATTCCATGCGCCAGCGCCATCCGCCCGCGGCGGGCACGGGAAGAAGGATCGCGCGAGAGGACTTCGAACATCGGGACGCGCGATGTAGGGGGAAATCCCCGCGGGGGCAAGAAATGTAGCGCCCTCCGGGATAAAGGAAAGGACGCGAACAAGATTCCCCCCGGAGTCTAGGTTCGCGTCCTTTCTGGGTCAGCCCAGTTCCTGCCGCGTTCGGACGGATCGATCTCCCCCCAGAGATTCAACCTTCGTAAGAGATACGCAGCATTTCCTGGCCTGGGTGCCGACCGCCGGAGCGATTCGGCACGTTGTAATATTGGGTAAATATCAGGGTTTGGAAAGAACTAATTGACATGAAACTACCGCACGCCGGGTTTGAAATATCGAGTTATTGGTTTTCAGCGTCTTGAGACGGCGCTGCAATTTTCCATCGGAGCGTTCATTGCCAGAAAGCAGGACCGCTGTTAGGTATCGCCCCATGAACTTGATCCG
>CAMPGU010000198.1 GCA_946885645.1 uncultured Haloferula sp.
TGACCACCACGCGCATCGACCATCCGTCCGCCGCGATGTGGTGCGCGCAAAGGGCGAGAACGTGGCGGTTGTCCCCGCATGCCACGAGTTGCACGCGCAGGGGCGGCGCTCCTTTCAGGTCGAAAGGCCGCAATGCGAATGCGCGCAACGTTTCTTCCAAGGCGTCCTGACCGCGAGCGGTCGCGTGCTCGATCGGCGGCGGCAGCGACGGATCGATCCACACCACCGGCTGGCCTCCTTCGGCGGCATGGCGGCTCCGCAGGATCGAATGGTGCTCCAGAACCCTTTGGTGCGCCTTTTGCAGGGCTGGCAGGTCCAGCGGGCCGTCCATTTCCAGCGCGCCGAAGACATGGTAGGCGGCGCTCTGCGGCTCCAGCTCGTGCAGGAACCACATCCGCTCCTGCGAATGCGTCAGCACGCCCGCGTCCTTGCCGGATCCTGGAATGATCTCCGGAAGGGGCATGGCTTCTCCCGCCTTGCTTTCGACGGTAGCCGCCAGATGCGCGAACGACGGCGAGGAAAACAGATCGACGTGGCTCAGCTCCACTCCCGTCATCGCCCGCAGAAGGGCCGATACACGGGTGGCTTCGATCGAACTCATCCCGAAGGCGATCAGGTCGTCCTGGGGCCGGGCCCCGCCCCGGCCGGTGGCTTCCGCTACTGCATCCAGCACGTAGTGGAGGATCGGACCGGTCGGCAGCCTCGGTGCCTCGCGCGCGGAGGCCTCGTCATAGATGGCCGCCAGCGTCCCCGTCGCGAGAGCTTCCCGTGTTGCTCCGCGCCGGATCTTGCCGCTAGTAGTGCGGGGGAGCGTGCCCGTGCGGACTAGGACGATCCGGTCCACCGGGATTTCAACCAGGTCCGCGACCCGTCTGCGGATCGCGGAACACAAAACCGTGAGCTTTTCCCGGGGAAGCCGGGCGCATTCCAAGGCCAGCGCCACGCTTTCGCCGGTGGCCGCTTCATCGGCGACCGCCGCCGCCGCCGTGATCTCGGGAAAGACGAGCAAGGCGGATTCGATGTCCTCGGGCGCGACGTTGGCACCGTCGAGAATGATCAGATCCTTGATCCGCCCCACGACATACAACTCGCCATTCTCCAGATAGCCACGGTCGCCGGTATGCAGTTCGCCATCCGCGCCGAAGGCGGAGGCGGTGAGCTGCGGGCGGTTCCAGTAGCCGGGGGAGACGCTTGCTCCCTTGACCCGGATTTCGCCGATCCGGCCGGTTGGCAAGGTCTTGCCTGTCGCGGGATCGGCGATTCTGACGGTGAGCCCGTCCAAAGGCCTGCCGCAGGAAACGTGGCGGCCTGTTTCGGGGTGGTTTGAAATGAGCGGCAGCTCGCCCGCCCGGCAGCCGGTTACCGTTAGCGTGGCCTCCGCCAGGCCATATCCTGGCGTGAAGGTTCCGGGATTGAAGCCGTAAGGCGCGAAGCGCTGCGTGAATCGCTCGAGGGTGCTGGCCTGGATCCGCTCGGCACCGCAGGGGGCGACCTTCCAGCAGCTCAGGTCCAAGCCCTGCAACTCCTCGTCGCGGATGGACCGCAGGCACATCTCGAAGGCGAAATTCGGGCCGCCGCAAAACTCCGCCCGGTGGCGGCTGATCGCCCGCAGCCATCGGATCGGGCGCTGGATGAAGTGATCCGGCGAAAAGAAGGTCAGGGAGAATCCCGCCTCGAGCGCGAAGAGGATCTTCAGCACCAGGCCCATGTCGTGATAGGGCGGCAGCCAGCTCAATGCCCGCCGGATCTCCTGCGTCCGGATCGTGGCGAACAACGCGCCGGAATGGTGCCGCAAGTTGCGGTGGTGGATCATGACGCCCTTCGGCTCCGCGGTGGAGCCGGAGGTGTATTGCAGGAGGCAGGGGTGGTTGCCTGCGGAGGCCGGGCTGTCCACGAGGGAGCCGCTTGCGGAGAGCTCGGCGGCATCGAGCACCTGCAGGTTCGGGATGGCGAGCTTCGGCGCTTCGCCCAAGGCGAACTTGGCACCCGAATCGCGCAGGATCGCCTCCAGCCGCTGGCGGTGGCGGGTGCCTCGCGGAGGATAGGCGGGGACGGCGATGGCACCCGCATACCAGCACGCAAAGAGCCCCGTCACGAACCCCAGGCCGGGCGGCTCCATCAGGAGCACGGGCTTGCCGTTCACGCCCCGCTTGGCGAGTCCTCCCGCCAGCGCCCGGGCTTCCCGCGCCAATTCGCCCAAGCTCAACGTCTGCTCCTTTTCTTCCCCGTCAGGCAGGAAGCGGTAGATCAGCTCGTCCGGCTCCATCGCCGCCCGGTGGTCCAGCACGACCGTGAGGGGGCACCCTGCCGGCAAGGCAGAATGGTCCATAGGGGCGGTGGAGGGAGTCATCGGAGGGGGGATCCGTGTTATGAAACCGGACCGGCCGGTGCCCGACGCTAGCGGGACAGGCGGCCCGGGCACAACCATGCCCTAACTACGCGATCGCGGGGGCGACTATCCTGTCATCCTTCCGCAGCACGGAGCGGGCGGGATTCCCTTGGGCGGGAAAGCTCCGGCGGCGAAGTGCCTGGAGATCGCGAACATCCGGCCGGGAGTGGGCGGGAGGCCCGCGCCTCCCGACCGGAGTTCGGATTCCGGAGGAGGGATTTCAGGTCGGTCCCGGCGCTGGAAAGGCAGACTCGGTCACCCGCGGCCCGCTACTGCCGCAGCAGAATAGCGGGAAGGCGGGGAGCTCTCCAAGGGGCGGAGTGGTGGGTTGCATCGGGGGATAAAGAGACCGGAAGGGTGAGAAGCCCTCCCGGGTAAAACCGGACACCACCCTAAAGCATCCGAAAATAAGGTAAATGATATTTGTAAAGAAATCCGAAACAAATCTCCCGAAGGTCATTAACGAGGTCGGAAAGTGTGCGGTGAGTTTTGCGTCGTAAAATCTCCTCCGACGCTGAAACAAATGATGATAAAGAGGGTTTCACGGCTGCGTAGGCGCGCGATCCGTCAATGGCCCGATGACGGATTGACCCGGAAATCCAAACGGGTATTTTACGCAGACACCCAAAACCCATGAAACGATCCATAAGCGTTGCAGCCGCATGTCTCTTCGCGTGCGGCCCCCTCGGCTTCGCGGCAGAGAAACTCTCCAAGGCGGATGATCCGGAGTTCGTCTCCAAGGCGGCGCGCACCATCGACGGTCACGTCGCCGCCTGGTACCGCAAGCAGAAGCTGCCGGTGCCCGAAGTGACGGACGACGCGACCTTCCTGCGCCGGGTGTTCCTGGTCGGAATCGGTCGCATCCCCACCGCCGAAGAGGCGCGCTTTTTCCTCGAAATCGAGGATCCGGGCAAGCGCCAGCAGCTGATCGACTACGTGATGAAGTCGAAGGGCTACTCCAGCCACATGGCCAACTGGGCCTTCGACCTGCTGCGGGTGACGGATGGCCGGCCCGGCTTCCAAGGCAATTTCGAGCCGTACCGGAACTGGGTGCGCACGGCTCTGGAGAACAACATGCCGTGGGACGATTTCACCAATGCGCTGCTGGCCTCCTCCGGCGACGGCTGGGACCCACAGACGGCCGCGGTGGGATATTACACCCGGGACCGCGGGATGCCGCTGGATAACCTGGCCAACTCGATGCGGGTCTTCCTCGGCTCGCGGATGGAATGCGCGCAGTGCCACGACGATCCCTTCGGCACTACCGAACGTCACGACTTCTACGAACTCGCCGCCTTCACGGAAGGCCAGGGTGCCTACCGGCAGAACTACATGCGGGACCTCTGGGACGAGGTGGGCGAGGATGATCGCCGCCGCTCCGTGGACTACGAGGTGGCGCAGGTGATGTGGGACGGCGTCTATGGCCTGAGCCTGGGAGGAACCGGAGCGGGCAAGATCGAGCTGCCGAGCGACTATCAGTACAAGGACGGCGAGCCCGGCCAGTTGATCGGGGCGCGGACCCCTTTCGGAAAAGCGGTCCGGATTTCCGAAAAGCGCGAGGGCGGCAATGGCCGGAAGGAACTGGCGGAATGGGTGACCACCAAGACCGGCGAACAATTTCCCTCCGTGGCCGCGAACCGGATGTGGAAGCGGGTGATGGGCCGGGGCGTGTATGAGCCGGTGGATGAGTACAAGGAGACGAAGGAACTCCATCATCCCGAGCTGATGCGCTCGCTGATCAGCTTGATGGTGGAGCTGGATTACGATCTCCGCGCTTTCCAGAAGGTGCTTCTTAATACGAAGACCTTCCAGTTCGTGCCGAATCCCGAGCCCTCGAAGGTGGCCACGGGCGACGATTTCCACGGGCGCCAATTGACCCGTCTCTCCGCCGAGCAGTTGTGGGATTCGCTCATCACCCTGGCGAACGGCGATCCGGACAAGATGCCCCGGCGCTCGCTGGATGACCGCATCTACGTGAACGGCAAGCCGGTGCTCGTCGGGAAAAAGAACATGGTGCAGGTCTCCAAGGAGGTGCTCGCGCTCGATTCCGAGGACGCGGTGCGCGGCTACTTCAACAAGCTGCTCGCGGAGGTGAAGGCCGACGGAGGCTCTTCCAGCGGCGGCGGCGACATGATGGGCATGACGACCAAGATCCAGAAGTACGGGCGCAATGCCGCTGTCCGTGCTTCCGAGCTTCCGAGCCCCGCCCCGCGCGATCACTTGCTTTACCTTTTCGGCCAGTCCGACCGGGTGGTGGTGGACGGTTCCAGCCGCGAGCCGAACGTGGGCCAGGTGCTCTCCCTGATGAACGGCTACGTGCAGGAGCAACTGGTCAACAACAGCAGCGCCAGCCTCTACAAGAGCCTCGAAGGCGCTACCACGGATGAAGAAAAGATCCGCCGCCTCTATGTGACCATCCTCAGCCGTCCGCCTAGCACGGAAGAGATGGGCTGGATGCTCGATGAAGTGAAAAAGGGCAAGGAGGCGGGCTACCGCAATATCGTTTCCGCCCTGGTGATGTCTTCCGAATTCCTCTTCCTGCAATAAAACCCTCGATCCCGACTTCCATGAACTCCTCGGATTTCAACCGCTACGACGAGCAAACCCGGCGCCGTTTCATCTCGAACGCCGCAAAGATGTATCTCGGCGTGAATCTCTTTCCCGCGCTGGGCTCCAGCATCGCCTCGGCCGCTCCTTCGGCGGCGGGGATGCCGAAAGCGAAGAGCGTGATCTACCTGTACATGTCCGGTGGCATGAGCCACCTGGACACCTTCGACCCGAAGAAAAAGAAGGAGGTGATGGGTCCCACCGAGGCCATCCCGACGAAAGCCACCGATATCATGGTCGGCAAATGGCTGCCGAAGACGGCGGGCGTGATGGACAAGGTCTGCGTCGTGAATTCGATGACCTCGCGCCAAGGTGCCCACGAGCAGGGCACCTACATCATGCACACCAGCTACGACATGCGCGGGACGGTGAAGCATCCTTCCCTCGGTGCTTGGGTGATGAAGCTGGGGGGACGCCATAATCCCGAGATTCCCGGCTACGTTGCCATCGACTCTTCGCAGGAATATTCCGGCGGCGGATTCTTCGGCGCCAAGTTCGCTGCAGCGCCCATCGGCAGCCCGACGGACGGGTTGCAGGATTCCAAGAAGCCGGGCGCGGTGTCGCAGGAGGAGTTCGACCGCCGCCTGACCTTGGCGGACCGCTTGAACAAGCAATTCCACGGACGCTATCAGAACGCCGACGTGAAGGCTTACGAGGAACTCTATCAGGAAGCCATCAAGCTGATGAACAGCAGGGACCTGAAGGCTTTCAACATCAAGGACGAGTCCTCTTCCACGCGCGAGGTGTACGGCAACGGCCGTTTCGCCCAGGGATGTATGCTGGCGCGCCGCCTGGTGGAGCACGGGGTGCGCTTCGTGGAAGTGCAGCTCGGCGGCTGGGATACCCACTACGACAACTTCGCTGCCGTGGAAGGCCGCTGCAAGGAGTTCGACCAGGCCTACGCCGGTCTCATCACCGACCTCGCATCCCGCGGCCTGTTGAAAGACACCCTCGTGGTGGTGGCCACCGAATTCGGCCGTACCCCGGAGATCAAGACCGAGCACAACGACGGGCGCGATCACCACCCCGCGGCCTTCAGCTGCCTGATGGCGGGCGGCGGCATCAAGGGCGGCTACAAATACGGCGAGACCGATGCCAGCGGGGCCCGCGTGAAGGACAAGCCGGTGACGCCGCAGGACTTCAATGCCACCATCGCCGCGGCGCTGGGGGTGCCGCACGACCTTACCGTCATGTCGCCCTCCGGCCGTCCCTTCAAGTTCGCCGACAAGGGCGTACCGGTGATGGATCTCTTCGCGTGACCGGTCGGGACCCGATTCAAAGACGCACGCTCCGGCCCCGGCGGCGTGCGTTGGTTTGTCTCCGGGTTCCACTTCGGATCCGGGCCGCGGGTTCGCTCGTCCTGCTCCCGCGCTGACGCGGTTCCATCCGTATGTCCTCCGCCGAGCGCCCTACTGCCCGAGCCCACCGGGAGCTGGCGGCGGTAATGCGCCCCGGCGATCTGGCAATCGACGCCACGGCGGGAAACGGCCACGACACCGTCTTCCTCGCGGGGAAGGTGGGGGACACGGGGCGCGTGCTCGCTTTCGACATCCAGGCGGACGCCATCGCATCGGCGCAGGCTCGGATCGAGGCGGCGGGGTTGGCAGACCGGGTGGAGTTCATTCACGGCTCTCATGCGGGTTTGGACCGCCATGCCCGGCCCGGCACGGTCGCAGCCGTGGTGTTCAATCTCGGCTATCTGCCGGGCGGGGATCATACCGTGATTACCTGCCGGGACGAGACCCTGTCCGCTCTGGATCGCGTCCTCCCCCTGCTCCGGGCGGGAGGGTTGCTTGCCGTGGTCTGTTATCCCGGGCACCCGGGTGGCGCGGAGGAAAGCGAAGCCGTGGAAGCGTGGGCCGGGGGCATGGATCCGGAATGGTACGCAACGGGGATTGTCCGGCGGGAAGGGACGCTGAGGCCCGCTCCGTTTCTGGTCCTCGTGAAAAAGCTCCGCGGGTGACCACGAAAAAGCCCGGAGCTCCATGCGGAGACCGGGCTGAAAATCGTTCGGCTCGGGCGGTCTTGTTCAGAACACTTCGCCGTCCCTGAAGAAGCGCTGGATTTCGGCTGCGGCTGCTTCCGGGCTATCGGAGGCGTGGCAGACGTTGCGCATCTTGGCATCGCCCTCCTTATCGCCGAAGTCGCCGCGGATGGTGCCCGGGGCGGCGGCCTTCGAGTCGGTCGGGCCTAGGAGGTCGCGCACGCGGGTGATCACGTCTTCGCCTTCCAAAGCCAGCGCGATGACCGGAGTTTCCTGCATGAACCCGCGAACGGAGGGAAAGAAGGGCTTGTCGGCGATGTGGGAGTAGTGGTCGGCCAGCAATTCGTCCGTCAGGAAAAGCATCTTCATCCCGCGGATCTTGAAGCCTTCCTTCTCGAATCTGCTCAGGACGGTGCCGACGAGGCTCTTTGCCACGGCGTCGGGTTTGAAAAGAATGAGGGTGGTCTCGAGGGCCATGCGCGGGAGGTAGGCGGCGGGGGGCAGGCTGGCAAGCCTTTTGGCGGGGTACCCCTTGTCCGGTGAAGGATTTCAGGTTGCCGGGGCACCGGCGGCTTCACGGGGTTTTCCAAGCGGATCGCAGCCGGTGGACCACCATGCTACGGATCGAAGCTTCGTTTCCTTCCGCGCGGATCGAAAGGCCGCTGGTTTCAGG
>CAMPGU010000199.1 GCA_946885645.1 uncultured Haloferula sp.
CCTTTGCCCCCAGGAGCAGCAGCGAGATCCCGAAAGTCGCCGCGACCGAGATCACGGATACCATCGAGGCGATGAAAGCGTTCCGCTTCAAATAGAGCTGGTTCGCCGCCGCGGCGAAAAGGGGCAGGAACAGGAGGAGCCAGGCGAGGTTGGACATCAGGGAAAGGTTTGTCGGGTGGAGGGCCGCAGATTACGCAGATTGGCGCAGATTTCTTTGGAGATCATGCGGTACGGGTTTTGACGACACGGCGGACCTGAAGCGACGTGTTCTTGTAATTGAGAATGAGCCCGACCTGAAGACTGGTAACGGCGAGGTAGGTTAGCACTTGGGCGACATGGGCATCATTGATCTGATCGACGACCTTGTTCTCAACGATCACTTTCCGATCCACGATCAGATCGGGAATGAGACGTCCCACGGCGCGTCCTTTGTAGAGAACCGGGTAGATGGTCTGTTGGGAGAAATCGACTTTGTGTTCGGCGAACTCAAGGCACAGCGAGTTTTCGTAGCATTCCTCATTGAGCCCGGCGCCAAGCGTACGATGCACAAGCATCGCCGAGCCGATGATTTGCTCGGTCAATTCCTTGTGAAGGTGCTTTTCGTCGGGCAATCCCATGAAATCGAAATCTGCGTCAATCTGCGTAATCTGCGGTCTCAAGATGCCTCACCCCCGCATGCTGGTGAGATCCTCGGTATTGATCGTCTGCCGCGCCCGGTAGAGCGCCACGATGATGGCGAGACCCACGGCCACCTCGGCGGCGGCCACGGTGATCACGAAGAAGACGAGCATCTGCCCGTTGTAGTCCGGCAGGCCGTTCACTCCCTTGAAGCGGGAAAAGGCCACCAGTGTCAGGTTCGCCGCGCTGAGCATCAGCTCCAGGCACATGAAGACGACGATGATATTCCGCCGCAGCACCACACCGGCAAGGCCGATGGCAAAAAGGAGGCCGGAGACAAGGAGGTAGTCGTGGAGGGAAGCCATGGCTCAGGTGGGCTGGCGCTTGGAAAGGACGACGACGCCGATGGTGGCGACGAGAAGGAGGACGCCGACGATCTGCAGCGGCAGGTTGTAGCCCTTGAAAAGCACGTCGCCGATCAGGTTCACGTCGGGAAGGTGGCCGGCTGCCAGCTTGGTGGAGATGCCCGGGCTGCTCTCCACGTAGGCAGCGGAACCCGCGGCGAGGTCCAGCGGTTTGGACTCGAGGTCCGGCGACTTCGAGAGGATGCCGAGGAGCTGGATGGTGAAGGCGAGCACGATGCCGATGCCGCCCAACAGCGGGGCGAGCTTCAGCGCGCGCTTCTCCTCGATCTTCAAATCCAGAAGCATGATGATGAAGATGAACAACACCATGATCGCACCGGCATAGACCAGAATCTGGATAATCCCGACGAAGAAGGCATTCAGTCCGATAAAGAGGCCCGCAAGGCCGACGAAGGATGCGACCATCGAAAGCGCGGAGGCCACGGGATTCCGCAAGGATAACACCGCGAGACCGCCGAGCAGCATCACGAGCGCGAAGAACCAAAAAATAGCGAGAGGCATGCGGAAATTGGGAAAGGAATCAGCGTTCGTGTTTCAGGCTCGTCCACCAACCCACGAGTCCAAGGACGAGAACGATCAGGCTCACAACGAAGGTGATAAAGGTGGTGCTGCTATTCTGGAGCCCCGCGATGGCCTTCGATCCGAGCATCCCGTGGATGCCGGCAAGAACTACGATGGCGGAGGAAATGGATTTCACGAGAGGCGGGAAGATCGGTTACTTCAGCTCGTTCCACTTGTTCACGAGGCCGACACGCACGCCGCCGATCTCGTAGAGCTTCTCCTTGTCGTGGACCATATCCGCGCGCTTCAGCCCGGTGATCGCATAGTCCTTGCGTAGGAAGATCGCCTGCTCCGGGCAGACTTCCTCGCACATGCCGCAGTAGATGCAGCGGATCATGTCGATATCGAATTCCAGCGGACGCTTCTCCACCTTCTCCCAGGGATCTCCGGAGGGGATCTCGCTGGGGGTGATCCGGATCGCCTTCGGCGGGCAGATGAATTCGCAGAGCTGGCAGGAAACGCAGCGTTCGCGGCCTTGCTCATCCGTCACCAGCGCCGGTGCGCCGCGGTAGTGTTCAGGCAGATGCTCGTCCCACTTTTGCTCGGGGTACTGCATCGTGACGCCGAGGCCCGAGGATTCCATGGCCTTGGCACCGCGGGTCTTTCCCCGCAGCGAGTCGATGGCGTGCTTCATCGTGATGATGAAGCCTTTGAAGATCGCGCCCAGGTAGATTTTCTCTCCGGCGGCGAGCTTCGGACGTGTGACTTTGACGACGGCCATGAGATGGGAAATGATTAATGACTAAGCACTAATTACTAGATGGCGATGGGCGTCGCCTTCTTTTCGGAGACTTTCAACACCCAGACGAGCGCCGCGGTGACCACGGCAAGCAGGATCAAGCCGACGGTGGTGATGACGACACTGAACTGGGGGGCGGCAATGACCAGGGCAGCTAGGAAGACATTGATCAGCGCGGCCTCGAAAAAGATCACCCAGCCGAGGCGCATGAGCTGATCGTAGCGGAAACGCGGCACGGTCCAGCGCACCAGAATGAAGAAGAGGATGAAGGCCACCACCTTCGTCATGAAGACGGCCATGTGCACCAGCCCGCCGATGCCGACTCCGGCAATGCTCAAGCCCTTCACCCACTCGTCCGCACCGAAGCCGATCGACCAGCCGCCGAGAAACAGGGTCACCACCAGCGAGGAGCCGATGACCATGGCGGCATATTCGCCCATGAAAAACATGGCGAATTTCATCGAGGAATACTCGGTGTGATAGCCACCCACGAGTTCCGTCTCGCATTCCGGCAAGTCAAAGGGCATGCGATTGGTCTCCGCGAAGACCGAGGTCGTGAAGATCAGGAAGGCGATCATCGCGGGGATCCAGAAGAGCCACGCCTGGAAATTCCAGCCATTCGACCAAGGGGCGGAGTCGCCCCACAGCGGCAGCAGGAGCCAGCCGTTCCTGGCCTGCGCTTCCACGATGTTCGAGAGATTGAGGTCCCCGTAGTAGAGCAGCACCGGCACCACCGAAAGACCCAGGGCGATCTCATAGGAGATCATCTGGGCGGTGGAGCGGACGCCGCCGATGAAGGGGAACTTGGAATTGGAGGACCATCCGGCGAGCGTGATGCCGTAAACCGCCAGCGAAGAGACCGCGAAGACGAAGAGCGGCCCCACGTCCAGGTTCGCGATGACGAGCTTGTGCGCCTGGCCGTTTACGATGATGTCCGAGCCGAAGGGGATCACGCACACCGTCACCAGGGAAGGTACGACCGTCAGCGCCGGGGCCAGCCAGTAAAACGCCTTCCGCACGTGCACGGGGGTGAAGTCCTCCTTCAGGAAGAGTTTCACGCCGTCCGCCATCGGCTGGATCAAGCCGAAGAACGAGAAGTCCTTCTTCGCGCCGAAGAGCGTCAGCGGCACGCCCACCCGGTTCGGACCCACGCGGTCCTGGATAATGGCGGAGAAGCGGCGCTCGAAGTAAACCGAGATCGGCACCAGGGGCAGCACGACCATGAAGGTCAGGCCGATGACCTTGGCCAGGATGACGAGGAGTGTGACGGCGAGGTCCATGAAAAGCGGGAAAGGGGATCAGCCGTTGATCAGGCCGGCGGCTTTGCGGGCGCGCTCGTTTTCCAAGAGGGGAATGGCGACTCCGGTTTCGGTGACTACCTTGCCGAGATCGCCGATCTTCGAGAGCGAAAGGCCTCCGAACTCGGGAGTGGCTTCCGCCATCGCCTTGAAGATGTCTTCGATCATGAAGGGGCCCGCGGTCGGCGGAGCGCCTTGGAGGGCGAGGATCAGGTCGCGGAGGATTTCCCAGTCATCCCGGGCCTCGGCAGGCGGCTCGATCGCACGATTCATGCGTTGGAGACGCCCGGCCACATTGACCATGGAGCCGCGTTTCTCGGCGAAAGCCGCACCCGGAAGGATCACGTGGCTCGCTTCAGCCATCGCACCGGCAAGAAGCTGGATCGACGCGATGAAGTCGGGTTTCGCGAGGTCTTCGGCGGTAAATCCGGCGTCCGTCAAATCCTCGCCAAGCACCAACAGTGCCTTGATGGCTCCGGAACGGACACCCTCGCGGATGGAAAAGAGTGCTCCGGCCGGATCGGCGGCCTGCCAGACAAGCTTGGCCCCGGTGCTGTTCGGATTGCGGTCGGCGGAGATGAGGAGACCGTCCGATTCACCGGATCGGGGCACCACGGTCAGGAGCCCGGTGTCCAGCTCGCCCGCCAGCGCCCGGGTCAGGAAAAGCTCTTCGTTGGTCATCCGGGCGGACGCTATGATCGCGATCTCGTGCGGCTGGAAACCCTTCAATTCCGCGGCCGTGGAGGCGATCGCATCGGCCCAAGTCACCGCCTGATGGGCGGCCCCGGCCTTCATCATCGGCTCGGTAAGGCGCGTGTCGCCGTCCACATAGTGGAAGTTCAGGCGATGCGAATCCGGCATCCAAGGAGAGTTCACCTCGTCGGTCTGGCGCGGGGTGATGCGGTGAATCTTGTGCCCGCGGGTCCAGATCGTGATAGTCGCACCGGTGCCGCAGTTGACGTCGATGCTCTTGGTTTCCTTGAGGAACCAAACCCGCATCTGAAAGCGGAAGTCATTGGAAGTCAGTGCTCCGACCGGGCAAATATCGACGGTATTCAGCGAATAGTTCGAGTCCAGCCTGCGGCCCGGATGGACCGTCAGGGTGGTGTGGGTGCCGCGTTGGGTGAAGCCAAGCACCGGATCCCCGGCGACCTCATCCATGAAACGGATGCAACGGCTGCACATGATGCAGCGTTCGTCGTCCAGCCGGATCCGTGGCCCGATATCCACGTTCTTCGGCTTTTTCACCTTCATGTCCACGAAGCGGGACTCGCCGCGCCCGTGCTCCACGGAAAATTCCTGCAGCCGGCACTCACCGGCCTGATCACAGATCGGGCAGTCCAGCGGGTGGTTGATGAGAAGGAACTCCATCACTCCCTCCCGGCACTTCTCCACCAGCTCGCCGGTGGTCCGGATGCCCATGTTTTCGGAGACGGTGTTCGCGCAGGCGATCACCGGGCGGGGCATCCAGCCGATCGAGAGGTAGCCCTCGGCATCGTAAACCGGGTCCTGGCCGGGCGCCGGGCGCGGCGGCATGCCCATCTGCACCAGGCACATGCGGCAATTCCCCGGCGCGGTGAGCTTCGGGTGGTAGCAGTAGTGCGGCACCTCTTTTTGCGCCAGCTTGCAGGCCTCGATCATCCGCATCCCGCGGGGCACCTGCATCCAGACGCCGTCGATCTGCACATTGACCAAGCCCTTTTCAGCGGCGAGGTCCTTGGGAAGCTTGGCTTCGGCGGTGGCGGCGTTGTCGCTCATGGGGCACGATGTACCGCGGGGCTACCCCGGGCGCGCGGACTATGAAAAACCGGGGGAAAAGCCGCAAGCGCACTTTGTGAAAAATTTCACAAGGTGCCGCGGAATCCGCCTCCCTTGACCGGTAGCCTGCTTATTCGCGGGGCCCGGAAGAGCGGTCCGGCGCTTTCGGTCCTCTACGGGAAGAGCTTTTCGGCGGACGGTAAAGGGAATCAACACCACCCGCCTTGAAACAAGGCGCTTCGGACAACGCAGAACTTTTGTTGAATATGTATCTCCAGTGAGGTAATAATGACTGCATGCTTTGCCCCCTTCCGTTGGCTCCGAGCCGTCCGCTCGTATCCGTGGTGGTGCCTGCTTACAACGCGGAAAGATGGCTCGGCAAAACACTTCTGTCGGCTTGTTCCCAGAGCTTGCAAGACATCGAGATTCTGGTGGTGGACGATGGTTCCATTGACGGCACGGCCGCCGTGGCGGAAAGCTTTATCCGCCGCGATCCCCGGGTCCGGTTGATCCGGCGTGAGAACGGCGGTGTGGGGGCGGCCCGGAATACCGGGATCGCGGCGGCGAAAGGAAGATATATTGCTCCGTTGGACGCGGATGATATTTGGCACCCCCTGAAGCTGGAAAGCCAGGTGGAGTGTATGGAAAGCGGGGGGGAAGACATGGGATTTTCCTATTGTTGGTCTGAGAAGATCGACCTCGAAAGCAATGTGATTGCGATGTCCTTCCCGTTCGAGACCGAGGGATGGGTGCGCGAATCCCTGATTCTCCGGAATTTTGTCGGCAGCGCCAGCGTGCCGATGTTCCGCGCCTCGGCGCTTGAGAAATCGGGCCTGTATCTGAGCAGGAGCGAGCAGGCAGGCGTCCAAGGCTGCGAGGACTGGGATCTCTGCCTGCGTCTGGCTGAAAGCTTCCGGGTGGGCTTGGTCCGGCAGACCTTGGTGGGATACCGGCAGGTGCCGGGATGCATGAGTTTGGACGCCGCTTCCATGGCCAAATCCTACGAAGTGGCCATGCAACGCGCGAAAGAGCGTAATCCCGATATCGCGCGAGCGGTCTTCCGGCAATCCGCCGGGATATTCTACAGCTACCTCGTTTCGAAGTGTTGTGCGGCCAACGATCACGCGGCATGCCTGCGGGCGATGGTCAAGGCGATCGCCGCGGATCCTAAGTTGATTGCCAACCGGCGGTTCCACCGTATGGGGCTGAAGAGCTTGATGCGCCTGCTTGCCGGTTCCCGGCGAGGCAGCTCGTGCGGAGTCGCAAAGGAGGAAAACGGGGGCTCCAGGAAGGCTTTCGCAGAAGGAAAGGGGACAGGGAGCGGAACCACGGATGAAGTTGCATCTAGATCCTCCGTCCGCTAAGATCGACCGGTAGCCATCCCGGCCCGTCCATCAGATTCCTCCCCCTCCCATGCTGCTCCCGATTTGCCCGATCGACTATGATATCGCGTGCCCGGGCGACAGGATCGTGTCTGATGGCTATCGTGCGGCGCGGGTCCTCGTGCGATGGCATGGCGTGCCTTTGGGTATCCTGCAGGTTTCGGTGGCATCCGGGGTCGTTCGAGCCAGCGACATCGGCTTCCGGGTCATGTCGCAGCTTCAAACGAGACTGGGGCGGGAGATGGCCAGAAGGGCGCTGGCGGGAGAAGGAATCAGGGGAGCGGTGGATGCGGTGGATCATTGTCCCGATGCACCGGCCGCCGGATCCCTGCCAACGATTTCCGTGGCTGTCTGCACGAGGGATCGTCCGGATGACATGGAGAAGTGCCTGACCTCGCTCCTGGCGTTACGGGTGCCCCCGCTGGAGATCATCGTGGTGGACAACGCCCCTGCCACCGATGCCACGGAGCGGCTGGTGAAAGAGAAGTTCCCGGGATGCCGCTACATCCGCGAGGATACCCCCGGCCTTGATCACGCGCGCAACCGGGCCATCTCGGAATCGAGGGGAGAGGTGATTGCCTACACCGACGATGACGTGATGGTGGATCCCGACTGGGTGGAGGCTTTGGGAAAGGCTTTTGCGGAAGATCCGGCGGTGGGGCTGGTGACAGGCTTGATCGAGCCGGCGGAGCTTGAAACCGAGGCCCAGCTTCTCTTCGAACGCTACGGCGGCTTCGGGCGCGGGTGCTTCAGAACCTATCTGCAATCCGGGCAAGGCGCACCCATGAGCTGGAATCTGGTGGGAGCGGGGCAATTGGGGGC
>CAMPGU010000200.1 GCA_946885645.1 uncultured Haloferula sp.
GGTCTAGAATTCATGTACCCGAAGGCAAGCTGCCTGCGGCGTTTGTCTGCGGGAAGCTGTTGGAGGCCGGTCTTCTGGTTCCTCCCGCCGGCCCCGAGACCTTCCGCTTGCTGCCGCCTCTCAATGTCTCCAGCGCCGAGGTCAACGCGGCCCTGGCCATCATCAAGAGCGTTTTGTCCTCCCTTTGATCCGTCGGGACCACCGGCCACCCTAACCTTTCGCACTTCCGTCATGAAGCATCTCCTTTCCATCGAAGAACTCACCGCCGGTCAGATCACCTCGCTGCTGGACAGCGCGGTGTCCCTGAAGGCCGGGCGCGGCGACCATCCGGAACAGCCGCTCGCGGGGCAAACGTGGGCGATGATTTTCACGAAGTCCTCCACCCGCACCCGTGTCTCCTTCGAAGTGGGCATCCGGGAGCTCGGAGGCTTCCCCATGTTCCTCTCCAAGAATGACATCCAGCTTGGCCGCGGGGAGCCGATCAAGGACACCGCACGGGTGCTCGGTCGCATGGTACACGGCTGCATCATCCGGACCTTCGCACAGCAGGACGTGGTGGACTTCGCCGGGTATTCCGGCATTCCCACCATCAATGCCCTCACCGACGAAGAGCATCCCTGCCAGATCCTCGCCGATCTTCTGACTGTGAAAGAGACGCTCGGCGGCTGGGAGGGGAAGAAGATCGCTTTCATCGGCGACGGCTTTTCCAATATGACGATCTCGTGGATGTGGGCAGCGAAGAAGCTCGGCTTCGAGCTCGCCGTGGCCGCTCCCGCCGACTATCAGCCGCCTTCGGATTTCCTCGCCAAGCTGGATGCGCCGAACGTCACGGTCACGGCCGATCCCGTGGCGGCCGCCAGCGGAGCCCACGTGATCAATACCGACGTGTGGCTTTCGATGGGCCAGGAAGACCAGAAGGACAAAGAGGAGGCCTTCGGGCCTTTTCAGGTGAACGCGAAACTGCTCGCGCATGCGGCGGCGGGCCACGTCGTGCTTCATTGCCTGCCCGCCTACCGTGGCAAGGAGATCACGGAGGAGGTCCTGGAGAAGCATGCCGAGGTCATCTTCCAAGAAGCGGAGAACCGCCTTCACGCACAGAAGGCGATCCTCGTCGCCCTGGCGAAGTAGCGGGGATCCGGGTGCTGTTACTATTTCGGCGCGCCGGACTGCCGCTCTTCCAGCCTCGCCTTGATTCTCTCCGCCAGCCTTTCCATGTGAGGCACGGCGACGCCGGCTTTTTGCGCCCGTCGCAAGGGCTCGCCCCAGATCGAGTCGAATTCCACCTCCCGGCCCTCCACATAGTCGATCATGCTCGACGGCCGGTAAGGTCCCATGGGACGCGTGCGCTCGACGTTGAAGTCAATCAGGGAACCCTCCAATGGCAGGCCTTGGGCGCGGGCGGCCGAGATTACTTCGGCCATCAGCGCGCGGATCTCGTCTTCGATGCGCGGCGTCGCCAGCAGATCCTCGGTGGTCACCCCGCCTTCGGCGATCGCAAGGCCGTTGAAGGGGATGTTCCAGACCAGCTTCTTCCATTGCGCCTCCACCAGGCTCTCTGCCGCCTCCGTGGGGATTCCCGCGGCAGAGAAACGCCGGGCTATTTCGCCGGCGCGTCCGCGCCCGTCGTTGATGAATTCACCCACGCTGATGCGCCCGCCGGCGGTGTGGCTTACGAGGCCGGGCGAGAGGCGGTTGAGGCAGACGAAGCAAAGGGCACCGAGCACGCGCTCCGGCCCGGCGATCTCCGCGATGCGTTCGCAGTTGCCGAGCCCGTTTTGAAGAGTGAGCACTTGGGTCTTATCGTGCAGCAGGGGTGGCAAAACCTCGTCGAGCAGCTCATTGGAAGTGGTCTTCCAGGCCAGGATCACCAGATCCACTTGCCCGATTTCCGAAGTCGAACGGAAAGCTTCGACCGCGGGCAAATGCAGATCTCCCGCCACGCTCTCTATGCGAATCCCTTCCCGCTTCACGGTATCGAAGTCGGAGCGGAGCAAGAAGCGCACGTCTTCTCCCGCCGCCGCCAAGCGCGCGCCATAGTAAAGGCCGATCGCCCCCGCGCCGACCACCGCCACCGATCCGAATGTCCAGCTCACGGCAGGGAATTTAGGCGGAGCAGCCTCGTTCCCGCAATGGAATGTAGGATCGGGAACGGCCCCATCGAGATCAAAGCCCCCTGAACTCCGTCGCGAGTTTCTTCGCCGTTGCCACGGTGTTGCGGTGGATCTTGGCGGTGAATTCCGGCTGCCGGTTATAGCCGCCCCCGTAAAGCACCGCCACGGGCACGCGGTTGCGGATGAAGGCGCGCAGGAGGACCTCGTCCCGCCGCTGGAGATCTTTTACCGAGAGGTGCATCTGCCCGAAGCGGTCGTTGCGGTGATTATCCGCTCCAGCCACCCATATCACGAGATCGGGCGCGAAGGTGTCCAAGGCTGCCGCCAAAGTGCTGAAGAGCTGCTTCAAATACATCTCCCCCTCGACGTAGCGCACCGTTTCGACGTCCATCGAGCTGAGAACCTTGCGGGTCGGATAGTTTTTCCCGACGTGGATGGAGTAGGTGAAGACCCGGGGGTCGTCGCCGAGGATCGCGGCGGTGCCGTTGCCTTGGTGGGCATCCGTATCCACCACCATCACTTTGATCCCCGGCTGCCGCCCTTGGAGGTCGCGTATCGCAATCGCGACGTCATTGAAAACGCAGTAGCCCTCGCCATGCTCACGGAAGGCGTGATGCGTCCCGCCCGCGAGGCATACCGCCACTCCCTCTGTCAGGGCGGCGTGGCAGGTCTGCCGGGTCGCTTCCACTTCCGTGGCACTGCGATGGTAAAGCTGGGGCGTCACCGGCAGCCCGAGCTGGATCTGTTCCTTCCGGTCGAGGAGTCCGGAATAAATGCGTTCGATGTAGCCGGTGTCGTGAACGGTTTTCAGAAGGTGGGAATCGGCCACTTTCACCTCCACGATCTCCTCCGGCTTCAAAACCCCTCCCTGTAACAGCATGTCCTTGGAAATACGGAACTTCTCCATCGGGAAGGGGTGCCCCGACGGCAATTCCAGCTCCAGATCCTGGGAATAGAAGCAGCGCATGCGCTCCGCCACGGAACCACAGCCCGGGCACCTTGCCCAATGGATTTTCCCTGTGGCATCACCCCCTTGCGTTTTTGACACGATCTCCCCCGGCTGCTAGGCCTGCGGAAACCCATGCAAAACCCTAGCAAACCCGATTGGGACGAGCTGGCCCGGAGGCCCGGCTTCCAAGCCTTGATCGATGCGAAAAAGCGTTTCATCGTCCCGTGCTGCATTTTCTTCCTCCTTTACTATTCCGCCCTCCTTTATCTGGTCGGCTGGCACCCGGAGCTCATGAAGAAACCGCTGATCGGGAAGGTGAACGGAGCCTATCTCTTCGCCCTCTCCCAGTTCGCCATGGCCTGGGGCATGGCCTGGCTCTACATGCGGAAGGCTGCATCCTACGACCGCATGGCCGCCGAGGTCATCCGCGACGTCAACCACTGATTCCGCCGCCGCCATGACCATCGCGATGTTTCTCGCCTTCGTGCTCGCCACGCTGGGCATCACCGTCTGGAGCGCCCGGAAAAACACCGGATCCAGTGCTTATTTTGCCGCGGGGCGCTCGATCACCGGCTGGCAGAACGGCCTGGCCGTCGCCGGGGACTACATGTCCGCCGCTTCCTTCCTGGGCATTTCCGGGATGATCGCCTTTTTCGGCTACGACGGCTTCATGTACTCCGTCGGCTTCCTCGTGGCCTATCTCACGGTTCTTTTCGTGGTGGCGGAGCCGCTGCGAAATGCCGGGAAATACACCATGGCGGACCTGCTGGCCTACCGCCTGCAGGCGCGGCCCGTGCGCGCGGCGGCTTCCCTCAGCACCCTCACCGTGTCCACCTTCTACATGGTGGCGCAGATGATCGGCGCGGGCGTCCTCGTCAGCACCCTGCTGAAGGATTACGGCTGGATTTCGGCGAACGGGGCCATCGCGGGTGTCGGCGTGCTGATGATCATCTACGTGATCTTCGGCGGCATGCGCGGCACCACCTGGGTGCAGATCATCAAGGCGATCCTGCTGATGGCTGCCACCTTCGTGCTCAGCTTCCTGGTGATGAAGCACTACGACTTCAGCTTCGCGAAGTTCTTCGATGCCATCGCCAACCTGAGCTATCAGGATGCCAAGGGGAACGAGGTCACGCGGAACTTCCTCGATCCCGGCTGGAAATTCGGGGCCGCCGCCACTGCCGGGACGGGAGGCTGGGGACCGCTCGATCTCGTCTCGCTGGGCCTCGCCCTGGTGCTCGGCACGGCGGGCCTGCCCCACGTGCTCGTCCGCTTCTACACCGTGCCGGATGCGAAGACCGCGCGGGTCTCCGTGATCTGGGCCATGATCATCATCGGCGTCTTCTACCTGCTGACCACCTTCCTGGGCTTCGGCGCGGCCACCCTGCTGAAGCCGCACAATATCGCCAACGAGAACATGGCAGCCCCGGAACTCGCCCACTTCCTGGGCGGGGATGTCTTCTTCGCCTTCATTTCCGCCGTGGCATTCGCGACCATCCTCGCCGTCGTCGCGGGCCTGACCATCAGCGCCAGCACGTCCTTCGCGCACGACTTCTACACGAATGTCCTCAACCACGGGAAGGAAGTCGCACCCCACAAGGAGGTCCGCATTGCCCGGATCGCCGCCTTCTTCGTCGGGGCCATCTCCATCGGCCTCGCGATCGTTTTCCAGAATATCAATGTCGCCTTCCTCGTCGGTCTTGCCTTCGCGGTGGCGGCCTCGGCGAATCTGCCGGTGATCGTGCTCTCGGTGTTTTGGAAGCGTTTCAATACCGCGGGAGCGGTCGCCGGCCTGCTCGTCGGCTTGGCGGGGAGCATCCTTCTCATCATCATCAGCCCCAGCGTGATGGGGGTGGACGGGCCGGAGGTCGCCGCGGCCAAGCGCCGCCTCATTCAGGCCCCGGCGCTCTTCCCGCTGACGAATCCGGGAATCGTCAGCATCCCCCTCGGCTTCCTGGCCGCGATCCTCGGCACGCTGGTCGGGAAGCGCGAACCGGAATCCGAAGCGAAGTTCGCGGAGTTCAGTGTCCGCGCCCACACCGGCCTGGGCGCGGAAAAAGCAAGCGATCATTGACCGGGAGGGGCGGCTGCTCCGGCAGGCCGCCCCCTTCACTGTAGCAGCTTGATCACGAGCGCGGGGATCAAGGGCGAAAAGAGCCAGATCCATGCGGCCCAGATCAGGCAGCCCGGGTGCGAGTCCAGGTCCACCGGCTGCCGCCAATCCAGATGCCCGCGGAATTTCGACATCCGCTCCGGCCACCAGATGCAAGCCAGCGGCACGAGGAAAAATGCAAGTCCCTGCATCGCGTATCCCGCCCCGCTCCGGTAAACCAGTATGCCGCACCAAAACGCCACCACGAGCAGAGCAGCCATCCGCTGCATGAGCCGGGCCCGGTCCACCGCATAATCTCCTTCCTTCCCGAAAGACCATTCCGGCTTGCCCTCCGGCCCGTCTTCTCGCTCGCCCATCGGCTGGAATCTATCTGGCCCCGAACATCCCGGCGATCACCTTTGCGGCGATCCCGTGGCCGCGGCGATTCGGGTGGTTCGCCGTGGCGAGCAGTTTGTCCTGCCTCACGCCCCGCTTCAGCTCCGCTTTCCAAGCCGCCCACACGTCGGCGACCGCCACGGTCTCCTCGGCCGCTACCCTGCGGATGATCCCCGCGCGAACCTCCAGCGGCTCGTCCGGGGCACCGATGCGGACATTGTCGGCTCCCGTGGGCGTGACGAAAACCACCGGGACGCCTCTCGCCCGGGCCGCGCGCGCCATGGTGCGCCATGACCGCTCGACCTCGCCCTCCGACAGCCGGCGGTCGTTCAACGCATAGTCGATGAAGATCACGTCCGGGCGCATGGAAAGGACGTCCCGCTCGAATCTCGCGGCCCCCTTCGCGCTGTCTTCGCCGCCGGTCGCCGTGACGATGGCGTTGATCACGGCGTGCGGGTTCGCCTTCTGGATCTTCTCCATCGCCATCAGCGGGTAGGACTCGAAGGGCCTCACTTCCGGCGTCTCATGATAGCCGGAGGGCACGCTGTGGCCGTGGAAGACGAGATTGATGGTGCGGTTCTCCGGCCACTCCTTCTTGAGTTCCGCCAGCAAAGGCGCAGGGAGCTTCGGCTCGTCCACGGGGATAGCGGAGCAGCCGGCAAGGAGCAGGGGAAGAAGCAGCCACTTCATGCCTCAGGCTGAGAGTTTCCCCCTCCCGCCGCAAGCAGCCTCCTGCTTGACCGCCTGCGTGCCGCCTTCCCTCGTCGGATGGAGTCCATCTAAAGTGTCACCTTCGAGCTCAGGAGGATCTTCTGCAGCAGATGGCGGTGGCAATGCTCTGCTGCTTCACCGCAGTGGCACAGCAGGGTGACCTGCTGCTGTCGCGATATGAATCGCAGCAAACGGAGCAAACCCTTCTGCCCATGATTTTTGCTGGTCCGGTTCTTCTCATCCACCAGCCCGTCCGCCCACAGTTCCTTCCGATATTCTTTCGAGAAATCCGGCCAAGTGATTTTGCCGTTCAGGAATCCATGGAGCAGCTCCTCGCTTGGTCCCAGGCTTGGGAGCCACAGGTTATAGCGCGATTTCGGAACGCCTCTCCCCCGGAACCTTGCCACCAGGACCCTCAGGCCGTCCGCCGCCTCGATCATGGTGCTTACCGACTTGGTCTGGATCGACTCCTTTGCCATGGCTCTAGCGCTGCGTTAGCAACGCAATGACTGCTATCACAATGATTACCAGTAGGGTGACGAAGGCTACCTTCCACGCGCTGATCGGGAAGCGGGCGTAAGTCGCGCCCGTGACGGCATTCACGGCCCCCTGCCAGGTCTTTCCGCGGTACTGGTAGGCCAGCAGCCAGATGGGCACGAGGATGTGCTTGAAGGTCTTATCGGAGAATTCCGGGTGAATCCTCAGGTTCCGGTACGTATCGCCAGGCACCTCCCGGCCGCAGGCCTCGCGTAGCAGGCCCTCCATGGTGCCGAAGCCGTTCCGCGCCGCATCCATCAGCGGCACCTGGTAGTGTTCCACCTGCCAGCCCGACACGTAGCGCGTTTCGTAAGGCACCAGATCCTTGGTCGGGAAAGGCTCCAGCTTCTCCAGCAGCTCGGTATCCAGCCCTCTCGAGCCGGAAACGACGATGTCGTCGAACCAGGTGGAAACATGGCCGCTGGCAGGCCTCCAACGGATGCGCCGCTCCTGGCGCGTCACGGTATTGCCGTTGGCGTCGCGGTCCCGGACGGTAACGTAGTAATAGGTGCCGCTATCCGCGGTCCAAGGGCACTCCGCGGCGGCGTCGAAGGTCCAGTAGGGGAGATAGACGCGGTGGATGCGGTCCACCAGATTGCGCCGTTTCAGGTCGTTCGGCGCGAACCAGCGTGCGCCCAGGAAGGCCTTAAGGGAATGGTAGGCTTTCTCTTGCGAAACCACCGCCGGGAGAAGCGATTCGGGAGAGATGGGACTTTGGATGTCCGTGTAGTCCAGCAGCTCCGGAGAGCCGCAGAAGTCGCAATGCTGGGCCACCGTGCCGGCCGCCCGCACCAGGAC
>CAMPGU010000201.1 GCA_946885645.1 uncultured Haloferula sp.
ATGTCCGGGATCTCGGGAAGCTCTTCGGGTACTTCCGGGAGTTCGGCCTCCGCGATCTGCTCCTGCGGCGCGTTTTCTTCCTCCGTGATCTCCTGCTCCGGATCGGCGGGCGGGGCGGACCCTTGAGCCAAGTCACCCAGATTGACTTCGGAAGAAACCTCGAAGCTTTCGAGTTCGCCCAGGCTGACCAGCTCCGGCAGCCGATCCTTCACCTGAATGACGCAAGCGACCGTGCTCGCTCCCGACACCGTCAGCCACGCGGCGAAGGTGCCGATATTGAGGGCATAGATGAAAGGGCTCACGACGCGATAGGGCTCGTTATTGAGAACGAATCTCAGGTGCGGGGGAGTGAAAGACCGCCGGGGTGCGGTGTCAAAAGCATTTTTGGTGCAGTTCCGACCCAAAGGCCCGAGCCGCGGTATCCTTCCATTGCGGCACTCCAGGTTCGGAGGCAGGATACGCGGGATGAAAAAGCTGCTGATGTCCTGCCTGCTGATCCTCGCCGTAGCCTCCAGCGGCTGCTTGGTGCGGGAGACCGTTACGGAAGACGGCGAGGTGATTTCCGACCGCTATAAGCTTGAGGAGCCGCTCCACAGCCGCACCGATCCGGTGCGGTGAGCGCGCCCGTCAATCCCTGATCCCGTGGTAGCGCCAAGGCGCGTAACCCCGCTCCTTGAGATATTTCACCGGGATTTCCGCGGCGTTCACCCGCCATACGGGAAAAGGCCCGGCCTCATAAACATGCACGGATTTCCCGGGCTTCGCCCATTTGGCGAAGAGGACGACGTGCCGGTCGTTGAGGAGGATATCGCCCGCTTTCAATTCCTCCCAGGAGCCCAGTTTGGTGGAAATGGATGGCAGCTCGCGGGTCGAGCAGGGCCTCTCCAGTCGCCAGCAGCGGGAGACGAAGCCGGAGCAATCGATGCCGCAGGCGGAGCGGCTGGTTCCGGCGTCTCCGAGCTGCCGCTTATCCGCGGTCGAGATGTCACCGGCGACCTCGCCTTTTTCCAGGGACTCCAGGAATTGCCGCGGCGTGTCGAAGCCGCCCCACTGGTAGGCCACGCCGCGTGCTTGTTTGCCGGGCTGCCACCAGCCGTTGGAGAAACCGTGACGCTTCAGGGAGGTGTCCGGGGTGTGGACGAGGATGCCATCCTTGTCCTTGCCGTGACGCGCATGACGCTCCTCGGGCATCCAGGTGACGCGGCTGTAAGTGTAGGCGATTTGGACGGCCTCCATCCGCCGGACGCTGGCTGCGGGTCCCGCAATGTGGAAATCTCCGTGAGGAGCGCAGCCGATGAAGAGGAGGCAGGTTGCCGGGAGGAGCAGGCGGAGTCGCATCGCCGCAAAAATGCATTTGAAGCCTGCTTTGGAAACACCGCAGCACATTTTCCTGGGGTGATGCTGGCAGGGCCGGGCTTGGCATGCTTGGCCCGATATCGAAACTCCGCGCATGGAGATCCGGCCCATTGGCATCGTGCGCTCGTGTTTCGGCGGGAAATTCGGGGTGCCGCGCCAACCGGGCCTCTGCCCGAGTGCTTGGGGCGAATTGGTGTTCGAGCCCGAGTTCCGGCAGGCGGAGGCCCTGCGCGGGATCGAAGGATTCTCGCATCTCTGGCTGATTTTCGGTTTTCATCTGACGGCAGGAGCCGGATGGAGTCCTACGGTGAGACCGCCCCGTCTCGGGGGAAACGAGCGGGTGGGAGTCTTTGCGAGCCGTTCGACCTTTCGGCCGAACGGGCTGGGTCTCTCCTTGGTGCGCCTGGACGGCCTCGAAAAGCGCGAGGGGCAGGGGACGGTGCTTCTTCTCGGGGGCATCGACCTGGTGGACGGGACGCCTGTTTTCGATATCAAGCCCTACCTGCCTTACGCCGAGGCCCCGGCGGGAGCGCGGGGCGGGTTTGCTCCGGAGGAGCCGGAGAGGCTGGAAGTCGTCACGGCGGAAGCGGCGGTCTTCGATCTGCTGCCGGAGCGTTCGCGCCGCGTGATCGCGGAGGCGCTCTCCCTTGATCCGCGGCCGGCTGCCGGACGGGAGGAGGAGGGGCGCGTGCACGGTGCCGGTCTCTGCGGGCTGGAGGTGAAGTTCCGTGTGGAGGGGCGGAAGTGCCGCCTTCTCTCCGCGGAACCGGCAGCAGGTTCCGGATTGAAAGCTTAAGAATTCCGAACTACTCTCCCGGCCATGCGCGGGAAACCCGGAATAGCTTTTCTAGCAGGAATGGTTCTGCTGCTGGCGGTTGCTTGCAAGGACCGCACGGAATCGGCCCGCCAGGAACTGAAGGAGAGCGGCTACGAACTGACGCCCGAAGGCTTCTTCCGCGCCGCGGAGAGCGACGACATCAAGGCGATGGCGAGCCTGGTGAAAGGCGGGATCGCTCCGGACACGCGGAATGCCGCGGGAGATACCGCACTCCATGCCGCCGCGTCGGCGGGGATGCAGAAGTCCGCCGACTTCCTGCTGGATCACAAGGTGCCGGTGGACATCACGGGTGCCGGAGATCGCACGCCGCTGATGTCCGCGGTGCTGAAAGGGCCGCCCGCCATGGTGCGCTACCTCCTTTCCCAAGAGGCGGATCCCCTGAAGAAGGACGCCAAGGGCTTCCGGCCGCTGATGCTCGCCGTACACGGCGCGCGGGCGGACATGGTGGCGGAGCTGGCGGCCTATGACCGGGAGAATCTGGACACGGCTCTCCTCCTGGCCTCCCTGGAAGGAAAGGCCGCGGTGATCGATGAACTGACCGGCTACGGCGCCTCGGTTTACGCCCGCACGGATGACGGCCGTACCCCGTTGATGCTAGCCGCGGAGAACGGGAATATCGAAGCGGTGGAAATGCTTCTCGGAGTGGGCGCGAACCGTTTCTCCATGGACGGGGACGGCCGCATCGCCGCGGACATGGCCCGCGAGGCAGGTCATGAGGAGCTCGCGCTGCGGCTTGCGGAGGAGCCCTCCAAAGAGGAATTCGGCATCGAGGAGCCCGCGGATCTGGCGGCCGGAATGCTCGCCGAAGTGACTGCGGGAATGGAAAGCGGGGAAGAAGCGCCATCGCCGGGAAGCACATCGGCAGGGGAGACGGACCACGGCGGAGCGGGTGCCGCTCCGCCCCTGTTAGAAGGTGCCGTCGTGGAAGCCGCTGCGGCGGAAACGGCTGTTCCAACGGCAGGCACCGGTCGGGCCGCGGCCATCTCTCCGCTGAAAATGCGCTCGTATCGCCAGAAGGAACTCCCGCTGCGGGTCGAATCCGTGCAGGGGGATACCGCGGTCATCCGCATCGCGGGCAGCGGGGTCCGCGAAGTGCCGGAGGGCGCGGCCATTCCCGGTTCCGCTCTAACAGTCGTGCGGGTCGAACGCCGGATGGGCGGCATCAAGGACAGTGCTGCAGGGCCGGTGGAGGTCTCGGTGGTCGAGGTGCAGGATTCTTCCACCGGGCGGCGGCGGGAACTGGTGGCCGGGCTGGCCTCCACCGCTCACGATCCGGTGGCACTGGTTGAAGACGGGGCCGGGCGGCGCTATCTCGCCCGTGCCGGACAGGGGTTTCGTGCGGCGGACGGGACGGAATATGTGGTGGTGGATGTGCGGCCGAATCAAATGGTGATTGAGAATCGCACGGAAGGTGGAGTAATAACGGTCCCGCTCCGCGGCCCGCGGGGCTGAGTTTTTTCCGAACATGCCTGCCAAGACGATCGAGCCGGGAAATCCGGTGAAGCAATTTTCCGTGCTGCTGCCGAACCGTGCCGGGGCGCTCGCATCGCTGGTGAAGCTCTTGCGCTCCGCCGCCATCGAGGTCGTCGGTCTCAGCGTACAAGATTCACGGGACGCCACGATCGCCCGGCTGGTAGTCACGGATCCGGAAACGACGGAACAGATTTTCGTGGAGAAGGGGATACCCCATACCTGCTGCGAGCTGCTGGTCATCTCGCTCCGCGAATCGGGCCCGGAGCTTTTGCCGGTGCTCGACACGCTGATGGTGGCGGAAACGAATATCGACTTCGCCTACGCCCTGATGCCCTCGCCGCAAGGACACGCCTTGCTTGCCCTGCACGTGGAGGATTACGACTTCGCCGTCACGGTCCTGAACAGCGCGGGCTTCAAGCTCGTGTGCCAGGAAGAACTGAGCAGGTGAGCCTTGAAGAAAGGCCTGCCACCTTCGCTACTCCTCCACGGGTTCCGGCGGGGTAATGGCGGTCTTCAGATAGCGGGAGAGGATTTCCGCCGTGGTCTCGCCCGCGCCATCCATCGCTTTCCGGTGAGTCGCCAAGTGCCGGTCTAACAGGCCCTTCCAGACCTGGAATAGATCCGGGTGTTCCTCGCCTCCGAACCCGAGCGCCTTGATCTCCTCCGGACCGGTCGCGGCAGCCAGGAGGATCAGTGCCTCGCCCTCGCCCCGCACGGTGATTTCTCCCTCGCCCGGCGTGACCTCCGACTCCATCGGGAAGACCCAGACGCGGGCTTCGAAGGGCTTCGATTTCTGCCCCTCCAGATGACCGTCCAGGATGAGGATGCGCCGGTCCTCCACCCGTGACTTCGCGTCGTGTTCTGTCGGGAGTTGCACCTTGAAGTTGAGCGCTCCCGGTTTGTCCGCGCGCAGGTGGGTGACGATGAGGTCGTCGGCGGCGCTGGCGAATACGGTCCAGGTGAATCCTGCGCCGCCTCTCTTGAAGGTGGTGACGACCGTGCCGTCCTCAAGGCTCAGCGTCCGCTTGTAGTCGCTCACCGCGGCTTCCTTCGCCAGCCAGTCGAGCGATAGATGGAACCAAGCCGGGCCGCAGAAGGCCGTTCCCGGCACCTCCACCGTAGCCGGCTGCTTCCCGCCCTTCAAAAGGATGGCCATCGGTTCCTTGCCGGTCCTTCCCTTCACCCGTGCGCGGAGATGGCCGTTGCCAATCGGGAACGCCTTTTCCGGGCCGCTTGCCGCCTTCTCGAACACGATCTCCCCGGCTTCCGCCATGCACAGCGGAAGGAAGCAAGCGGCCAGCCATGATTTCACCCCATGAGGGAAGGGGGAACCCCGCCGGAATTCAAGCGCGGAGTGGCAGGCGGCGGCTGCGCCCATGTGCGGGATGAATAGGCGGATGTAGGGTCTTCGCCAATCGCCCGTGCTCGACGGCTCCGGCAGGATCCGTCATAGACTCAGCCATGCCGAACCCTTGGACCGGAACAGGAAATCCCTACACGCGCACGGAGGTGCTCGAGCGCCTGCACGACACGCTTTCGAAAGGCCAGCCGATCATCGCGGCGGGTGCTGGCACGGGAATCAGCGCGAAGTTCATCGAAAAGGGCGGCGCGGATCTCATCATCGTTTACAATTCCGGACGCTTCCGCATGGCCGGCCACGGTTCCACCGCCGGCCTGATGGCCTACGGGGATGCGAACGCCGTGGCGATGGAGATCGGCGAATACGAAGTGCTTCCCGTGGTCGAGGAAATCCCGGTGATCTGCGGGGTGCACGCCACCGATCCCCGCCGCCGGATGTGGCACTGGCTGGGCAAGGTGAAGGACATGGGCTTCAGCGGCGTGAACAACTTCCCCACCCACTGCATCGTCGATGGCAAATTCCGCCAAGTCCTCGAGGAGACGGGGATGAGCGTGAAGAAGGAATTCGAAATGGTCGCGCTGGCCCGGAAGATGGACGTTTTCAGCATCGTCTATGTCGATGCCCCGGAGGAAGCGAAGGCCATGGCGGAGGCGGGAGCGGATGTGATCATCGCCCACGTCGGAACGACCGTCGGAGGCTCGATCGGGGTGGTGGACGCCACCATGTCGCTGCCCGAGGCCGCGAAGCGCACCCAGGAGATCATCGATGCCGGGCGCAGCGTGCGGGACGATATCATTTACCTCAGCCATGGCGGCCCGATCAATACTCCGCTGGACGCCGCCTACATCAACGAGCACACCGATGCCTCGGGCTTCGTGGGAGCTTCCTCCCTGGAGCGCATGGCGGTGGAGCAGTCGCTCACGGAACTCACGCGGGAATTCAAATCGATCCCGGTCAATCGCAAGCACTGAGGCCGGGCTTTCCCGCGACTATCCCTGCATGAAAGTCATCGCGGTCCTCGGCACGCTCGATTCGAAGGGCGAAGAACACGCCTTCGTCGCGAACCTCATCCGCAGACGCGGTCATGCGACGCTTTTGATCGATGTCGGTAGCGGCGGGCCGCCCGTCACGGCGCCGGATATCACGCGGGAGGAAGTGGCGGCCGCGGCGGGAGTGGATTTCGCGGCGCTGGCCGCGAGAAAAGACCGGGGCGAGTGCGTCGTGGCAATGTCGCAGGCCGCGCCGGTCCTGGTGGCGAAGCTCGCGGCCGAGGGGCGGATCGATGGCATCATCTCCTTGGGCGGCGGCGGCGGCACGGCCATCGCCACGGCGACGATGCGTGCCCTGCCGCTCGGTTTTCCGAAGCTGATGGTCTCCACGCTGGCGAGCGGAAACACCGCCCACTACCTAGGCACGAAGGACATCGTCATGATGCCGAGCATCGCGGACGTGGCGGGTCTGAACCGCCTGTCGCGCGTGATCTTTTCCCGCGCCGCGGGTGCCATTTGCGGGATGGTCGAAGCGGAGATCGAGACGCAGGCCGCGAAGCCGCTCGTGGTCGCGAGCATGTTCGGGAATACCACCGCCTGCGTGACGGAGGCGAAACGGATTCTCGAAGAGGCGGGCTACGAGGTGCTCGTCTTCGCCGCTACCGGTGCGGGCGGGCGTTCGATGGAAGCTCTGATTGAGAGCGGCATGGTGGCGGGCGTGCTCGACCTCACCACCACCGAATGGGCGGACGAGTTGGTCGGCGGCGTCCTGAATGCCGGCCCGGAGCGGATGGACGCCGCGGCGAAGGCCGGCGTGCCTGTTGTCGCCGCACCAGGATGCCTGGACATGGTGAATTTCGGCGAGCGCTCTTCCGTCCCGGAGAAATTCGCTGGCCGCACCTTTTACGTTCACAATCCGCAGGTGACGCTGATGCGCGCCACTCCGGCGGAGTGCGCGGACCTGGGCAGGATCATCGCGGAAAAGGTCAACACCTGCACCGCTCCGGCCGCGATCATGATCCCCCGGCGGGCGATCAGCGTGATTAGTGCGGCAGGCCAGCCCTTCCACGATCCCGCCGCCGACGAAGCCCTTTTTTCAGGCATCCGTGCTCATTCCGAGAAGCCAGTGGAGGAATTCGATCTGGAGATCAACGATCCTGCCTTTGCACGCGCCTGTGCGGAGAAGCTGCTGGAATTGATGCATGTGGATCCGGAATAGCCGGAGTGGAGAATTGCGCCGCAATTTCCGGCCGCTTTCGCGCGTTATCAGGCGTTACCGCTTCTTTCCATGCGTTCCACCTTTCACGTCCTTCTTTTCCTGATCTTCGCCAGCTTGCCGGGCATGGCAGCACCCCCGCGGATACTTTTCCTGGCGGGCGGAAACAGCCATGCGTGGGGGCAGCACAAGCACCTGGCGGGCAGCGAGCTCCTTTGCGAGTCCCTGAAGGAAGGAGCGGAGGTGGAGGCCGAGGTGATCACGGCGTGGCCGGACGCCGCAGCTTTGGAGAAAGCCGATGCC
>CAMPGU010000202.1 GCA_946885645.1 uncultured Haloferula sp.
GGTTCTCGGCGTGCCCACCTTCGCAATGGAGTTGGTGGAGTTCGCCGAGAACCCTTGAGGTCTTGCCCGGCTGGTGACCGGAACGGCCCGCCCGCTGGAGCAGGCGGGCGATCCCTTTCGGCGAGCCGATTTGGATCACCTGATCGACGGGAGAAAAATCCACGCCGAGATCGAGCGAGGAGGTGCAGACCACGCAACGCAGGGAACCCTCCCGCAGGCCCTGTTCGACCTTTTCCCGTTCCGCGCGGTCCAGCGATCCGTGGTGCATGGCGATCCGGTCTTGCCAGTCGGGCCGCAGGGCGAGAAGTTCCTGGCACCAGATTTCCGTCTGGGAGCGGGTATTCGTGAAGATGAGGGTGGTATTCGCCTTCTCCACCTCCCGGAGCACCTGCGGAGCCAAGCGGGTGCCGATGTGGCCGGCCCAGGGAAAGCGGTCCATTTCCTTCGGGATCAGGGTCTCGATCTTGATCTCCTTTTTCAGGTCCGCGGAAACCGTGACCGCGTCGCCGGAGCGGTCGCCGAGGAGGACTTCGCGCGCTTCGTCGAGATTGCCCAGCGTGGCGGAAAGGCCCCAGATCCGGAGCTCCGGAAACCATGCCCGCAGCCGCGCGAGGCAGAGCTCCGCCTGGACGCCGCGTTTCGAGCCCAGCAGTTCGTGCCATTCGTCCACGATCACGGCTTTCAGCCCGGAGAGCTTCGCGCGGGTGTCCTCGTGGGTAAGCATCAGGGAGAGGCTCTCCGGCGTGGTCACCAGACCGAAGGGCAGGGTATTCCTCAGGCGCGCCCGTATCGCTTGGGATGTGTCGCCCGTGCGGGCTTCCACGTGGAGATGGGGAGCCAGCAGTTCCAGCGGCTCCCGGAGCGCCCGCAGGGTGTCCTGAGCCAGAGCGCGGAGAGGGGTGAGCCAGAGGATGCGGCAGGGCTCGGGAGAAGATGCGGCTTTTCCCCGGGCGAGGGTTTCCGCGACGGGTCCCAGCCAGACCGCCAGCGTCTTGCCGAGTCCCGTGGGTGCATGGAGCAGGCCGGATTTCCCCGCGGCGTAGGCGGCCCAGACCTCCTTTTGGAAAGGGAACGGTTTCCAGCCCCGCTGCTTGAAGAATGGCTGGAGGGGCGAAACCGGCATCGTCCTTGTAGAGGAAGCGCGGGGAAGCGGCGGAGGCAACGGGTTTTTAAAGGTGGCGGTTGCGAAAAAGCCCCGCCGGATTTCTCCGGCGGGGCCTTTTGGAATCGTTCGCCAGGGCGCGATCAGTAGCGGTAGTGGTCGGCCTTGTAGGGGCCTTCGACCGGGACGCTGATGTAGTCGGCCTGTTCCTTGGTGAGGGTGGTGAGCTTGGCTCCCACCTTGGCCAGATGGAGGCGCGCCACTTCCTCGTCCAGGTGCTTTGGCAGGACCTTCACTTCGCCGGCCTTGTAGGTGTCCTTGTTCTTCCAGAGGTCGATCTGGGCAAGGGTCTGGTTGGTGAAGCTGTTCGACATCACGAAGCTCGGGTGGCCGGTGGCACAGCCGAGGTTTACCAGGCGGCCTTCAGCCAGCATGTAGATGCTGTTGCCGGTGGGGAAGGTGTACTTGTCCACCTGCGGCTTGATGTTGGTCCGCTTCACGCCGGTGGCGGCGTTGAGCTTGTCGATCTGGATCTCGTTGTCGAAGTGGCCGATGTTACAGACGATCGCCTGGTCCTTCATCTTCTCCATGTGCTCCAGGCGGATGATGTCGTAGTTCCCGGTGGTGGTGACGTAGATGTCACCCCAGCCGAGGGTGTCCTCGACGGTCAGCACGCGGAAGCCTTCCATCGCGGCCTGCAAGGCGCAGATCGGATCGACCTCGGTCACGACGACCTGCGCGCCCTGGCCGCGGAGGGCTTGGGCACAACCCTTGCCCACATCGCCGTAGCCGCAAACCACGCCGACTTTGCCGGAGATCATCACGTCGGTGGCGCGCTTGATGCCATCGACCAACGATTCGCGGCAGCCGTAGAGGTTGTCGAATTTCGACTTGGTCACGGAGTCGTTCACGTTGATCGCGGGAACGAGCAGGGTGCCGGCCTTCGCCATTTGGTAGAGGCGGTGGACGCCGGTGGTGGTCTCTTCGGAGACACCCTTCCAGTCCTTCACGATGGTCGCGAAGATGCCCGGCTGTTCGGCTTGGATCTTCTTGAGGAGGTCCTTGATGACCTTCACCTCGTGGTTGTCGGAGGGGGTGTTCACCCAGTCCGAGCCGTTTTCCATTTCGTAGCCCTTGTGGATGAGCAGGGTGGCATCGCCGCCGTCATCGACGATCAGCTCCGGGCCGAGGCCGGCCGGGTTCACGATTGCCTGCCAGGTGCACCACCAGTATTCCTCCAGCGTCTCGCCCTTCCAGGCGAAGACGGGAATACCGGCGGCAGCGATCGCGGCGGCGGCGTGATCCTGGGTCGAAAAGATGTTGCAGGAAACCCAGCGGACTTCGGCGCCGAGTTCGACCAGCGTCTCGATGAGGACGGCGGTCTGGATGGTCATGTGCAGCGAGCCCATGATGCGCACGCCCTGAAGCGGCTTCTCAGGACCATACTTTGCACGGGTCGCCATCAGGCCGGGCATCTCATGCTCGGCGATTTCAATCTCCTTGCGGCCAAACTCGGCCAGGGAGATGTCGCGGACTTTGTAGTCGGTGAAGGTGGTGGACATGGTAATTGGTGGTGGATGTTCTGGAGTGTTGGAAGGGGAAGACAGAAGACGGTCAGACGTCAGACAGAAGACTAGAATCAGAAGAGCCAGCCGAAGACGGCACCGAGGAAACCTCCGCCTCCCAGGTGCTGCGTAG
This sequence comes from uncultured Haloferula sp., assembly GCA_946885645.1. The sequence goes on from CAMPGU010000202.1 coordinate 2,801, forward strand.
TCCTTGAATCATCGCGGAGATCTCCTTTGCTTCGTTGATTAGCGGGCGGGCTTGCTCCTCGCTGAAGACACCGGCGCGCAGGCCGATGTAAAGTTGAGTGCGGAGCTCGCCTGCAGAACCTTTTGCGATGGCGAGGAAACGCCTGAATTCACGGTCGCTTTCACGCTCCGCTCCCTCGGCGATGTTTGAAGGAACTGAGATGGCACAGCGCGCCATCTGGTCTCTCAAGGCATAGAGCTTGGTCGGATCGATCAGCTCCAGGACAGAGACTGCAAGACGGGAGGAGCGCTTCCACACTTCAAGTTCCTCGAAATTGTGCATGGCCCGCTTCCTCCCTTCTTATTCAAGTCTTCTGTCTGACGTCTTCCCGTCTTGAGTCTCTGTTTTGGATTACTTGATCGCCTTCTTGAGGGCCGCGACCTTATCGGTGCGCTCCCAGGTGAGGTCGGCGTCGTCCTTGCCGAAGTGGCCGTAGTTGGTGGATTTGCCGTAGATCGGGCGGAGCAGGTTGAGCTGCTTCACGATGTCGGCGGGCTTGAAAGAGAAGACCTTCAGGACGGCGGCGAGGATCTTGTCATCCGCAACCGTGCCGGTGCCGAAGGTATCGACGTGCACGCTCACCGGGAGCGGATGGCCGATGGCATAGGCGAATTGGATCTCGCACTTCTCGGCCAATCCGGCGGCCACGATGTTCTTCGCAACCCAGCGGCCCATGTAGGCGGCGGAGCGGTCCACCTTGCTTGGATCCTTGCCGGAGAAGGCACCGCCACCGTGGCGGCCCATGCCACCGTAGGTATCGACGATGATCTTGCGACCGGTGAGGCCGGAGTCGCCCTGGGGACCGCCGATCACGAAGTTGCCGGTCGGGTTGATCAGGTACTCGGTGTCCTTGGTAAGCATGTTCTTCGGCAGCACCTTCTTGATCACCTGCTCGATGCAGAATTTTTCGATCTCGGCGTGCTCCACACCGGCGGCGTGCTGGGTGGAAATGACCACGTTCACGATGCGGGTCGGCTTGCCATCCACATACTCCACGGAGACCTGCGACTTGGCGTCGGGGCGCAGCCACTTGGCCAGCTTGCCGGCCTTGCGGATGCGGGTCAGTTCGCGGCCGAGGCGGTGGGCGTACATCACCGGGGCGGGCATGAGCTCGGTGGTCTCGTTGCACGCGTAGCCGAACATGATGCCTTGGTCGCCCGCGCCTTGCTCGGCGGTCTTCTTGCCCTTGGCCTTCTTCGCATCGACGCCTTGCGCGATGTCAGGAGACTGGCCGGTCAGGTAGTTGTTGATGAAGAGCGTGTCGGCGTGGAAGATGTCGTCGCTGTTGGTGTAGCCGATCCCGCGCACGGCATCGCGGATGATTTGCTCGTAGTTCACCTTGGCCTTGGTGGTAATTTCACCGCCGACGACGACGATGTTCGACTTCACGAAGGTCTCGCAGGCGACGCGGCTTTTCGGGTCCTGAGCCAGCAGGGCGTCGAGGATCGCATCGGAGATCGTGTCCGCCACTTTGTCCGGATGGCCTTCGCCGACGGACTCGGAAGAGAAAATGTAGGTGCTCATGGGCTTGATCAATTTTCGTATCGTCAAATCGCGATGGGTTGATGTAACGGTATGTCCATGCCGTCAATGCTGAAATCCCTGAAGCTGCTCACCGATCCCACGCGGCTGAGGATCCTGCTGCTGCTGGAGACGGAGGCCCTGAGCGTGGCGGATCTGCAGGAACTGCTCGGCATGGGGCAGAGCCGCATCTCCACGCAGCTCTCCCAGCTCAAGGGTGGCGGTCTGGTGCGGGACGAACGCAGCGGGAAGCACAATTTCTACCGCTCCGAAATGGGGAAGGATCTCTGCAAGCTGGCGAAGGAGGCCGCCAAGGAGGTGCCGGAGGTGGAAAAGGACGCCGCGGCGCTCAGGCACCTCCAACGCAAGCGCCGGGACAAGACGCGTGCTTATTTCGACGAACTCGCGGGGCGCTTCGGCAAGGACTATGTGCCCGGGCGCTCGTGGAAAGGCCTCGCGGAAGCCCTGCTGAAGGTGACCAATCACGGCGTCGTCGCGGATCTCGGGGCAGGGGAGGGCACGCTGGCCCAAATGCTGGCGAGACAGGCCGACCGGGTGATCGCCGTGGATCTTTCGCCCAAGATGGTGGAATTCGGCCGCGAGCTGGCGTTGCGGCACGATCTCCAGAATCTGGAATACCGCCTCGGCGATATCGAAGAGCCGCCGCTGGATGACGCCAGCGTGGACCTGGCCTTCCTCAGCCAGGCGCTTCACCATGCAGGAAACCCGCAACACGCTTTGGCACAGGCTTTCCGGATCGTAAAGCCCGGTGGGTGTCTGGTGGTATTGGACTTGCTCCAGCATGCTTTCGAAGAAGCGCGCGAACTCTATGCCGATGTCTGGCTGGGATTCGGAGAAGGCGAACTGGCGGCGATGTTGGAAGCCGCGGGCTTCGAGGAGATCGAGACCGCGGTGGTGGACCGCGAGCCGGAACCGCCGAACTTCCAGACGCTCCTGGCGGTGGCGAGGAAGCCAGCTTGAAGGAGGGTAGGCGCGGTGGTGACACCGCGAGAGTGGCCCGTGGGTGACTTCGTTCTCCGGGGATCAAGCGGGCCGTCCCCATCGCGCTCTCACGAACGCGCCTACGTGTGAGGCTGGCGATCGGTTCGTCATTGCGGGAAGAGCCGGGGCCGTGTTGCTTCTGGCGTGCTCCGCCTGCTCTTCCTTGCTCTCTGCCTGCTGTCGGCTGCGTGTGCGCCGGAGAATCCCGGCGTTGCGGTCGCGATTCCCGGCAATCCCGAGCTGGCAGCCACGACCCAGACGGAGGTGGCATCCGCCCCTGCTCCCGCACCGGAGCGGCCTTCTGCTCCCGCAGAAGCGCCACGGGCCTTCCGTGGCGAGCTAGGCGGCATTACCCTTTCTGGCGTCGCCTTCGACAGCCGCAGCCACCGGTTGGTCATCGCCGATCAAGCGGGAGGCCCGGGTTCCACGTGGGCGGATGCCAAATCCGCCGCAGGAGCCTTCAATGGCCTTGCGGCAGTGAATGGCGGCTTCTTCACTCCGAAAGGCGCACCGCTCGGCCTGGTAATTTCGGGCGGGAAACGAAGCGGCTCGATCAACCGCGCCTCGTCTCTGGGAGCCGGTTTTTATGAAGGAGGCATCAGCCCATCGCTCTCCCGGCGGGAGGCTTGGACCGCCGGTATGGGGGATGCCCTGCAGAGCGGCCCCTTCCTGATTGAGAAAGGAAAAGCCGTGGGGGGCTTGAGCGATGCCTCCTCCACGGCGCGGACGATCATCGGCTGGGACGGCGGCGCGCGCTGGTTCCTGGCCCGCACGGGCACCTGTTCGTTGGCCTCCCTGGCAGCCGCACTTCAGGGCGCCTCGCCCGGAGGTGTGCGTGCCGTATCCGTCTTGAATCTCGATGGCGGCCGCTCTTCCGATCTCTGGATTTCCTCCCGCGTGGAAGGAGGTCCGGTATCCGAACGTCCTTTCTGGAACAAACCGGTCCGCAACTTCCTCGTTCTCGTCCCCCGTTCCTGATGCGATCTCTCCTGTTATGGTGTCTCCTGATGCTGTCCGCCCGTGGCGGCGAGCACCGGTATTTCCAGCTGCCCGTCGGGCCCGGCGGGCGGGCATCCACGGTTCACGCGTATGTGTTCAACTCCGGGCAGGAAACGATCCATGTGATCGACCAGGGAGGAATCGGGAAACAGTCACACGCGGATCTTGGTGCCGCGGCCGCCTTCGCGGGAGCAAATGCGGGGGCCAACGGCGGGTTTTTCGATCCCGAGGGGAACCCGCTCGGGATCTTCGTGGCGGACGGGAAGAAAGCAGGGACCCTCTCCGCGCCCGACAGCTTGACCAGCGGAGTGATCTGGACGGATGGACGGAAGATCGGCCTCACCCGGTCCAAGGCTTTCGATTTCGCGGCGGTAAAGGCCACGCAACTCCTGCAGGCGGGTCCTTTCCTGATTGAAAGCGGAGCGGTGGTCGGCGGTCTGGAGGCTTCCCGTTTTGCCCGGCGAACCATCATTCTGACGGACGGCGGGAAGCTGTGGGCCATCGCTTACGTGCCCGGTGCCACCCTTGCGGGGCTGGCCGAGGCGCTCGCCCGACCGGGGGCTTTCCCCCCGTTCCTCCCCCAAGCCGTTCTCAACCTCGACGGGGGCGGTTCCAGCGGCTTTTGGATCAAGCGCCCAAATGGCCATCCATTTTACCTCCGCGAAATATCAAAGGTCCGGAACTTCCTCGTGGTAGTCCCTAAAGATCAAGGATGAAAGGGAGTTGTCGCAATCCCTTTGGACAGAAATCGGGAGCAGTGTTAGTAAATTCCCTGTCGCTCACCAGAGACTTCCTGTTTTCATGAAATCCATCTGCTGCGTTTTCGCCGCATTCGCCTTCGCTTCGTGCGCCCAGGTAACCCACGTCAAAGAGGCGACCGCCGGGGGCTTTTCGAAGGTTTCGGGCGGAGTCGCCAAGCTCGGTGAAGCATCGAAAAGCTCCTTCGCCAAGCTCATGCCTTCCCGCATCCCGGTCGTGGAAGTCCGCGAGCAGGATCTGCGGGAACTGAAGAGCGGGCAGGATCAGGCCGTGGCTTTCCAAAAAGCCCGCCGCAAC
>CAMPGU010000203.1 GCA_946885645.1 uncultured Haloferula sp.
CGCCGGTCTCATCCACGGCTTCTTCCACAGCGTCACCAACGTCGTCCGCAGCCTTTTCAGCCGGGCTTTTCTTCTCACAACTTACAGTGACCAACAGGAGACCGGTGCCCAAGGCACTCAAAATCATGCGTTTTTTCATAAAGGGAAAGACGGCTCGAGCCGTGTCATGCTCCTGCGGGAGTAAGCCTCAGGGCGTCTTGCCTCTCACGGCGCGGCTGAAGGCCGAGACCACCAGCAGGACGAGGAATACGAAGAAGAGCACCTGGGCGATACTGGCGGCGGTCCCGGCCAGGGTCGTGAAACCCAAAAGCCCCGCGATCAGCGCAAGCACGAGAAATACGATGGTCCAGTGTAGCATGAAATTCCTTTCGTAAGATGCTCCTTCATTTGCAGAAATCCGGCCAAGCTCCCGCGATCGGTTAAACGACTGATTATCAGGGCATCATTCGAGATTCACCCGCGACCTCCGCGCTTTTACGGGTGCATCCTGCGCTCGCCTGCCGCCCTCACCGTGCATCCTGCACGAGCTCACCGGCACATCCCGTGCTTGCCACGCCGCGGGCGGCACCCTTCCCTCCGCCCGGCATCCATGAGCGAAGGCATCGCAATCTTAACCTCCGGCGGCGACGCCGCCGGCATGAACCCCGCCGTCAAGTGCGCCGCAGACTACGCGGCCGCCCGCGGCTTCAAGCCGTGGCTGGTCTATGACGGGCTGCGGGGATTGATCGACGACAAGATCGTCGAGTCCCACCGGGACTTGATTTCAGGCGTCCTCCACCGGGGCGGAACCTTCCTGCGTTCCTCCCGTTCAAAGCGTTTCTTCGAAATCGACTTCCGCCGCCAAGCCTTTGAAAACCTGAAGAAGCGCGGAATCGGCAAACTGGTCGTCATCGGCGGAGACGGCTCGTTCCGGGCGCTCAATCAGTTCTATTCCGACTTCGGCGTCCCCTTCGCCGGAATTCCGGCGACGATCGACAACGACATCGCGGGAACGGACTACTGCCTGGGTGTGGACACGGCGCTGAACATGATCCGCCAATCGGTGGACTCCATCCGGGACACGGCCACCTCTTTCTCCCGGGCCTTCGTGATCGAGGTGATGGGCCGCCACTGCGGCTACCTGGCCATGGTCAGCGCCCTCGCCTGCGGCGCGGAGCTTTGTCTCACCACCGAAATCCCCTACGACCTGGAGAAGATCGGCGCCAAGCTGAAGCACGAGATCAAGCACGAGGGCCGCGACCACATCATCGCCATCGTGGCCGAGGGCACGAAAATGGCGGACTACACCACCCGCTACATCAACGACTCCATCGGCATGGAGGCGCGCCTGACCGTGCTCGGGCATGTGCAGCGCGGAGGCTCGCCGACCGTCCATGACCGCATCATGGCCTACAAGTTCGCCATCGCCGCCGTGGATTCGCTCATCGCCGGTGAAAAGAACGCCATCATGGTCTATCGGGACGGCACCTTCGGCCATCTGCCGATCCACACGGTGGTGGACTCCAAGTACCAGATCGACCCTTCGATCGTGAAGCTTTGTGGTCCGCTCTGCGGGAACTAAGAAGGCGAGGCACCGATTTCCGGCTCTCCGCTGAGCCGGAAGCTACTTCGCTTTCGCTTCCTTCCGCCGCCACTCCCGGATCTCCTCCTGAAGGCCCGGATCGGCGATCTGTCGCAACGCCTCGTCGCGCATCGCCGCGTTGTGGTGGTGGGCATCGGCGGTCATTGCGAACTGCGCCAGCGCCTGCTCGCGGTGCCAACCCTCGGCAAGCGTCAGGATCCACGCCATACCGGCGGCCGGGTCCTCCCGGAAACGTCCTGCCACGGCCGAGCGGAAGGTGCCGGCGGTCTCCTCACGCCCGGGAAGCTGGAGCGCCCACCGGCTCATCGCCTCGGGATTCGGTTTCCCCGATTTGTAGAAAACATCCACGGTCTCCGCCCCTCTGCCCGAGATCAGTTCCCACTGTCCGCTCTCGGCCAGCATCGACAACACGTTCGGAACGTTCGAATCATACGCGAAGCCGTACCGCTTCGCCTGATCCAGGAGTGCCGGACCGATCGCGCCCTTGTCCTCGTCGGACAGCGCCCGGAAGGCCTCCAACGACCTCGCGGGCTGCTGGGATTGCGCGATCTTCTCCGCCAGCATGACCAAAGCCGCCCCTCGCGCTTCCGCCGGGACATCCGGGCGCGAAAGCAGATCATGAAAGCGGTCCGGGCCGCTGTTGTATTCGGCGTTGTTGAGGACCCCCTTTAGCATCGCCTTCCACGCGAAGACCCGCAGATGCTCTTCCGGCAGAGCGGAGATCTTGCTGATCCGTTCATCGATCCCCGGATCGTCGAGCTCGCTCCTCAGCGCGATATCGATCATCGGCTCCTGGTATTCGCGCGGCACCTTTGCAATCCCGGCGAGAAGCAGATCGGGGTGGCTGGCCCCCACCGCGCGCGCCCAAAAGCCTAGCAGCTTGCAGCCATCCAAGCCGAAATCGCCGGCTAGGATCCAGTCCAGGAGCTCCTCCTCGTGGCCCTTCAGTTGCTCGCGGATCGTGTTCGACAGCTCCGTCTCGTCCAGTGTCTCCTCGTCGGCCCACGTCAGGAGCGCGGAGCGCAGATCCTTCGCCAGCCATTCCCGGCGCATCTTGTCGCGCAGGATCGCCAGTTCCGCCGGGGGCAGCTTCGCCCCCGCCAACGCATGCCAAGCCTTGCGCAGCTCCCCCGCCGTCCACGGGGATTCTCCGGGACTGCTGCCGACACCCAGCTGCGGGCGAACCGCCGGGATGGGTGCGGGAGCGGGGGCCGGGGCTGCTGCGATCACTACCGGTTCCGGCGGCGCCATGACCCGGTGGATGCCGTAGCCCCCGGCGAGGACAGCGAGATGAGAGAAGGCGAGGACAAGACGACGTTTCATGGGTCCACGTTTCAGTTCAGCGGCCGTTCTTGGATGCCGGGGTCCCGGATCAGCCCCTTCAGATCTTCGGCCTGGCTTTTCTGCCCCTGTTTTGCCAGGTGCTTCGCGGTATAGTGCAGCAGGAGATCCCGGTGCAGGCCCGGGGGCTGTTTCGCCAGCCATTCATTCCAGTACGAGCCATATTCCTGCGCCTCCCGCTCGATGAGATAGGAGTAGTGGCGATCATAGAGCGCCAGGCTGCCGCGGAGGGCATCCTCCGGCACCAGCGCGCCCAAGCGCATGCTGGCCTCGAGATCGCCGTGCATGGAGGAACTGATGGCCTCGAAGGCATACCGGGCGCTATCCTCTTGCTTCCCTTCCTTCTTCAGGATCTCCAGGGCTCCTTCGGGGTCGCTCGCCGCGCTCTCGCGGAAGAAGGCCCGGAGCATGTCGTCCCGCTCCGACCCTTCCGCATACCCGGGAAAAGCCTCCCGCGCCTGCGCCCATAGTTCGCCGGCGGAGAGGTCCCCGGCGCGCAGCCGGTGCTGCAGGAGTCCCGCACTCCACCAGCGGCTCAGATCCTCCGCTACGACGGCCGCCCGGGCATTCGCCTTCTTCTCCTCCTCCGTCTTGCCGCTGATCCCTCCCGCCATCATCGCGTCGATGCGCTCTTCAATGGGCGAATCCGGCCCCACTCCGCTGCGCATGATGCTCTGGTAATTTCCCCAGCCCTGCAACTGCTCCACCACCGCCGGATCCAAGCCGCCGGCAATGGCTTCCTTCAGGAACGCCTTGGCCTCCTTTGCGTCCCTGATTCCCAGGACGAGCCCCATGATCGAATTACCCGCGTCCTTGTTATTCAGGTTCTCTTTGATCCAGGCAAGGCCTTCACCGCGCTTGTCGGGCGGCAGATCTCCAAACGCCGCGCGTAGCATCGCATTCCGGTCCAGCCATCCTTCCATCCTCTCCATCAAGGCTCCGATCGACGCGGGGGTCTCCGCGGCTGCCACCTTCATCACCAGCCCGGCGACAGCCCCTTGGAGCAGGGGCTTGCCATTCACCAGATCGGGCGCGGCCGCGGCTCCGCTTGTCATGATCCACGCTTCGAGGGCCGCACGGCCTCCGCCCCGCTTGAGAAGTGCGGGATTCGCCTCCAGATAATCCAGCGCCGCCTCGGGATCCTGCTGCAGCCATGCAGCGGCAAAAGCGGCCAAGGGCCGGTCATCGCCTTTCTTGAGGCGCTCCATCTCCGCCGCTGGATCCGCGGGGAGAACCGTGGCAGCCGCTTGCTTGAGAATCTTGTCCATTTCCTCCGCCATCTCGGCACGATGGTCGCGCAGTAATTTTTCGACCGACGCCTGCCCCCCGGGGCGGGCAGCCCGAGCTTCGTCCACGGCTTCCATCTGCGCCTCCGTCCCCCATCCGGCGCGCATCTCCTTCAGGAGCCGCCTGCCTTCCTCCCGGTCCGCGTTCCGGTCGCGGCGGCTTTTTCCGGAAGGTTCCTCCCGGGCCGCCAAGGAAACTTCCGCTCCCGCAGGACTGCGGAAAGCCAGCCACCCGGCCCCCAGCGCGAGCGTATGGGTTAAAACGAGAAGGAGTTTCTTCACAACTTCCTATCAACACCAGAATTCGCGGCCCTGCGCAAGAGACCAGATTCCGCTCGCCCTGCACCCGTATCTCCTTGCTCGCGGGGAATGTTCTGATGACCTGCCTGCATGCCTCCGGGGACCCTGCGCAGCTCGACCGTCGTCGCCATCATCCTGAGGCTCTTCGCGATTTACTGGGCGGCCCAGGCACTGCTCCATCTGGCGGTAAATCTATCGGCCTACCTTTCCTCGTCCGTCTCCTTGGCCTGGCAGAACCTCATCCCGACCTTCCTGATGCCGGTGCTCTACGGCATCTTGGCCATGCTCGCCTGGATCTTCGCCGGGGCGCTCGCCGCGAAAGCGAGCGGTCCTCAGGATCCCGCGGTGCCTCTCCGGCGGCTCGAGCGTGCCGACATATACGGCTTCGGCATCCTCATCATCGGCCTCTATTTTTTCCTCATCCACATCGGCCCCTCGATCAACGAGATCCACTACCTCGCCTTGGTGAAGCAAGATCCGGAAAGGGGCTTCTATGAACTGACATCCCAGCTAATCCCCTGCGTGGCAGGCCTGGCACTGGCGATCGGCTCCCCCCGGCTCGGCCGCAAGTTGGCGAGCAAGACCGCCGACCCGGCGGCTCCGGAGGCATGATTCACCCGCTCTCCGGCAGGAAGCTCGGCATCACGATCCCCTGCGGCTGCATGTAGGCTCCGCGCACCTGCGCGAAATGGAGCTCCACATTCCGGGCACCCCAGCGGTAGAGCTCCGCAACCATGTCCGACTCGTGGGTGGGGACCAGGAAGACAGGGCTCCCCTCCCGGGGCACGGAGAGCTGGGCGTGGATCAGGGCCAGTGCCGCCACTTCATCCCGCATCACCCCCGGCCCGATCATGCGGCAGCCCGGGTGATCGACGGACGAGAGCCAGCCGTCGATCTTCCCGCCGGCATCCACGTGCACGAAGGTGGTCCAGTGCCCGCCCGGGTTCTTGATGAAATGGGCGAGATCTTTCCCCCGCAGGATGCCGGAGACCTCGCTCTCCAGATCGGCCATGCCGAAAAGGTGGTTCACGGTGGCGGGGCGGACCGATCCCCCGCCGCCCGGCGGAGGAAGCGGGAGCCGCTCCGGCGGGATCACCATGTCGTGATACACGGCCACGGGACCGAATCCCGCACGGGTGTAGAGGGAAAAGGAATCGAGGTTCATGGCGCTGGAGACCAGGCGCACCGGGCGATCCTCGGCCTTCTTGATCACTTCATCCAAAAGGGCGCGGGCGATCCCGTTCCCCGTATGATCCGGCGCGATCGCCATGATCCCCAGGCCGACATGGCTCTCCCGCGGATGATAGAAGCAGCAGCCCGCCGGCTCTCCATCGACCTCCGCCACCAGGCAGCAACCGGGATCGAGCGCTTCGTACGTGTCGGGAAAAATCCGGCAGTCCGCCGGTTCGCAGGTGAAGATTTCGTAACCCAGCTTCTTCCGGTACCAGCCGTTGGTGGACCGGTGGATCAGGGCGGCGATGGCGCTTTCTTCGCCGGGGCGCATGGTCCTGAGAGTCATGGGAAAAGGTTGGCGCAAGAACCCCGTGCGCGCGACTAGAAATCCCGCGGAAGCGCCCGCACCGGCTGCATGAGACGAAATTCACTGGAATATTCCCCGCGCCGCCGAATCCTATCAGATGACCTCCCGGGCGCGTTGCCGGGGAGGTCCAATCAAAACCACCAACGAAGCAACCCAATGAAAGTCTCGAACGCCCTCGTGGCCGCCGCACTCGCCGGAGCCCTCGCCGCCGGTTCCGCCGCCTCCGCTGCTCCTTTCCTCGCAGGCAAGGATAAGGACAAGGACGATTGCCCTGGAAAGGACAAGGAGAAGGAGGAGGAGACCGTCCTTGCAGGCAAGGACAAGGACAAGGACGACTGCCCCGGTAAGGACAAGGAGAAGGAAGAGACCGTTCTTGCGGGCAAAGACAAGGACAAGGACGACTGCCCCGGCAAGGACAAGGAGAAGGAAGAAGGCACGGTGCTAGCCGGGAAAGACAAGGATAAGGACGAGGAGAAGGAAGAAGAAGAGATCCTCGTAGCCGGCAAGGATAAGGACAAAGACAAGGATGAGGAAGAGGAAGAAGAAATGATTCTCTGAATCTTCCTGTGCGGAACGCCCCGCGGCCTGACTGGTGCCGCGGGGTTTTTCCGTCTCCGGCGGCAAGATCCGGCATCCCATGAGCAACACCCGATTCACTTCCGGCGTCGAATTGGCCACGGGCATCGGCCTGCGGGTGCCGCACTACAACCACATCCTTGCCGAAAAACCGGCCGTCGGATGGTTCGAGATCATTTCTGAAAACTACATGGTCGAGGGCGGCCGCGCGCTGGCGGTGCTCGATCGCATCCTGGACCAGTACCGCGTCGTCCAGCACGGGGTGGGAATGTATCCCGGGGACGCCGGGGGAGTGAAATTCGACCATCTGCGCCGGCTCAAGCGCCTGGTGCGGCGTACGAATACTCCCTGGATCTCCGATCATCTCTGCTGGGGCAGCGTGGACGGCAGCATGAGCCACGACCTCCTCCCGATCCCCTTCACCTTCGAGGCCGCGCGGAAAACGGCGGAGAACCTGCGGATCGCGCAGGATTTCCTGGAAGTGCCGCTGGCGGTAGAAAACGTGAGCAGCTACGGCGAGTTCAACGGCGACGAAATGACCGAATGGGAATTCCTCGCCGAAGTCGCCGAGCTGGCCGACGTCGGCATCCTGCTCGACGTGAACAACATCTACGTTTCGTCGATCAACAACGGCTTCGACCCGATGACCTATCTGGACTTCGTGCCCGCGGAAAGGGTCGCGCAGATCCACATCGCCGGGCACTCGCGCTACCGGCGCTTCGTGGTCGATACCCATGATCACCCGGTGATCGATCCGGTATGGAAGCT
>CAMPGU010000204.1 GCA_946885645.1 uncultured Haloferula sp.
CCAGGAACTAGTCGATGCTGACAACCTTGAGGTCGTAGAAAGGCTTGATGAACACCGCCGCCACCAGAAGCCGGGCGATGATCGTGCCGATCACCAGCTGCGCGTAGAGGAAGTTCAGCTTCGCGTACCCTTCGCTGGGAGTGCCGAGGAAGGTCCCGGCGGAAATTTCGGAGGCCAGGATCGAGGCCAGCACCGCCCACCACGGCATGGAGCGGTTCCCCAGCGCGTAGGTCTCCATCGTCTTCTGACCGCGCGCCGCGTAGAGGCCGATGCCCACGATCATCACGAAATAGACGACGATGATGGCGAGATCGAGACCGGCACCGGGCATGCGGGGGAGTGTTTCCGGTCCGGAGCGGGGCGACAAGCGAAAGACTTGGCGACCCTCCTCATTGCGGTTTGTTCCGGCAAACCGTTGGAATTGAGGGGCCTTTCATCACCTCTTTTTCGTCAACGGCCGTCCCGGGAACTTTTGTGACCGCCGTGATTACGATGTGCTGCCGGAGCAAAGCGTTTGAAGCCCCGATTTCCTTTTCAAATCAAGGATTCGCGAGTCCGGCGACGGCTTCCGGTATCGCGAATGCTTCGGGAAAATTAAGGACTTTTTAGGTCAAGATTTTAAAAAAATTGATCGTGGAACGCTTGTGGAAAATGGGCCGGTCGGGGCGATCTGTTAGACCGGGTAAATTTTGAATCCCCCTCGATGGTCGTGCGGGTTTATCCCTCGTCTCCGCCGCGCCGGGGGGCACGGATGGTCGCTCCCGGAGCGCGCGGCGGAAAAAACCTTTTTTGATACGACGAGTGAGAATGATGGAGTTCGAGGAGGAAGAGGGGGATGCGGCCGTGGCGGACACGGTGGCGCAGTGGAAAGCAGCCTGCGAGGTCCTGGGTCGCTTGGTGAGCAAGGATGCTTACCAGCGCTGGTTCCGGACTTCCCGGCTGATCGCCGTGGAAGATTCGCGGGCGGTGGTGGCCGTCCCCAACGAGATCCATCAGGTGTGGATCGAAACCAACTATTTGCCCGAGCTCGCTTCCGCCGTGGCCGAGGCCATCGAGGGAGTGCGGGAGGTGAAGCTCGTGGTGGGAGATGCGATCCCCGCCGGCGAAGAATCCGTCCCGGTCCCGCGTCCGGCGGTAGCCCGCGAGGTCTCGGAGGACCTTCCTGCGGGCGGTGAGGCGAGCTATGAGAAGCGGCTGAAAACGGCCGGGTTGAATCAACAGTTCACCTTCGATTCCTTTGTCGTAGGTGCGAACAGCCAGTTCGCCCACGCCGCCTCGGAAGCCGTGGCAAAGCGGAAGGGCCCCGGCTACAACCCGCTCTTCATCCACGGCGGCCCCGGCCTCGGCAAGACCCACCTCATGCAGGCCATCGGCAACGAGTGGCTGCGCAAGGTGCCCGCTTCCAAGGTGGTGTATCTGACCTGCGAAAAATTCACCAATGAGTTCATCGATGCTGTCCGCAAAGGCGATCTCGAGCGGTTCCGCAAGCGCTACCGTTCGGCCGAGCTCATGCTGCTGGACGATGTGCAATTCCTGGCCGGCAAAGACCGCTCGCAGGAAGAATTCTTCCATACCTTCAATACCTTGCTGGACGGCCGCTGCCAGGTCGTCCTGACCAGCGACCGCGCCGCGAGCGAGATCAAGAACCTGGAGCCGCGCCTCATCTCGCGCTTCGAGTGCGGCCTCACCGTGGAGCTCCAGCCGCCCGTTTTCGAGACAAGGCTGGCGATCCTGGGGAAAAAGCGCGACGAGTGGAAGGTCAAGGTGGACGAAGGCATCATGCGTTTCCTGGCCGAGCGGATCCGCAGCAACGTCCGCCGCTTGGAAGGCGCGCTGATGCGCGTGGCCACCTTCGCCTCCCTCGCCGGGGAGCGGGTGACGGAAGAGCGGGTGGAGCACCTGCTGCGGGACCTCCTGCGGGAGGAAGCCGGGAAGCAGGTCACCATCGATTCCATCCAGCGCGTCGTGGCGGACCATTTCGACGTGCGCCTGGCGGACATGACCAGCCGCCGCCGCCCTGCCAGCATCGCTTTCCCCCGCCAGATCGCCATGTATCTGAGCCGTACGATGACCAAGGGATCGCTCATGGAAATCGGCGAGGCCTTCGGCGGCAGGGATCACGGAACCGTGATCCATGCCTGTAAAAAGATCGGCTCGCAGATGGAGATGGATGCTTCCGTAAGGGATGCGATCGGCACGATCGAGGCCACTTTGCGGCGCTAGCGCCACGGCGGGATTTTTTTAGAATTCCGTACGGACTCCCGGCCCGGGGATGCCTTCCTTGGCATTCCCGATAGATTGGCTTGCCAAGGGTCGGAGGTTGCGGAGAGCATTGCGCCCAGCCGAAGCGTTTCCGCCCATTTCCCCATGAAGTTCAGTATCTCCAAAGAAGCCCTGCTGGAAGGACTGCAGAAGGTCCAGCACGTGGTAAGCACCCGGACGACCCTGCCGATCCTGTCCAACGTGCTGCTCGTGGCGAAAAACGGCCGCCTGACCTTCACGACCACGGACCTCGATGTCGGCATCACCGGCTCCGTCGAAGCGAAGATCGAAAAGGAAGGCGCGACCACGCTTCCGGCCAAGCGCCTCGTGAACATCGTGCGCGAGCTTCCCGCTAGCGAGGTGGAGATTTCCGTGGATGCGAAGAACGTGGCCTCGATCCAGAGCGGCCCCTCCTTCTTCAAGATCATCGGCTTGGGCCAGGATGACTTCCCGCCGCTTCCGGACTTCGAGGGCGCGAAGGAATTCCGCATGCCGCAGCAGCAGCTTCGCGACGGCCTGAAGAAGACTTCCTACGCGATCTCCACCGACGAGACCCGCTACGTCCTCAACGGCATCTACACCTCCTTCCGCGAGGGCAAGCTGACGCTCGTCGCCACCGACGGACGCCGCCTCGCGATGGTCGAGAACGACCTCGACTTCCCGGCCAGCCACGAGACCGACGTGATCGTGCCTACCAAGGCCGTGCAGGAACTCCAGCGCCTGCTGGGGGATTCCGGCGAGGTGCTGATCCGCCTGAGCGAAAACCAGATCTCCTTCTCCATCGGCGAGCACCTTCTCATCAGCAAGCTGATCGAAGGCAACTACCCGAACTACCGCCAGGTGATCCCGGGCGATTCCACCGAGCGGGTGGAACTGCCGCGCGAGTCCGTCTTCGACACCGTGCGCCGCGTTTCCCTGCTTTCCTCGGACAAGTCGAACTCGGTGAAGCTCGTCTTCGGCACGAACACCGTGGAAGTCACCGCGAACTCCCCGGACGTGGGTGAGGCCCGCGAAACGATGGAAGTCGCCTACACCGGCAAGCCGATGCAGATCGCCTTCAACCCGGAGTTCCTGATGGCACCGCTGCGGAATCTGGAGAGCGACACCGTCTATCTGGACCTCATCGATGAGATGAGCCCCGGGGTCATCCGCATCGATGGCAGCTTCCTCTACGTCATCATGCCGATGCGCGTGACGAGCTGAGACGGCACCCGTCTTTCATCAAGGAGCGCCGGCGTCCCGCCGGTGATTTCCTGATCGGGCCCATGACAGGGGCGACCGGCGGGACGCCGGTGCTCCTTGGCTAAATTGCCAGGCACCCCGGGCAATCCTGCACCAGATGGTGATTGCCCTTGTCAGCAAGCGCAGGATGCCGGTCCGTGAGGCAAAGCTCGGCCTTGCCCAGCGTATTGCGAGGCTGGAAAGCGCAGCCTGCAGGCGGGCGGGAGAGGTCCGGCGGCAGGCCCGGGATCGTGTAGAGTTCCTCGCCCTTCTTATGGATGGCGGGGATGCTTTTCAGCAGGGACCGCGTGTAGGCGTGCAGCGGCCGGCCGAGGAGCTCCGCTTTCGGCGCGCTCTCCACGATGCGTCCCGCGTACATCACGTTCACGTAATCGCACACCTCCGAAACGACTGCCAGGTCGTGGGTGATGAAAATGACGGCGGTGCCGAGTTCCCGCTGCCGGGCCCGGATGAGATCCAGCACCTGCTTTTGCACCGTGACATCGAGCGCGGTGGTGGGTTCGTCGCAGATGAGCAGTTCCGGCCGGGTGATCAGCGCCATTGCGATCATCACGCGCTGCCGCATGCCGCCCGAGAATTCGTGCGGATAGGAATTGATCCGCGTTTCCGGATCGGGGATGCCGACTTCCGCGAGGGACTGGATCGCGCGGTCCACGGCCTTTGCCCCCTTCAGTCCTTCGTGCAATTCCAGCGGCTCGGTCAATTGCTCGCGCACCCGCATATAGGGGTTCAGCGAGGTCATCGGGTCCTGGAAGATCATTGAAATCCGCTTGCCGCGGATCTTCCGGAGCTGGCTTTCGCTCGCCTTCAGTAGGTCCAGGCCGTCGAAGATCGCCGTGCCCGAGTGGATGCGGCCGGGCGGCTGGGGGATCAGGCCGAGCAGCGAGTAACAGCTCACCGACTTCCCCGATCCCGACTCGCCCACGATTCCGAGCGTCTGCCCCGCTTCGACGGAGAAGGAAACATCCTCCACCGCGTGGACGGTGCCATTTCGCGTGTGGAAGCGGGTGGTGAGGTTGCGGACGTCGAGCAGCGGCATGGGATATCGGAGAAATTCAAGCCGACGGGCGGCGGGATGACAGGTATTTTTCTCCGAAGCGGCTGGAGTGCCAGCTCTCGGGGCTTAATCCCTCTTCTTCCCGCCCCTCGCCCCGCCGGGAGGACCATCCCGCTTCTCCCATTCCCGCCGGTCGCGTGAGCGGACGGAGAAGACGATCGGCACCCCGGCCACGGGATTGAACTCGCGCAGGCGGTTCGAGAGATATTGCTCGTAGCTCTTCGGCATCAGGCTCTTGTCATTCACGAAGAGCACGAAGGTCGGCACCGGGATGGTGCTGTATTTCTCCTCCACCGCGGCGGTGGCGTAGTAGAGCTTCAGGCGCTTGGCGGATTTCTTGTCGGAAGGCGGCGGATTGATCTGGAAGGCTTCCTGCAGCATCCGGTTGAGCTTGCCGGTGCTCGGCACCTTCTTCGCGCCCTTCTGGATCTTGAGGACTTCCTTGAGCACGAGTTCCACCGCCTGCCCGCTCTTCGCGGAGACGGTGAGGAAAGGCGCGTAGGCGAGGAAGAAAAGCTCCCGGCGGACGTGATCCTCGGCCTCCAGCTTGCGCTCCTTCATCGGCGCGTCCGGATGATAGAGGTCGAATTTGTTGAGCACGATCAGGCAGGGCTTCTTTTCCTCCAGGATCTGCTGGGCGATCTTGCGATCCTGGGAAGAGACCCCGGCGGCGATGTCGATGACCAGCACGCAAAGATCCGCCCGGCGGACGGAGCGCTCCGAGCGCATCGCGGAAAAGACCTCCACCGAGGTATCGCGCTTCGAGCGGGGGCGCAGCCCGGCGGTATCGATGAGCGTGAACCTCTCTCCCGCAAACTCGCAGGGCAGGTCGATCGCGTCGCGGGTCGTTCCAGCGATTTCGGAAACGATGGTGCGCTGGTCCTGCAGGATCGCATTCACCAGCGAGGACTTGCCGGCGTTCGGCTTGCCGATGATGGCCAGCTTGATCCCCGCTTCCTCGGCTGCCGCCACGGCTTCCTCGATCTCCCCGGCCAGCGGCTTGAGGAATTCATCGATGCGGTCGGTCAGGAATTGCATGCCCTTGCCGTGCTCGGCGGAGACGCGGATGGCTTCGCCGAAACCCAGGCGCGCGAACTCGTCCGCGTGGCGCGTGTGCTTGTCGTCGTCCACCTTGTTGACCACCAGCATCACCGGGGGCTTCGCCTTCCGCAGCTTGCCGCCGAGGTCGAGATCCACCGGCGTGAGGCCGTCCTGGGCATCCACGACGAAAAGGATGAGATCCGCCGTCTGCATCGCGATATCCGCCTCCAGCGAGACCTGCGCGGCGAAGCCGTCGTCGAGCGTGGCACCGATGCCCCCGGTGTCGATGATCGTGCAGGGGATGGCGGTGGCCATGCAGGGCGCGGAGATGCGGTCGCGGGTGACGCCCGGCTGATCGTGGACGATCGCGATCTTCCGCTTGGCGAGGCGGTTGAAGAGCGCGGATTTCCCGACATTCGGGCGGCCGACGATGGCAACGGTAGGCATGGGAGGGGCTTAGGGCAGCATTCCGCGGGTAGCAAGGGCATTACGGCAGGGCCGCCGGACCCCTGCGGAGCTGCCGGGAGGCCTCCAGATAGTAATGGGCGGCCGACCAAAGGGTGAAGACCGCCGCGACCAGGCAGGGATAAACCGGCGGCAAGCTGCCCATTTTCAGCATCACCCAGCCGACGGCGAACATCTGGGTGGCGGTGCACACCTTTCCGGTCCAGTGGGGCGCGTAGCGGACCTCGCGGGATGCCCGCTTCACCAGCAGGATTCCCAGGACGATCAGCGTGTCCCGCGCGATGACCAGCGCCGCGAACCAAGGCGGGATGCGCCAGTCGTCCGTCCCCCAGGGAAAGGCGCTGAGGAAGACGATCGCCGTGATGAGCAGGAACTTGTCCGCCAGCGGGTCGATGAAGGCTCCGAATTTCGAGCGTTGGTTGAAGCGCCGCGCGATCCAGCCGTCCAGACCGTCGCTGGCGGAGGCGGCTACGAAAAGCGCCAGGGCGATCCACCGCAGCTTCTCCTGCGGCTGCCCGTCCTCCACGGAGAGACCATACTTCGCGACGAAAACCGCAAAGACCGGCACCAGGAAGATGCGGCCCAGCGTGATCTTGCTGGCGAAGGTCATCCGGTGGAATTGAAGCACGGATCGCCGCGAGGGGCGACTCTTGATTTCACCCTCACGATTTCCATCGGAACGAGAGACATCCGGACCTACCGCGTATCCACCTCATGCTGCTCCGCATCCTCCTCCTTTTCCTTGCCGCCCTCGGATCTCTGGCGGCCCGGCCAGCCGGCGAACTCCGCGTGATGTGCTGGAATGTCCATCACGGGGTGGGGGAGGACGGCAAGCTGGACCTGGCGCGGATCGCCGCCGTGATCCGGGCTCAGAAGCCGGATCTGGTGGCACTGCAGGAGGTGGATAACAAGTGCCGCCGTAGCAGGGGCGTGGATCAGGCGGCGGAACTGGCGAGGCTGACCGGTCTGCACGGGGCCTTCGGCAAGGCGATGGATCACGAGGGCGGCGAATACGGCCAGGCGATTCTTTCGCGCTTCCCGATCGGGGAGACGCGGGTGCACCGGCTGCCGGGCGACGGCGAGCCCCGCATCGCCTTCGAGGCGGAGGTAAAGGTGGAGGGCAAGCCGCTGCGGCTCATCACCGTGCACTTGGATCACCAGCAGGATGCACGGCGCCTGAAGCAGGCGGAGACGCTTGCGAAGGCGCTGGAGAACCGCCACGGGCCGGTGATTCTCGCAGGGGATTTCAATGACGTGCCGGGCTCGCCCGCCTTGACCGCGTTCGGGCTGCCGTGGCAAGCGGTGGCAAAAAG
>CAMPGU010000205.1 GCA_946885645.1 uncultured Haloferula sp.
TTTCCATTCCGCATTCGTTTCCCATGAGTCTTTCCGTTCCCCGTCTTCTCGGCGAAAGCCGGACCACCATCCGCCTCGCAATTCCCCTCATCGTGGGCCAGCTCGGCCAAATGCTCATCAGCCTTTCGGATACCCTGATGCTCGGCTGGCTGGGTGTCACCGAACTGGCCGCCTGCTCTTTCGCCAATACGCTGATCTACCTGCCGATGATGTTCGGCATCGGCATGTCGATGGCGGTTTCTATCCGCGTTTCCCAAGCGCGCGGCGCCAATGATCCCCCGGCGGCACGGGCGGCTCTGCGGCACGGGCTCTATATCACCCTGGCGCTGGGTCTCCTCACCTTGGCGACGGCCTTCGCCCTCCTGCCCTTCCTCGGGATGTTCAAGCAGGACCCGAAAATCATCGCGATCGTCCCCGATTTCTTCCTGATCCTTGCCGCTTCGATGATTCCGGCGATGGCCTCGATGACGGTGAAAAATCACGCCGACGCCATGAACCGCCCCTGGCCCGTCTTCTGGATTTCGATGGGAGGAGTGGCGCTGAATATCGCCCTGAACTGGATCCTCATCTTTGGAAAGCTGGGGATGCCCGCGCTGGGGCTGGAAGGTGCCGCCGTAGCCACCCTTATCGCCCGCACGGCGTCCCTCGCCGGGATGATCTTCTGGTGCGTGCGCGATCCCGGCTTGAAAGAGTGGATCCCCATCCACTGGTTCCGCGTGCCGGATTGGTCTGCTGTGAAAGATCTCGTGGCCACCGGTTTCCCCGCGAGCATGCATCTGCTGGCGGAGGTAAGCGCCTTCGTGGCAGCCACCCTGATCATCGGAAACATGGGGGAAGCGGCCCTGGCCTCCCACCAGGTGGCGATCCAGTGCGCCGCCACGATTTTCATGATTCCTCTCGGCATCTCCATGGCGCTGACGGTCCGCATCGGGGAAGCCTTCGGCGCGAAAAACCAAGCCGCCATGCGCCCGATCATGGCCAGCGGCTGGATGATGGGAGTCGCGTTCACCATCCTCAGCGCGAGCAGTTTCGTGATCTTCAATCACGAGCTGGCAGGGCTTTTCATCGACGATGCCAAGGTTCTGGAGGTCGCGGCGGCACTTTTGATCGTGGCGGCTGTCTTCCAGTTCTGCGACTCGCTCCAGATCATCGCCGCAGGAGTACTCCGCGGCCTGGATGATGTGAAGGTTCCCGCTTGGATCGCCTTTTGGGCGTACTGGGTGGTCTCCATCCCGCTCGGCTGGATCCTGGCCGTGAAA
Source organism: uncultured Haloferula sp. (assembly GCA_946885645.1). Next base: position 1,260 of record CAMPGU010000205.1, read on the forward strand.
CTCGGGATGGGCGTCACCGGCATGTGGTGGGGCATCACCTTGGGCCTCACCATCACCGCCGTCATGCTGGGAAGCCGGGCGTGGATCAAAACCAAGCCGCGGGCGGTTGCTTCCTCAGGCGGGTCCGGGACCCTCGCGTCGGAAAAACTGCTGGATTGACCGGCATTTCAGCACCCCTATCGTCCGCCTCCATGAAAAAAACCCGCCTCATGACCTATGCCGCCGCCGGGCTGGCGGCCGCCCTGCTGTCCTCCTGCAGCGCGGCGAATAGCTTGGGACAGTATGCGAACCGCATGGCCCAGGCGGTCAGCCGCTCGGCGGGTCTGGCAAATTGACCCGCCGCCCGCCTTCCGGCAGCACCTCGAAGCTCAGCCAACGGGCCCCCGGCGGTATCAAATCCGGAAAGAGATCCGCCCACTCCGCGATCACCACCCCCGGTTCCTCGAAAAACTCGTCCCAGCCGATCCCGAGCAATTCTTCCTCGTCCCTGAGGCGGTAGAGATCGAAGTGGAAGACCGGCAGCCGCCCGCCGCGGTACTCATGGACGAGGGCGAAGGTGGGGCTCGTCACCTCTCCCGGAAAGCCGATGCCCCGCGCCAACCCTTTGACGAAGCGGGTCTTGCCCGCTCCCAAGCCTCCTGCCAGCGCCAGCACGGCCCCGGCCCCCAAGCCGGCGGCGAGGGTCTCCCCCAGCGCTTCCATTTCCGCTTCGTCACGGACGATCCTCTCCATCCCCCGCAAAAACCCGATCCACCGGAGAAGGTCGATTTCAAAAAATTCCCTTGCCGTCTTCGCGGACCCGTGGTGATCTCCCCGCCCGCCCGACTCCCGGGTGGACCCCGAATCTTTTCCTCTACGGCTATGGCCTACGCAGTCATCAAAACCGGCGGTAAACAATACCGCGTCCAGCAGGGCGACAAAATCGACGTCGAGAAGCTCGACGCCGAAGTCGATGCCGAGCTCACTTTCGACGTCCTGATGGTTGGCGAAGGCGAAAGCATCAAGCTTGGTGCCCCTCTTGTCTCCGGAGCCAGCGTGACCGCCAAGGTCATCGAGCAGCATCGCGGACCGAAAGGCGTGGCCTTCAAGTTCAAGCGCCGCAAGGGCTTCCACAAGACCAAGGGCTTCCGCCGCCACCTCACCAAGCTGGAGATCACCTCCATTGCTGGCTGAGACTGATTCACCTCTTATTTTCCCACTCTCATGGCTCACAAGAAAGGTCAAGGCTCCGTCAAAAACGGTCGCGACTCCCGCTCCAAGCGCCTCGGCGTGAAGAAGTTCGGTGGCGAAGCCGTCATTCCGGGCAATATCATCATCCGCCAGCGCGGCACCAAGTGGCATCCCGGCCGCGGTGTCGACATCGGTAAGGATCACACGATCTTCGCCATCGTGGACGGCCGCGTGTTCTTCGACAAGGAAGGCCGCCGCGTCAACGTGAGCGCCGAAGCCACCGCGAACTGAGCTTTTCCGCCATCGCTTTTCAAAAAGCCGCCGCCTGAAAGGGTCGGCGGCTTTTTTGGCATTCAGCACTCGTGCCTTCCCGTTCAGCGGCGGCCCCTTGCTCGCGCAGTCCGTAGCCACGGGCGCGGCCACGACCAGGAATCCAATTTAAGGTGCGGCGCGCCCTCCGTTCGCGTTCTTGCTCTGGACTCTTGACCGCGGTCTCTGGAATCTCCCCGCATGTCCGACTCCGCCGCGCTGAAAGCCATTCTCTTGGAAAAATCCGTCCGCACCGGCACCTTCACGCTCGCCTCCGGGGCACAGAGCGATCTCTACATCGATTGCCGTGTCACGGCGCTCGATCCCTTCGGCGCGAATTTGATCGGCAGGATCGGCTGGGCAGCCGTGCGAGGGAAGATCGCGGCGGAGGGACTGAAGATCGACTCCATCGGCGGCATGACCTTGGGCGCGGACCCGATTTCCTTGGCCGTAGGCATGACCAGCGCGGTGGAGAATCCGGATGAGGCGCTGCAGGTCTTCACCGTGCGCAAGGAGCCGAAGGGGCACGGGCGAGGCAAGCAGATCGAGGGGAATTTCGCCGAAGGTCAGACGGTCGTCGTGGTGGATGACGTCATCACCACCGGGGGCTCCACGTTGAAAGCCGTCGATGTGATCGAGCGGGAAGGCGGCAAGGTGGCCTTCGCGCTGGTCCTCGTGGACCGGGAAGAGGGCGGGCGTCAGGCCATCGAGGCGCGCGGGATTCCCGTGGTCGAGCTCTATTCGCGGAGCACCCTTCTCGGTTGATCCGTGATCGGGTGCGACGCGCTTCGGCATTGAAACGGCGGGCCGATTGTGGGCGTATGGAGGAACGCCTTCTTCCGAACCCATGAAAATCCTCGCCGTTTCCGCATTCCTTTTCTTCGCTGCCAGCTCCGTTCACGCGGCGGAGAAACCGCTCTTCAACGGCAAGGATCTGTCCGGCTGGGAAGGCAACATGAAGCTGTGGTCGGTGGAGGACGGCGCGATCACAGGCAAGACCTCCGACTCGGGGGAGGGGAAGATCACGCACAACACCTTTCTCATCTGGAAGGGCGGCACCGTGGGCGACTTCGAGCTGACCCTCAAATATCGCATCGAGAAGGGAAACAGCGGCATCCAGTACCGCTCGAAGGAACTCCCGGCGGGAGAGTCCGGGCCGATCGTCAGCGGCTATCAGGCCGACTTCGAAGCGGGAAAGACCTATAGCGGGATCCTCTACGAGGAGCGCGGCCGCGGGATCCTGGCCCAGCGCGGCCAGAAGACCTCGATCGAGGCCGTGGAGAAAAATCCCGCCGATCCGAAATCCCAGGATTTCAAGGTGAACGTCGCCGGCAGCGTGGGCGATAGCAACGAGATTCAAGCTGCGATCAAGGACGAGCAGTGGAACGATTATAAGATCATCGCGAAGGGCAATCGCGTGCAGCATTTCATCAACGGCAAGCAGACGGTGGATGTCACCGATAACGATGCCGCCCACGCACCGAAGGAAGGCATTCTGGCCCTCCAGATCCATGCGGGGCCCGCGATGGTCGTGCAGTTCAAGGATCTCGTGTTGAAGACGGACGAGTGACCCGGATGGGAGCGGCCGCGTACTTCGCCATCGCTTCGGTTCGCCGGGCGTGCATGCTTTCCGCGTGATCTCCCGCCGCAAGATCAAGTACGCCGTCTCACCCTCGCTCCGGCAATATCTTTACCACTTCGACCGCCTGCGGGACATCCCGCTCGTCTATGACGATCTGCTGCGTTTCGCGGGGTCCATGCCCTACGAGGATCCGCGCGGGAAAGAGACGCTGTGGCTCACCGTCTTCTATTCGCAGGAGCTCATGCTCGAGCTGCGGCCGCAGCTCACGAAGATCTATGCGGAGCTGAAGATCGGCGGCGAGAGCGATCTCCACGAGCACCTCACCGTGGACCGCATCGACTTCGGCGAATTCGGCAACTCCCGGCCCTTCCGCATCCGCATCACGAATCTCTACAACGACAATTCGGACTACTTCTACGTGAAGCAGGCGGACGCCTCCCGCATCTACGGCCTGGAACTCGAGCACATCCTCTCGCCGAACCGCATCAACTACCTGGTCAACGGCAACACGCTCATCGAGGAGCACATCGCGGGCGTGCCCGGCGACGTGTTCCTGAAGGATCACCTGCCGCGGCCCGAGTTGAACAAGGTCCGCATCGCGAAGGAGTTCACCAAGTTCAACGAGCGCTGCTTCATCCGCCTGCTCGGGGACATGCGCAGCGTGAACTACGTGGTGGATATCACCCCCGACTTCGAGGAGGTCCAGTACCGCGTGCGGCCCATCGACTTCGACCAACAGAGCTACGAACGCCGCGGAAAGATCTACCTCGCCTACCGCTTCGATTCTAACAAAACCGTGACCAAGCTCGCCTTCGACGTCCTCAACCGGAAGACCATCGATCAGTATGTGGCGGAGGAGCACGCCCAGATGACGCGGCGGGCGAAAGTCGAGGGCCTGCGCCTGAAGGCGCTGCTGGGGATCATGAGGAAGGAGGAACTCGCTCCCCGCGACCACGTGGTTTCGCTCGCGGCCGATCTCGCGAAGTACCACCACACGGATATCTTCCGGGATTGCGAGACGATGGGAGAGCTCACCGCGGCGCACGTGGCGCACATGCTGGAACTTTAGTGGAAAAACTCCTCCACCCGTGTTAGGGTGAAGGATGATCGCCAGGCTCTTTTCCTTGTTTGTCATCGTCACCGCGGTGGCGGAAGAGGGAGTCCGGCCAGGTGTGATCACGAAGGATGACTTGACGGAATACTCCTCCCTGACCGGGCGGAGGAAACGCATTGTCGATGAGGCGTTGGAGCTGGCGGCAAAGGATATTTGGCTGAAGTACACTTTCGGCAGCGCGGATCCGGAAACGGGTGGGCTCGATTGCTCGGGGTCGATTTACTACATCTTCCGTGAAGCGGGGTTGGATCCGCCGCGGAGTTCCGCCGCACAGTACGTGTGGGTGAAGGAAGCGGACGCGCTGACGCGCATTGGTCCTTCAACCACGACGCTGGACTCCGCGGAGTTCGACGAGCTCCGGCCGGGCGACCTGCTCTTTTGGACGGGCACCTACGAGCCCACGGACGGCCGGAAGGTACCGGTGTCTCACGTCCAGATTTACCTCGGCCACGAAAAAGCGACCGGCAAGCCGGTGATGGCCGGCGCCAGCGACGGCCGCAGCTACCGGGGGATCAAGCGCACGGGCTACGGGATCTTCGACTTCAAGCTGCCGCGCCCCGGATCGAAGGGCGTTTTCCTCGGCTACGGCCTGCCCGATTCCGCCCCATAACCGGTCCGGGTGATGGGCCGGGAAAAACCTTGCGATGTCATAAGAAACGATACTTTATCAGCGACGCGCCCCTGCATAACCCAAGCCCGCTGTCATGACCGTTCCCTCGGAAGCTGTTTTCCGCGCCCTCGAATCCTTTCGCATCGAGACCCCGTCCTGGGGTTATGCGGACACGGGGACCCGCTTCGGCAAATTTCATCAACCGGCTGCGGCCATCGATCTGGACGACAAGCTCGCCGATGCCGCGCATGTACATCGGCTCACCGGGTGCTGCCCCACGGTCGCCACCCACGTCCTCTGGGACTTCGCTCCCGGCACGGATGCGTCATTGGTGGCGTCGAAGGCACGGGCCCTCGGCATCCGCATCGGCTCGATCAACCCGAATCTTTTCCAAGATCAAATCTACAAGCTAGGCTCGATCGGCAGCCCCCTTGAAACGGCCCGCGATCAGGCGCTCGCCCATATCCTCGATTGCATTGGCATCGGCAAGGCCACGGGCAGCCGGGCGATCTCCCTCTGGTTCGCGGACGGCACCAATTACCCCGGGCAGGACAGCATCCGCGCGCGGAAACACCGCTTCGAGGCCGCACTGAGGGAGGCGCATGCTCACCTTTCGCCGGAGCAGATCCTCTTGGTGGAGTACAAACCCTTCGAACCCGCCTTCTATCAGACCGACATGGCCGATTGGGGCATGTCGTTCCTGACCGCGAAAAAGGCGGGGCCGCAGGCGAAGGTGCTGGTCGATACCGGTCATCACTACCTCTCCCAGAATATCGAGCAGATCGTGGCGTGGTTGCTGGATGAGGACATGCTCGGCGGCTTCCACTTCAACGACCGGAAGTACGCCGACGACGATCTGACACTCGGCTCGATCGATCCCTACCAGATTTTCCGGATCTTCCACGAGATCCACCTCTTCGCGTGGGAACGCGGCGGCCGATACCCGGACATCGAGTACATGATCGATCAATCCCACAACCTGAAGCCGAAGATCGAGGCGATGATCCAGACCGTCTGCACGGCCCAGGAACTTTACGCGAAGGCCGCCCTGGTGGATCACGAGGCGCTGGTCCAGGCCCAGAAGAAGGGGAACATCGTGGACGCCGAATGCTGCCTGAAGAAGGCCTTCAATACCGACGTCTCGGGCATGATTGCGGAATGGCGCACTTCGAAGGGCTTGGAGGGCGATCCCCTCACCGCCCATCGGGCCGGCGGCTATGCCGAGAGAGCGGCCGTGGAGCGCGCGAAGCGGCGGCAGGAACTTGGCATCGCCACCGAGCACAGTTATGCCTGAACGG
>CAMPGU010000206.1 GCA_946885645.1 uncultured Haloferula sp.
CTCGAAGGCGGAGGAGCTGATGAAACCGGGGGCGAGTCTTTCCTCCGCCGAGCGGCTGGAATTGTACCACCGGCAGTATTGGTTCCGCGTCCTCGACTCGGTGGCGGAGGACTTTCCGGCGCTGCGCCGGATGGCGGGGGAGGAGAAATTCTGGGAGCTGATCGAAGGGTACCTGCAGGCCTTCCCCTCCGGCAGCTTCACGTTGCGGCATCTCGGCCGCTCGATGGCGGCCTACCTCGCCTCGGCCGACAGCCTTGATGAAACGAGGTGCCGCTGGTTTTCCGCTCTCGCGGAGCTGGAGTATGCAGGCATGGAAACCTTCGAGGCGGCGGAACGCGAGCCCCTGGCTCCCGAAAAGCTGGCAAACGAAGAGATCGAGCTGCAACCCTACGTCCGCCTGCTCGCGCTGCCGGTACCGGCGGATCTTTGCGCTCGATGGGAGACCTTTGCACCGGGTGAGGAAACCCCGATCTGGCTGGCCGTATGGCGCGGTCCGCAGGGCACGCACGTGACCCGGCTGGAAGCGGCCGCATTCGAGCTGCTATGCCGCCTTCAGAAGGGCGGGCGCCTCGATGAACTCTTCTCCGAAACGGCGGAACCGGAACCGGCTCCCGAAGAGGTACAACGCTGGTTTTCCGAGTGGCAATCGCGCGGATGGATCACCTCCCGCGGCAGCGCGGTGGTCGAGCTCGCGGCACGGGCCGGGGAGGACTGGAGCCGCGTGGACAAAATGGGATCCCAAGCCGTCGCCATGGAGGATTGAGCTGTTGCAGCGCACCGGATTCTCCCGAGACTCCCGGCATGCCCCGCTTTCCCCGCAGCGCCTACGACCAGACCGGCGGCCTCGTGTATTTCCCGCGCATGTGCGACAAGATCCGCCTGCAGGCCGCCGGAGAACTCGGCGAGGAGTATTTCGACTACCTCGGCAAAGGTTTCGACGGCCGGATCTGCGCCTTCCTACGGGTGCCTTACGAGGACGTGAAAGCGCGCGTGCTCGCAGGGCAGACCGACGAGGAGGTGCTCGCGTGGTGCCTGGAGAACGGCCGCGGGATCGAGGACATCGACTACCTTGTATGGGATGGCTTCGCGAGGAAGCGGGGTTGGCGCGACGAGGACGGCGGCTCGGACTTTCTCGCGAATGCGAAGATGGCCGCCGGTTTCGCGGAGCGCGGCGAGCTGCTCACCCTGTTCGACTTCTACGAGCACGACGAAGGCCGCGCATCATGAGCGAGGAGCCGCGCCAGCACCCGAGGGACCCCCTCCATGGCGTGACGCTGGAGACGATCCTGCGCACCCTCCAGGAGCGGCACGGCTGGGAGGAAATGGGGCGACGGATCCGCGTGCGTTGTTTTCAGGACAACCCCAGCGTCAAATCCAGCCTGACCTTCCTCCGCAAAACCCCTTGGGCGCGGGAGAAGCTGGAAAACTGGTACGTGTGGGAGATGCGGAAACGCCAGTGAGGCGGGCTAGGTTTCCACGAGGGCCGCTACTTTGGCACCCCGGGTGCGGCGTAACTTCAGGCCACCCCTGCCCGCGACGATGAAGCCCGCCACCAGCGCGGCGCAGATCACGGGCTTCCACCCGAAGCGTTCCCCGAGAAAGGATGCCGCGAAGAGGAAGGTGAAAAACGGCTGGAGCAACTGCAACTGGCCTACCCGCGCAACCCCGCCCAATGCCAAGCCGTGATACCAGGCGAAGAAGCCCAGGAAGGCGCTGACAAAGCTCAGGTAAAAGAAGCCGCCCCACGCTGGAAGAGGGGCGTCGAGTCCGTGCCGGGACATCAGCCACGCCAGCGGCGCGACGAGGAACGGAAAGGCCAGCACCAAGGACCAGCAGATCACCTGCCAGCCGCCGATTTCCCGCGCCAAGCGCCCACCCTCCGCATAGCCGAGCGCGGCGAGGATCACCCCGAGCAGGAGGGCGCCGTCTCCCGGTGAAACCGTCCCGTCGCCGGATGAAAGCGAAAATGCCGCCACGGTGAGGCTGCCGGCGATGCTCGCGATCCAGAAGCGAAGGGACGGCCGCTCGCCCGCGCGGAGGAACGCGGCGATCGCCGTGGCAAGCGGCAGCATCCCGAGCACCACCGCGCCGTGCGAGGCATCCACCCGCTGCATCGCCCAGGCGCTGCACACGGGAAAGCCGACGATCACACCGAGAGCGACAATGCCGAGCGCCCTCCACTGCGAGCAGGTCGGGCGACGCTGCTTCGTGAGAAAAAGCAGCAGGGCCGCCGGAATGGCGGCGACCGCCGAGCGGCCGAGCCCTACCGTCACCGGATCCAGCGCCGCCACCGCGAGCCGCGTGGCAGGCAGGGTGAGACTGAAGGCCAGCACGCCCAGCAGGCCGAAGACCACGCCCCCGCGCGCCGGTTCCCGCGGGGAACCGTTCATGGCGCGGACCGCAGGAAGTGCGGGATGAGCTTTCCCAAGGTCGCGACGGCTTCCAAAGTGCGCTCACCGAAGGCGAAGCCACAGGCCAGGCGGAAGCAATGATTCAAGCCGCCGGAAGCGGAGAAGATGGTGCCCGGCGCGATGCTGATCCGCTTTTCCATCGCCGCGGAGGTGAACGCCTCGGAATCGAAACCCTCCGGCATCTCCACCCACAGCACGAAGCCCCCGGCCGGCTGGTTGACCCGGGCGCAGTCGGGGAAGTGGCGGAGCACGGCCTCGCGTGTCTTCATGCACTGCTCCTTGTAGAGCCTGCGGATGCGGCGGAGATGGCGATCATAGCCTCCCGCGTCCAGGAATCCGGCGACGACCAGTTCGGACAGGGTGCTATTCCACGGACTTTGGATTCCCTTCAGGCGCCGGATCTCCTCCAGGTGTCCGCCGGGAATCACCCAGCCGACCCGCAGACCGGGCGCGATGGTCTTGGAGACCGATCCGCAATGGATGACGCGATGGCTGTGGACGGCGATCGAGTGGGGCCGCGCACCGTCGTGGGCGAGGTCGCCGTAAACATCGTCCTCGATAATGGTGAAGCCATGCAGATCGGCCAGATCGGCCAGCTCCCTTTTATGGGCCTCCGGCATCAGGCTGCCGATGGGATTGTGGAAATGGGGCTGCACCAGGCACGCCGCGATGCGGTGCTTTTTCAGCGATTTCTCCAAGGCCGGGATCACCAGACCCGTGCGAGGATCGACGGGAATTTCGATCACCCGGAGCCCGAGGTCCCGCACCAGGTGGAGCGTCCCGAAATAGGAAGGCGTCTCCACGGCGACGAGATCGCCGGGACGGGTGACGGCCCTCAGGGCCAGAAGCGTCGCTTCGGTGCCTCCCTGCGTCGTCAGGATCTCGTCGGGTGCCACCTTCAGACCGAGATCGAAAATACGCCGGGAGAGGGCGGCGCGCAGTTCCCGGCGACCCTGCGGAGGTGTGTAGCGCAGGGCCGCGGCCCCGTGCTTCCGCATCACCTCGCGGGTGATCGCTCCGAGCTTCGATTCCGGGACGATGTCATCCCCGGGCGTGGCGGAGCCGAACCGGACGAAGGCGGGATCTCCCGAAACCTCCATGATCGCCTCGAAGGCGGAGTCACGCCGGATGCGGATGGGCTTCGACGGACCGGTGGTGTAGGTGGGGAAGCGGTCCGCGCTCACCTTCGGCGGAGTCACGAAATAGCCCGAGCGGGGCCTCGCTTCGATAAGGCCCTCGTCCTCGAGCTTGCGGTAGGCCTCGATCACCGTGGAAATGCTAACGCGGTGCTCGCGGCTGGTGTGCCGGACCGAGGGAAACCGCGACCCCGGGGGAAAGGTGCCTGCCTGGATCAGTCCGGAGAGCGTGGAAAACAATTCCCGATAGAGCGGCAGGGCGGAAGGCATGGCGTCTCAGGATGCGGCTTGCCGACGATTTCTCCAGATACAGCCGGACGGAAAACGATCCAGTACAGATTCTGTACATGGGAAATAATCTTCAACTGTACCTACCCGCACGGCGAGACCGTGCCAAGTTGGGCTCGTCACACCCGCACCTGACCATGCCCATCATCATCAAGCTCCTCATCCTCGCCTTCCTCGTCGGGTGGACCTGGCTGGGGGGCTATCTCGTGATCAAATACGGAGCGCTTTTCGGCCCGAATGCCGACCACCGCGCGGAGAGCCCCGGGGCGAGATCCTTCGGCATCGCGCACATCGCGGCGGTCTGGGTCGGGGCCTTCGCGCTGGCGGTGTGGTTCCTTTTCCTCTGACAGCGGAGAGCCGCCTCATCGCCTGCGGCGGAGGAATCCGAGGCCTCCCAGCGCGGCCAGAGGCAAAAACGATGGCTCCGGCACGGTGGTGACGGAATCGAGGACGAAGGATGTACCGGGGCTGAAACGCCCGCCCGATAGCGCCACCCCCTCGATCCGGGAAAAATCGACGCCCTCGAACTTCGAGAAGGGAATATCCAGGACTGCCGTGTCCCGCGTGCCCTCCGCAAGATACACCTGCAGCGAATCGCCTCCCGTGGCGGAACTGATATTGATCTGGAAGCTGATCGTCTGAAGCAGGGTGAGATCCGAGAAAGTCAGGCGCAGGACATTCTCACCGTTGCCTATCACATTGACGGGGTCCTCGCTATTGGAGCGGTAGCTGAAATAGCCGAGCGTGTTTAAGCCGGGTGCCATCCAGGACTCGAAGCTGTAGCTCAAGCCCGCGCCCCCCGCCGTCGTCTCCATCCGGCCGCCGCCGTAAGGGATGCCGAAGTAGCGCCGCTCGAAATTCCCCGGGTTGTTGTTGATCTGCGAACTGCTTAGGTACCCGGGAGCCGCGGTCGCCGCGATCTGGATTCCTCCGAAGGTCTCCACCACCGCCGCCCCGGCTCGGGCGGGAGCATAGAGGGCCGCGAGGAATGACAACAGGACGAGGGAATTTTTCATGGCGCCTTTTCTTGAAGACGAGTAACCCGCTCTCGCCAACAAAAATACATTGTCACCACAAAAAATTCACATTGGCTTCAAAATTGAGGCTCGCGGCGGTCAATATTCCCGCTTCAGCAGATATTCTGCGATCTCCCGCAGCCGCTGGGCCTTCTTGCCGAAGGGCGCGAGAGCATCGAGAGCCTCCGTCGTGAGCTTGGCGGCTTCCTTGCGGGACTTCTCGAGGCCGAGGATGGCCGGGTAAGTCGCCTTTTCCACGGCCGCGTCCTTCCCGGCGGTTTTGCCGAGCATTTCGGTCGATTGGGTGACATCGAGGATGTCGTCGATCACTTGGAACGCCAGACCCAAGGCGCGGCCGAAGATGCTAAGCGCTTCCAGTTGCTTCTCCGTGGCGTTGGCAGTCATGGCACCAAGGCGGATGGAAGTCGTGAGGAGCGCCGCGGTTTTCGACTCGTGGATCTTCACGAGCTGCGCCTTGGTCAGCTTCTTCCCCTCTCCTTCCAAGTCCATCACTTGGCCGCCGATGAGCTTGGTGGAGCCGCCGCTCAGGGCGAGTTCCGCCACGTAGGAGGCGCCCGGGTAGCGCTTGGCGGGGCTGGTCTGTGCCAGAATCAGGAAGGCTTCGGTAAGGAGAGCGTCTCCGGTGAGCACGGCCATGCCCTCGCCATAGACCTTGTGGCAGGTCGGGCGGCCCCGGCGCAGGTCGTCGTCGTCCATGCAGGGGAGATCATCGTGGACGAGGGAGTAGGTATGGAGGATCTCCACCGCGCAGGCGGGCGGCATGGCGCTTTCCGCATCTCCCCCGCAGGCTTCGGCCGCGGCGAGGCATAGGATCGGCCGCAGGCGCTTGCCGCCCGCGAAGACGCTATAGCGCATCGCCGCGTGGATCGTGGCCGGCTTCTCTTTCGCCTTCGGCAGGAAAGCATCGAGCGCGGCATCGACTTCGGCGGCGCGGGTGGCGAGGTATTCCTTGAGATCCATGATGCTGGGGAAAAAGCGGCGGGTCTGACGCCAAGCGGCCGGGGCAATGCCGGCTCAGAGGAGCTCGGCGATCTGCACGGCGTTGAGCGCGGCACCCTTGCGCACCTGGTCCCCGACCACCCAGAGGTCGAGGGCGTTTTCCAGGACGAGGTTTTTCCGGATGCGGCCGACCAGGCAGTCATCCTTGCCGGTGGTATCGAGCGGCACGGGGAAAACCATCTTGGCCGGATCATCCACCACCTTCACGCCGGGCTTGCCCGCGAAGGCGGCGCGGGCGGCTTCCACATCGACCGGACGCTCGAACTGCGCGGTGATGGACACCGAATGCGAACGATATACCGGCACGCGCACGCAGGTGCAGGAAACCTTCAGATCCGCGTGACCGAGGATCTTCCGGCCTTCGTTGAGCATCTTCAGCTCCTCCTTGGTGTAGCCGTTGTCGGTGAAGACATCGACCTGCGGGATCACGTTGAAGGCGATCTGGCGTGAATAAACCTTCGGCTCGAAAGATTGGCCGGCGGCGATGGCCTTCATCTGCTCTTCCAGCTCCAGGATGCCCTGGGCACCCGAGCCGGAAACGGCCTGGTAGGAAGAGGCGATGATCGCCTTCAACCCGAAGGCCCGGTGCAGCGGCGCCAGCGCCATCAGGGAAATGATGGTGGTGCAGTTCGGGTTCGCGATAATTCCCCGCGGGCGGTTCTCCGCGGCTTCCGGATTGATTTCCGGCACCACCAGCGGGACGTCCGCATCCATCCGGAAGGCGGAAGAATTGTCGATCACCACCGCGCCGGCAGCCGCGGCGGAAGGGCCGAATTCCTTTGAAATCCCGCCGCCCGCCGAGAAGAGGGCGATATCCACGCCGGCAAAGCTGTCATGGGTGAGCTCCTGCACGACGACCTCCCGGCCGGCAAAGGAGATACGTTTCCCCGCCGAGCGCGCGGATGCCAGCACGGTCAGCTGGCCGACCGGGAAATTCCGCTGTTCGAGACAGAGGCGCATTTCTTCGCCCACCGCTCCGGTGGCGCCTACGATGGCGACGTGCTTGGCTTCGCTCATGATTGGTTTTCGGGAGCGGCGAGTGTAGGGCCGGAACCCCGTCTGGCAACCGAATCGTGCGCGGGCGCGCATCCGGCTTTTGCCTTGCGCGGCCAGCACGAACCGTTAGAGTCGCGCAGGGTGCGGATTACGTCCGGAAACCCGTGATACCAACCGAAAGCAACTACCATGAAACTCATCAAGATCGTTTCCCTCGCCGCAGCCGCTGTCGGAACCCTGCTCGCCGCTTCCTGCTGCGAAAGCCGCCCGGCCCCCGCCCCCTCCAGCCCGACCTACGTGGCACCCGCCAAGTAAGACGGGTCGGTTGCATGGACCTCCGGTCCCTGCACGATGACTCACCGCAGGGTGGACCGCCCGCCGGTCCGCCCTGCAATTTTTGACCTGCAATCATTTTTCTCGCGAAATCCGTAATACGCCTTTTGACTCGCGCCATGTGCCGCGTCATTGCC
>CAMPGU010000207.1 GCA_946885645.1 uncultured Haloferula sp.
CTCCTTTTCTCCGGAGGGGCCGACGGCGGCGCTCGAACGGGCTTTACGCCTACCCGGCAGCAGGTAGGCTGATGACGATTTCCGAGTTATGGAGGAAACCGCGGGACGGATTGACACGCTGCAGGCCATCGAACTGGCGGAAGGCGTGGAAGTACGTCTCCGGATCGCAGGTCCCCTGCAGCGCGGGGTCGCGCTCGGGATCGACTGGGGGATCCAAGTGGCGGGTATGATCGTGGTGGGGATTTGCCTCACGATCGCGGGAATCGGTATCGGGTTCACGGTGGCAACCGGTCTCGGGATGCTGGCCTGGTTTTTTACCTGGTGGTGGTACCCGGTGTTTTTCGAAGCGAGCAAGTGGGGGGCGACTCCCGGGAAGAAGATGATGGGGCTCCGCGTGGTGCAAACTTCCGGAGCACCGGCGACCTTCTCGCAGGCGCTGGTGAGGAACTTCCTGCGGATGGCGGATGCGATGCCGATGCTTCCCGCCGCCTGGCTCGGCGGTCTCCCGCTGCCGACGATGGGCTTCGGTCTCGCCACCTGCCTGGCCACGCGGCGCTTCCAGCGCTTGGGAGATCTGGCGGCGGGGACCGTGGTGATTTACGACAAGGTGATCCCGGAGCCGTCCGTGCCTGCACCGCCGCCAATGGATGTGGCTCGGCCGGCGGTGGCGCTGCGGCCGGAGGAGGTGCGCGCGGTGGTGGCATTCCGCGAGCGGGCGGGCCTGTGGTCCGAAGGACGGAGGGCGGAGATCGCCGATCACGCCAGCGAGCTGAGCGGCAGCACCGGCGGTTCCGGAGTGTCGCGCATCATGGCCATGGCCCACTGGTTGCAGGAGAAACGATGAGCCCCGGATCCTTCGAAGAGCGCCGTGCAGCGGAGTGGGTGGAGCTGGACCGGCTGATCACCAGCGTGGAGCGTGGCAAGCCGGAGCAGGGGGTGGATGAGCTGCCGCGCCGCTTTCGCGAGGCCTGCGCGGATCTCGCGCTGGCACGGCACCGGATGTATTCCACGCACCTGATCGACCGCCTGAACAGCCTGGTGATCCGCGGGTACAAGCTGCTCTACCGCAGCCGCCGGCGGGGCTGGGAAGCAGCGGTGCAATTCGCGGTGGCGGGATTTCCGCGGGCGGTGCGCGCGGAGTGGCGGCTATTCTGGCTCTGCAGCGCGATTTTCTGGCTGCCCTTCTTCGCGATGATGGCTTCCGCCTGGTGGGACATCGATTGGATCCGCGCCGTGCTGGGACCGCAGGGGATGACGGGGATCGAGCAGATGTACGGCGGGGAGGAGGAGCAGATCAGCGCCTTCCGCGAGATGTACGGGTCGAACTTCATGATGTTCTCCCATTACATCCAGAACAACGTCGGCATCGATTTCCAGATCTTCGCGGGCGGCATCCTCGCCTGTCTTGGGACGATCTTCTTCCTGGCCTTCAACGGGATCTACATCGGCGCGGTGGCGGGTTACGTTCACTATGCCTGCAATCCCCAATCCTTCTGGACCTTCGTGGCGGGGCACTCTTCGTACGAGCTGCTGGGGATGGTGGTGGCGGGCATGGCGGGAATGCGGCTGGGCCTGGGGATTTTGAAGCCGGGGCGTCTTCCGCGCGGCCGGGCGATTGCGGAGGCCGGGAAACGCGCGCTGCCCTTGATCTACGGTGCGGCCTCGATGACGGCGCTGGCCGCCGTGGTGGAGGGCTTTTGGTCGGCCCAGAGGCTCCCCGCGGAGCTGAAGTACACGGTCGGCATCGCTGGCTGGGCGCTGCACCTCGCATATTTCCTTTTGATGGGAAGGGGGTCGCGTGCGGCTTGAGGATGTGACCGCGGAGCTCCGGCCGCGAAGCGATTGGGAAGCGGTGGACCTCGGCCTGGCGCTCGCCCGGCGGGATTTCTGGCGCCTTCTGGGGTGCTGGTGGCTGGGCATGTCGCCCATGCTGCTGCTCGCCCTGGCGACGCTGCACAAATACCCGGCGCTGGTGGTGCTGGCCTGCTGGTGGTGGGTGCCGGTGGCCTCCCGGATGGTGCTCTTCGTAATCAGCCGCCATCTTTTCGGCGAGTTGCCGGATGGGAGAGCGGTCCTGCGCGAGTGGCCGCGGGCGATTTTCCGGCGCTTCGGCTTCCGGATGTTCTGGGCACGGCTCTCCCCGTGGCGGCCGCTGACGATGGCGGTGGAGGATCTGGAGGGCCTGCGCGGGAAGGCCTACGGCCAGCGCGTGCGGCTGCTGCTGCGCCGCGGGGATGCGACGGTGGTGGCACTGGCGCTATGGCGCTGCGCGCTGACGGTGTGGCTGGCCATGGCGATCCTGGGAACGGCTGCGATGTTCCTTCCCCCGGGCCAGGCGGAGGAATGGCGCGTGCTTTCCGAGACGATGGACGAGGACGCGTGGCTGAACCTGCCGCCGTCGTTCGGGTGGATTCTGGCGGTCGCCGTGCTTTTTTCGATGTCGCTGGTGGATGTCTTTTCCACCGGTGCGGGTTTCGGGATCTACGTGAACCACCGGACCTGGATCGAAGGATGGGATGTGGAGCTGGCGTTCCGGCGCATGGGCAACCGCTTGAGGGGAACGGTGCTCGCCCTCGCCGCGGGTCTCTTGTGCTGGATGGCGCCGACAGGCCGCGTATCCGCGGCAACGCCCAAGGACACGATCACGGAGGTGAAGGCGCACGAGGATTTCACGGTGCACTCGATGGAACTGAAGCACCGGAAGCCTTCGAGCTGGAACGGGTATCCGGGAGGGTGGCTACCGGTGCTCGGGCAGATCCTGTTCTACACCCTGCTAGGCGCCGCGATCGCCTCCGTGATCTGGTTGGTCTGGAAGAACCGGCACCTTTTCAAGGCGGGCAGCTTTGCCAAACGAATCCGCCGCGCGGCACCCCAGGCAAAAGTGGTGATGGGCATGGACGTGGCACCCGAGTCCCTGCCTGCCGACATCCCCGCGGTGGCGATGGAGCTCTGGCGCGTGGGTCGCAGGCAGGAGGCGATGAGCCTTCTCTATCGCGGCTCGATCTCGAAGCTGATCACCGGCCGCGGCGTGGAGATTGCGGAGTCGGATACGGAGAGCGATTGCCTGCGCCGTGTCGAGGCGGAGGCGATTGCCGAAGCCGGTTATTTCGCGGGCCTGACGGAGGCCTGGGTTTTGCTCGCCTACGGGCGCAGCGCGCCGCCTGACCGCACGATGGAGGATCTCTGCGCGACCTGGCCCTTCCGTGAAAGGAGGCCGGCGTGAGATTCCTGGCGGCTTTCCTGTGCCTGTTGTTCGCGGGCTGCGGCGGCTACACCACCACCCGCCGGGAGACCGGCTACAAGGGGCGGGCGAAGCTCGATGCCTATCTGGCTGCCGGCCGCTTCCTCGAGCACTATGGCTTCGACGTGATCAGCAAGCCCGGCTGGCCGGACCTCGACGCAGATGCCTCGATGCTGATCGTCCCGGCGGAGGTCATTTCAACCGAAGCCTATCTGCGCGAGGTAGGCGACTGGGTCCGCGACGGCGGCCATCTCCTCTGTCTGGTGGAGTGGGGTGAATCTTACCACGACGACTGGAGCACCTTCCACGGGTCCTCCGGCGATGACGGCGAGGCGGTGCCTGAAGTCCTGGGTAAGTGGTTGAAGAACGCGGGGGTGGAGTTAACCGCGGGGGACGGCGAAAAGGTGAGCAAGGAGCGCATCCGCTACGCGGGTGAGAGCTACGAAGTCTTCGCCGAGTCCACGGCCGCGATCCGAGGACGAAACCAGACCAAGCGTGTGTTCCGACAAATCGAGTACGGCGAGGGCCTTGTAACCGTGATGACGGATGCGCGCCCTTTCCGGAACCGCTACATCGGCGACCACGATCATGCGGCGCTCCTTCTCGCGCTGGCCCATGCCTCGCCCTACGAGGGAAGCGTGGTCATCGTCAGGGACGCGGCGATTTCGCTCTGGACGCTGGTATGGCGGCACGCATGGGCGGCGGTGATCGGGCTGCTGGCGGTGGTGGTTTTCTGGCTGTGGAAGAACATGCCCCGCTTCGGCCCGCTGCGGCGCGAGGAAGCGAGGTCGAACGCGAGGGATTACGATCATCATCTGGAAGCTCTGGGTGACTTCCAGTGGAGGCTGGACAAGGGGGCGGCGATGCTGCGGCCTCTGCGCGACTCGATCCTGGAGCGTGCGCAGCGCTTGGCCGCCGCCGGACAGCGCCAAGAGGATCTTTTCGAGTGGATCGCGCAGCGCGCCGCGATCACCCGGGACCGCGCCGCGCGCGCGATGACGCAGGATCGCCCTGCTGATCCCGCCAGTTTCACCCGCCTGCTCGCGGACCTACAGCATATCCACCTCTCTTTAACATGATCGAAGAAGAATCCGTCTATCACGCCCCGCCGCCGCCGGATGCCTCCGGGATGGTCGCGCGCCTCAGGGCGCAAGTCGAACACGCCGTGCTGGGCCAGCGGGAGGTGGTGAGCCAGGTACTCGCGGGACTGCTGGCGGGAGGCCATGTCCTCCTGGAGGGCAAGCCGGGCCTGGGCAAGACGCAATTGGTGCTCGCGCTGGCCCGGGCCTTCGGCGGCGTCTTCGGCCGGATCCAATTCACGCCGGATCTGATGCCATCCGATGTTACCGGTTTCCGGCTCTTCGACATGAAGAGCCAGACCTTCCAGCTCCGGCGCGGTCCGGTCTTTTGCAATCTCCTCCTGGCGGACGAAATCAATCGCGCCCCTGCAAAGACCCAGGCGGCGCTGCTGGAGGTGATGCAGGAACAGCAAGTGACCATCGACGGTGAATCGCTTCAACTGACACCGCCCTTCATGACCCTGGCCACGCAAAACCCCGTGGAGCACGAGGGAACCTACCCTTTGCCGGAGGCGCAGCTCGACCGCTTCCTGATGAAGATTCTCATCGACTATCCGTCGGCCGAATCCGAGTCGGAGATCGTGGTGCGCACCTCCGCGGAAGCTCCCGGAGATTCCGTGACCAAGGAGCTGCAGATGGTGGCCACGCCCGAGGATGTGGTCCAGGCGCAGGCTGCGACGGCGGCCGTGCAAGTGGTCCGGGAAGTGGTGGATTACGCCGTGGCCATCGTGCAGGCGACCCGTCAGGCGAAGACGGTGTGGTTGGGCGCGGGAACGCGCGGGGCGATTGCGCTGGTGAGGATCGGCAAGGCGATCGCCCTGATGCACGGCCGTCATTTCGTGATCCCCGACGACATTAAGGCGGCTTCGCTGCCGGTGCTGCGGCACCGCGTGCAATTGGCTCCGGAAGTGGCCATCGGCGGCCAATCGATGGACGAGGTGTTGAAGGCGATCGTCGAATCCGTGCCGGCACCGCGGCAATAGATCATGAGCCCGACCGGAAGAATGCTAGGCATCGTGGTGGCGTGGGCCCTTCTCGGGCTGCTCGTCTCCGCGTGGCCAGCCTTCGCGCCGGCGGGCTGGCCCGGGCTACTTTCCGCATTCACGCCCGCGATGATTCCGGCGTGGTGGATTGCAGGTTCTCTCGTGGTGGTGACGGCAGCAGCGGATGCCTTGGTCCTTTCACGCCTGAAGAAACTGGAGGCGGTCCGTCGCCTGCCCGGCCGTTTCGCGGTGGGAGAGGCCTCGGAGGTCCGGCTGGATCTCCTGAATGCGGGGCGTTTCGCGGCGGTGGTGGAGCTTTTCGACGGCATCCCGGCGGGAGCCGAGGCGGAGACGATGCCGTGGACGGGATCGATCGGGGCCGGGGGAAAGGCGAGGCTGATGCACCCGGTGCGGATCATCGAGCGGGGCACCGCGCATTTCGGGTGCATCCACATCCGCCGGGCCTCGCTGCTGGGTCTATGGCACCGGAGATATCGGGTAGGGGAGCCCGAGGAAGTGCGGGTCTACCCGGACTATGAGCCGGTGCTGCGTTTCGCTTTGCTTTCGCTGCAACATCGCCCCGACCAGATGGGCATCGTGAGGAAAGCCTTTGCGGGGAGCAGCCGGGACTTCCATCAGCTCCGGGAGTATCGGGAAGGGGATCCCCTCTCGCAGATCGATTGGAAGGCGACCTCCCGCCGCGTGGCGCTCATCAGCCGGGAATTCCAGGAGCAGCGGAACCAGGTGGTCATATTTCTCACGGATACCGGCCGCCGCATGCGGGCGATGGACGGGGAACTGCCACAGTTCGACCACTGCCTCAACGCGATGCTCCTGCTTTCCTACGTGGCGCTGCGGCAGGGGGATCAGGTGGGCGTGCAGGCCTTCGGCGGGACCAACCGGTGGCTGCCGCCGGTGAAGGGCGCGCACTCGATGTCAGTGCTGCTGAACCATCTCTTCGACTACAGGACCACCCCGGAGCCTAGCGATTTCAGTGCGGCAGCGGAGCGGCTGCTCGTGCGGCAAAGGCGGAGGGCCCTGGTGGTGGTCATGACGAATCTCCGCGGCGAGGACTCCTCCGAAATCATCCCCGCGCTGCGGACGCTGCGGGCGAAACACCTGGTAATGCTCGCGAGCCTCCGGGAACGGACGGTGGAGGATGCGCGCACGAAACCGATCGAGACCTTTTCAGATGCCCTCCGGTTCGCCGCGGCCGAGCGATACGATGCCGAGCGCGCGGAGGTCCTGGCGACGCTTCAGGGCTCCGGCATTCTCACGCTGGATGTTCCAGCGCAGCAATTCCCGGTGGCCCTGGCGAATTCCTATCTGGATATCAAAGCGGCCGGACGTCTGTGAACGCCGGACTCAACGGCTTTCCGCCTCGGCGATCGACCAAACAAGGGCAATGGTCCAGCCGGTGAACACGAACGCGACGGCCGCCAGCACGTTGCCCGTGGCCAGCGCCCATGCGATTCCGGCCAAGGCGATCATCAGATTCATGGTGGTAATGGCACCCGAGCGGCGCACGCGGTAATTCACCGCGATCACCGAGGGCAGGAAATAAACCACCAGCGCCGCGAGGGCCACCACGGCAAATCCCAGCCAAAGGAACAGCGCGGGCATGGAGGCCACGATCGCTTCCTCCCCGAAATAGATGAAGGCGGCGGCTCCCCCAACTACCAAAAGTGCCACGCAGACGACCCACCACCCCCATTTCGGAAGGGCGTGGCTTTCCCTCAGGGTCTGGCGGTGCCTGCGACCGGACCGAGGATCATTGGCTTCGTAGGCTTCGGCCGGCAGGGGGGCCGGTTGGGAATCCATGAACTTCTCGCGCAGGCTTTCAAGCGTCTCCATTCCCCGAAATTAGGCATGCTCCGCGATTTCATCAAGCGAGAGCGATGCGGTTTGCACCCCCGAGGGCAATTTTCCCGCCCGGACTACCCGAAATGCCGCTTTTTTGAACGGGGCGGGGCGCGAAGAGCCTTGTTAAGGATTGTTTTGTAAATCGGGAAACGGAGGGGGAGGCGTCGGTCC
>CAMPGU010000208.1 GCA_946885645.1 uncultured Haloferula sp.
CTCTGGACCACGCTTGTTCCGATGCTCGCCGTCGCCGCCCTGGTTCTCTGGGGTGGGGAGCGGCTGGCGCGGCGTACGACGGAAGCGAGAGTTCCCGCGGACCGCGCACGGCTCTTCGATTTCGCGGAAGCCATGCGCGGCGAATTGGATCGCTTGGATTCGATCTACGCGGGGCACCTGTCCGCGATCGCGCGGAGTGCACCCTATCTCGATCATGAACGGTTGAGGAAGCGCTGCGAGAACCTTGTGGGCGTGCGCACGTGCTATCGCTTCGTATCCGCCCGCAAGGAAATCGAAGTGGAAGGCATGAGGCCACCGATCGGCGAGGGCGGAAAGGTTCCCCGGCTGGTTGCGGAAGGATCGGAAGACCGCCTGGTGTCGCGAAGAACGGTCGTATTGCCCAAGGAAGTCCTGGAAGGCGGGATCGCAAGCAGCGGCTGGATGGCGGGACCGGATGCGGGCCATCGGATCCATTGGCAGCGGATCGCACCGGATCAGGTGGTTGCCTTCGTGATCGACCAAGGGGAACTGAACTCCCGTATGGGGAAGCACTTCTCGGCTTGGCAGACCTCGCCGTTCTCGCCCTTGAAGGAAGCCGGGGAACTGGTGGCCGTGGAGGGACCGGGTAACACCGAATGGATCACGACTTCGACAGCGTCGCGCACCGGCCCGGCCGCGCTCGTAATCCCCCACCGCACAACGCTCGGCGAATGGCAGGTGCTCGCTTGGGACAAGCTGAAGATCGGGCGAACGTACGATACCATGACCCTGCTCCTGTCCTACGGGGTGGCGGGGGTGCTGCTTCTAACAGGCGTGCTGCTGCTGGCCCAACAACGCCGGGCGATCCGCTTGGCCGAGGAACGGGTGTCCTTTGTCAACCGCGTCTCCCATGAACTCGGAACGCCATTGACGAACATCTTGCTCAATCTTGATCTCGCGAGCCGCTCGATGGATCTCCGGCCCGCCGAATCGCGCCGTCGCCTCTCTTTGGTAAACGAGGAGGTGCAGCGGCTCGGGCGGCTCGTTTCGAACGTGCTCACCTTCTCCCGCGGCGAGCGGAAGATGCTCGAACTCAGGATCGCGCCCTGCATCCCCGACGCGGTGGTGGCAGCCGTGCTGGAACAGTTCGCGCCCTCGCTCGAGCGCCGCAAGGTGAGAGTCGATTGGAAGCGCGGCGCGGGCATCGACACGCGTCTCGACCCCGATGCGTTCGCGCAGATCACCGGCAATCTGATTTCAAACGTCGAGAAATACGCTAGCAACGGCGGCTGGCTTGGCATCGAAACGACGATGGAAAACGGCCGCCTGCGCCTGCGGATCAGCGATCACGGGCCGGGGATTCCCGCGGCGCAGCGCGAGCGGATCTTCGGAGCCTTCGAGCGCGTGCACCGAGGCGTGAGCGAGGGCTCCAGCGGCACCGGCCTGGGGCTCGCCATCGCCCGGGATCTGGCCCGGCGGATGGGCGGCGATCTGGTTCTTGTGGCAACGGGTCCGGGTTCCGCCTTTGAGCTCGACCTGCCGGCTCCGCCTCATCTCGTGGTGCTTCCCTCCGAATCCGTGGCATGAAGATCCTGCTCGCTGAAGACGATCCGCTGACCCTCGAAGCTCTCGCGGCATGCATCGAGGAGGAGGGTTTTCATGCGCTCTCCGCCGCCGATGGGGAGCAGGCTCTGGCTCTGTGGGCCGAGCACCGCCCGCAGTTGCTCTGTCTCGACATCATGATGCCGGAGATCGATGGCTTCGAAGTCTGCAGGCGGGTGAGGGCGAGCGACGGTGCGGTTCCGATTCTCTTCCTTTCCGCAAAGAACGAGGAGATCGATGTCGTCGCGGGGCTGGGGCTCGGGGCGGATGATTTCATCCGCAAGCCCTTCACGCGCGCGGAAGTGATCGCCCGCATCCGTGCGGCTCTGCGCCGGGCATATCCGGTGAATGGCAAGGGCCGCTGTTTCAAGATGCGCGGCTTGACCGTCTATCCCGATGCGCTGATGGCGGAGCGGGCAGGGCAGGGGATCGAGCTTACACGGCGCGAGGTTTCGATGCTGGAGCTCCTTCATCGGAACGCGGGGGTACCGGTGAGCCGCGATGCCTTCCTCGACGAATGCTGGGGGCTGGAATATTTCCCGGACTCCCGGACCCTCGATCAGCACGTGCTTATGCTGCGCAAGAAGATCGAGGCGGATCCTTCCAACCCTGAAGTGATCGCAACCGTGAGAGGAACCGGGTATCGCTTCGCCGGGGAGTAGGCCTTGGCGGGTTCCCCCTCCCGGGTCGCTCACTCGCCGCTCACGCGCAGTCTCATGAAGCCCTGCGGTGCATCCTCGATCGCGACGGGATAGTACCACGTGTGGATCTCGAAATCGCCGTCCGCCGTCGGAGCCCCGGCCGACACCGGCGTGCCGGAGGCGGCGGGGAGAGTCAGGGCTTCCAGCGTGGCGGCGGCTTCCGGGAAAAGAGTTACTCCCGGTCGTGTCTTCTTCACGCGGGCGCTGAAGGAAAGATAGTGCTTTTCCGGGGCCGCGGCACCGAGCTCTGCACCGGTGCGGAGTTGCGCCTTAGGGAGGCCGGACGTACCGGGCACCATGGGCGGGGTGCCGAAGAGATATTCCAGCAAGTTCTCCACGCCATCGCTGTCCGGATCATCCTCCGCGCCCATTCCATCCTCGGGAAGTCCGCTGGACGCCGCCCAGGCATCGTAGGATGGGTCGGGCACCAGTGTCGCCGGAGGCGGCACTGCCAGGGCCCGCACTTCTGCGGCGGAGAGCCCGCGGCTGTAGATGCGGAAATCATCCATCAGCCCGTTGAAATAGGGGTCGGGATACTGGCTTTTTCCGAGGTAGTTCAACAGCGGCGCGAAGACGGCGGGGTCGATCGTGATGGGGCCGGTGGCGGCGGCCGCGCCATTCACGTAGAGCGTGCCGGTATTTCCCGTCAGGGTCACGGCCACATGGGTCCATTCACCCGCGGGCGGCGGGGCGGTCTCCAGCACCTGCTGAGCGCCTGCGGCATTGCCATTCAGGGTGATCCCGAAGCGCAGCGTGTTCGTGCCGGAGCGGGGCGTCAGCAGCATGTATTGGGTGGTGTTGTTCCCGAAGTCGAAGATCCGCTGCCACTGGCTTCCGCCGTTCCACCTCACGCGCGCGGCTATGGTGGTATCGGTGATGCCGTTCATCAGGCCCGGGCGCAGGGCCACGTGGTCGTCCACGCCGTCCAGTCGGATAGCACGGTCGAAGACGCCGTCGTCGTAGCCCGGCCCGCCGGTCGCCGTGCCCGCAGCCGCTCCCGTGCGATCGGTGGCATCGTTGTCGAACTGATAGTGCGCGATGAGGTCCGGGGGGCCTGGGATGTTGATCTCTAGCTCCGTCTCCGTGGCGAGTCCGGCGGAGTCCGTGACGCGCACCATGAAGCGATTCAAGCCCGCGTCCGAGGCGTCCGGCACGCCGGAAAGGCGGCCATTTTCATCCACCGTGAGCCAGCGCGGCCCGGCGGCCTTCGCGAAGACCAGCGTGCCACCCGCATCCGCGTCGGTGGCGCTACCGGCGAGTGTTTGCTCGTAGGCCTGTCCGATTGCAGCCGCGGGCCGGGTGAGGGGATTCGCGGTGAACACCGGCGCACGCCCGTTTCGGAAGGCATTGATCTCCGCGGCTGCGAGCGCCCGGTTGAACACACGGAATTCCTCGATCCGGCCGTTGAAAAACGGATCCGCGGCGAACTGGCTGTCCCCGATGAAATTGGAGGCCGGACGGATATCGGATGGCTTCAGGGGCGAGGCGGCGGTTGCCACCTGCGTTCCGTTGACATGCAGGCGCATCTGGCCGCCGCCGAAAACCGCGGCCAGGTGAACCCACTGGCCGATGGCAAGAGTGGTGGCATCCGCGGTATGCTCCACACCGTCTTTCCGGATGGTGAAGGCCATGCGGTTGGACCCGTTCTTCGGAGAGAGGAAGAAATACTCCTGCGTGCCGTTTCCGAAATCGAACACACGCTGCCAGTTCCCGCCGCCATCCCAATTCACCCAAGCCGCCACGGTCAGCTCGTCCGTGTCGGCGATCCCAGCCGGGAGGCTCACGGCATCCTCCGTGCCGTCGAGATCGATCGCCTGCGCGCGCAAGCCGGGCGGGTAAGACGGTGTGCCGATGGCTGTGCCGTGGAGCCGGCCGACGGCGCTCTGCACATTACTGTCGAAAGCATAGCCCGCGACCATGCCCGCGGGCTCCTCCACCGTCACCCGCAGCACAGCGGTATCCGCCGCGCCCGTGGCGGTGCTGGCACGGATCAGGAAAGTATTCACGCCTAGATCCGCCTGGCCCGGTACGCCCGTCAGCGTGCCGTCCCCTGCCACGGCCAGCCAAGCCGGCCCGCCGACCTTCGAGAAAGTCAGAGCGCCGCCGCTGACTTCAGAGGCGATGCTGCCGGTGTAGGGGTGGCCCACCGTCGCGGCCGCCGCTGCCGTCAGTGGATCGGCGCTGAATTGCGGCAGGGTGCCGGCGGCAAGCGAGGCGATCTCCGCATCGCCCAAGGCGGTGGTGAGAAAGCGCACGTCATCGATGCGGCCGTTGAAAAGCGGATCCGCGAACTGGCTCTTGCCGAGGTAATTGAAGCGGGTGCCCAGTGCCGCCGGATCGATGTCCATCACGGCGCTGACCGCTACCAGGTTGCCATTCACGAACAGCTTCCCCGTAGTGCCTCCAATGGTTACGGCCACGTGGGTCCAGGCACCCACAGGCAGGGCGGTACTGTGATTGAGCTGCTGCTCGGCACCGCCGTTCTTGATCGCGAAGCGCAGGTTGCCGTTGCCGGATTTCGGGGTGAGGAAAAGGTGGCTGGAAGTGTCTTTCCCGAGATCCACGATGCGTTGCCAATTGGCCCCGCCTGCCCAATTGACCCATGCGGCGAAGGTGAAGTCAGTACTATCTCCCAGCCGTGAAGGAAGCTGGAGGTAGGAATCGGAGCCGTCCATGCTCACCGCTTGTCCCGACTTCCCGGTGATGAAGGTGGCTGCGCCCATCACCGCGGCATCGTGCCCGTTCCCGGAGATGTCCTGCACATGGCCGTCGAAGCTATAGTGAGCCGCGGCCGGTTGGCCGTTGTCCGGCATATCGTGGATGGTCGCGACGGGTGAGGGAGTGTCGCGATAGCGCTCGCCCGCGGGTAGCGGCCAGCCCCAATCTCCGTTCGGATCGTCCCAGACCATCCGGCGGTTGTCCTCCACCCAATTGAAAACCGAGTAACGCTCGACGAAGGGCGAGGCGTTCATGATATCGATGAACTGGCCGATCTTCACTGCATTCTCCTGCTGTGTCGGCAGGCAGCAGGTCCAGTTCGCGCCGTTGTTGAATTCCGTCACCCATACCGGCCTGCCGCGGCAGCGGTCGGAGATGCCCTTCAGCCAATCCCGCAACGCGGTATCGCTGTACTGCGCGCGGTAGAAGTGCACCGGCACATAGTCCACGCGGTAGCCGAGCGCATCCGCCTTGTCGATGAACTCGTAGAGCCATGCCAGCCCGCCATCGGAAACGGCGGGGGCGCCGAGGCGCAGGCCGGTGGCCATCAGCTCCGGCCAGGCGGCGATGGCAGCGTCCACGCTCATATTCGCCTGATCGGGACGGTCCGGCTCGTTGAAGCCGAGCAGGTGGGTCACGTTGCGCTTGTCGGTGGGAAGCCCCGGCCACCAGCGGGTCTGACGGATCGGCACGTACTCGCGGTCCAAGGTGGATTCCTCGCTGTTGTTCCAATTGTAGCGCCAGAGGGCCTGCATGTAGTTCCCCTCCGCGCCGGCCCAGCCTTTCTTCGACACCCAGCGCCAGGGAAAGACCCGGATGAAACGGATCTGGTTATCCAGCGCGGCAGGCAGGGTGCCGATATCAAGATCCCCGTCCTGCGCAATGTACACTTTGCTGGTGCCACCGCCGTTTTCCTGCTGCGCGACGGTGGCCATGTAGCCGCGCTTCAGGCGGAAGGAACCGATCGCATTCTTCAGCTCACCCAGTTCCGCGTCCCGATGGTAGGTATAGAGGCCGAGCTTCTTTGAAGGTCCCGTGTATGATTCCCCGTCGAAGACTTCCAGCGGGGCAAACTTGGGGCCATGCGGGATCACCACCGCGCCGAGTTCGTACTGCACCACCCTTACATTGGAATCCAGCACCGCGGCCGAGCCGTTTACACGGATGCGGGAGAGGAAATTTGCCGCCACCTGGGAAGGCACCACGGAATGCAGGAACAGCCACGCATCCGGGGAGTTCAAATGGACAGTGGAGCCGGTGAGGGGATCGCCCGGATCGGTCAGGTGAAGTTCCGCCCTGCCGCTCAGCGTGATAACGGTGTTCGTCAGGCTGGCGGCACGGTGGACATTGTTGGTCACGCCCAGCGTCTGGCCCGCGGCGGGCAAGGCGGAGAGGACGAACAACAGGAGAAGAACGCCGGGCAAACGGTGCAACATGGGCAGTATGCAGAAGCGGGAACAGCGGTCACCGGGGGACGGGCCGTAGCAGACCGCTAGGGCAGGCAGGGGAAACTAGGCGTGGAAAGGGGCTGCCGCTTGTATGTTTGCGGGGACGGCGGCTTCATCACAAGGAGCCGCAATTTCGCGGATCGGGCGGGAGAGGAAGCGCGTGGTGCCGGCCGGAAAAATCGGAAGGCCGGCCGGGGACGGAAGTCCGTCACCCGGCCGGTTGGCACCCGTTTTCCTGGAAATACGATCAGTCCAATACAACGCGATAGAACGCTTTGCCGACCGGGGGCGACGGATCGGTGAAGCTCGCGGTGCCGGCCGTGCCCGGGACGGTGCCGATCGGCTGCCACGATGCCGTGCCCAGCGTGGTGCTGCGCTCGATGGTGAAGCTGGTGCCGACGGCGCTCGGCCACTGGATCAGACCGCTGCTGCTGCGCGTGGCGGCGAAGCGGGAGCTGCCGCTGTTCGGGATCAGGCCGAGGCGGAACTCCGTCAGGTTATCCGTGCCGTCTTGGTCGAAGTCGCCGGTCTCCGTCTCGCCGAGGCCACCGAAGTACTGCATTTCCCAAGCATCGTCCAAGGCATCGCCGTCGCCTTCACCGGAGAAGAGGAACTGACCGGCGGTGCGCGCCACGGAGCTGATGCGCACTTCATCCACCACCCCGAGGAAGGCATCCGTGGAACCGCCGTTGGTCCGACCCTCGTTGCCGATAGTCAGATCGCAGGCGGTGGAAACAAGCAGGTCCGCGGTCATCTGCAACGAGGCGAGTTGGCTTGCCTGGGTGTTCGCGGGATCCAACTTCGTCCAATAGAGCTTGAGTTTGTCCGCGCTGGCTGCCGTGCCGTTGTAGGAGACGGCGAGGTGATACCAGCCGCCTTGGGC
>CAMPGU010000209.1 GCA_946885645.1 uncultured Haloferula sp.
CATCAATACGACCTCGGTGACCGCTTACCGCGGGAGCCCGAAGCTGCTGGATTACTCGGCCACGAAGGGCGCGATCGTTTCCTTCACGCGTTCCCTTGCGGGGCAGCTTGCGGGGGAAGGGATCCGGGTGAATGCGGTGGCCCCCGGGCCGATCTGGACCCCCCTGATCCCGGCGACGTTCCCGCCGGAAGAGGTGGCCAGCTTCGGTTCGGACAGTCCCTTGGGAAGAGCAGGCGAGCCGTGGGAGTGCGCCGAGTGCTACGTCTTTCTGGCCAGCGATGCAGCGGGCTACATGACCGGGCAGGTGCTCCATCCGAACGGAGGAGAAATCATTAACGGCTAACGGAGCCGGGAAGGGCGGCAGGTAGCAGCACGCGGAACACCGTCCCGGTTCCTGCGACGCTTGCGACCTCGATTCTGCCGCCATGGCCCTCCACGATCGTCTTGGCGATCGCGAGGCCGAGGCCGCTGTGGCCGTGGGTCTGGGTGCGGGAACTATCCGCGCGGTAGAAGCGGTCAAAAAGCCTCGGCAGGTGTTCGTGCGCGATGCCCGGCCCCCGGTCGGAGACTTCCAACACGCAACCTTCGGGGGAAGCCGACGTTTTCAACCGTATGGGAGTACCCGGCGGGGGATGGAGCAGTGCGTTCGAGAGAAGGTTCTGCACCACCATCGCGAGCGAGTGCGGATCGCCATGGATCGGTGCCGGGGCAAGCTCGCGGACGATGGTAGCTGAATGTTCATCGGCAAGCGGTTGGAGAAGATCCGCCACCCCGTTCGCGATCTCCCCGAGATCGCAGGATACGTGCGGGCTGTCCGAAGCGGGCAGGTCCTGCCGGGCCAGCACGAGCAGGGATTCCACCAGCGCACGCATCCGCTCCGCCGCAGTGCGGCAGTTACCGAGGATCTCGCGATACTGGTCGGGCTCGCGCTCCCGCTTCAGGGCGCGCTGGGTTTCTGAAAGAATGATGGTGACCGGGGTGCGGAGCTCGTGGGAGGCATCCGCGGTGAAGCGCTTCTGGCGTTCGATGGCGGCGGAAAGGCGGTCGAAGGTGTCGTTGAGCACACGCCCCAGGCGGTCGAGCTCATTGTCGGTATTCGCGATCCGGATGCGCTCGTCGAGATTCCCGGCCGCTATGCGGGACGCGGTCCGGCCGATGGTATCGATCGGCTGCAAGGCCCGACCCGCCAGCCACCATCCGCCACCGAGACCGGCGAGCCAGACCGCGCCGCCCCCGAGAGCCAGCAGCAGGCTGAAGCGCAGCAGGTCACCCTGCTCCGTGCTGATCTCCCGGCCCACGATCGAACTCATGCCGGAGGGGTGGGTGCGATGATGCTCCCGGAAGTTCTGGCGGGTCAGGTAGCGGGTTTCATTTTCCTTCGGCAGTGCCGGCGGCCTCAGTCCCTCCGGCGCATTGGCGGAGATGAAGAGCGGCGAGCCGTCGCTGTCCCAGCAGGCGAGGTAATTGCCGCCGGTACCGCCTTCAAAGAGCGCGTGCAATTCCGGTGGGAAGGAGGAGACCTCACCGGGATTGCGCAGGCGCTCGCGGATTTCATCGAGGCTGGGCGGCGAGTCCTTGTCCGGCAGCGGGCGCGAGGCGAAGAGGCTGCGGAAGAAGGTTCCGTGGAAATAGCGGATCCCGCGGTCGATCTGTGCCGTCCGGTCGTTCGAGGCCAGCCGGTAGGCCAGCAGGCAGAGTCCGGTGATCAGCCCCAGGAGGATCAGCGAATACCACAGCAGCAGCCGCCACCGCACGGACTGGAAAACGTGCTTCATTCGATGCTATAGCCGTGGCCCCGGCGGGTGGAGATGAAGGATGCCCCCAGCTTCTTGCGGACATTCGAGACATGCACGTCGAGCAAGTTCGAAAGCGTGTCCTCGTTCTCGTCGAAGAGGTGCTCGTAAAGCTCCGTGCGGGTCACCACGCTGCCGCGATGGAGCGCGAGGTATTCGACCAGCCCGTATTCCCGCGGGGTGAGGGAAACCGGCACACCGTCTTTTGTCACCAGCCGTGCCGCGGTATCGACGGCGATTTCCCCCATCTCGATGATGCTGGAACCCGCCCCGGAACTCCGGCGGATCAGAGCGCGCAGGCGGGCGAGCAGCTCTTCGAAGTCAAAGGGCTTCGTCAGGTAATCATCCGCGCCGGCATCGAGGCCGCGGATGCGGTCCGGCACGGCATCGCGCGCGGTCAGCATCAGCACGGGGGTGGACTTCTCACGGCGCAGGCGCAGCAGAAACTCCCAGCCATCGAATCCCGGCAGCATGCCGTCCAGAACGATCGCATCATAGTCCGATCCCTTCGCTTTCGCGAGGCCTTCCTGGCCGTCGGCCGCGGTGTCCACGGCGTATAGCTCCTCACGCAGGCCTTCGGAAAGGCTGTGCATCAGGAGGGGATCGTCTTCAATGACCAGCAGGCGCATGGAGGGAAAACTTCATTCGTGACGCAGGGCGTCGATCGGGTCCAGCCCGGCGGCGCGGCGGGCTGGCATGAAACCGAAAAGGATGCCGATGGCAGCGGAGAAAAAGAAAGCGATGAGGTTGATCTTCGTATCGAACAAGAAGGGTGCCCCCACGACCTTCGCAAGAGCGACGCAGAGGCCGTAGGCCAGGGCGATGCCGGCGAGGCCGCCGACGCAGGAGAGCGTGACCGCTTCCACCAGGAACTGCAGCAACACCTCCCGGGCACGCGCCCCGATGGCCATGCGGATGCCGATCTCCCGGGTGCGCTCCGTCACGGACACGAGCATGATGTTCATGATGCCGATGCCGCCCACGAGAAGGCTCACGCCGGCTACCGCACCCAGCAGGGAGGTCATCACCTTCGTGCTGGAGCTCACGGCATCCGCGATCTGGCGGGTATCCGTCACCGAGAAATTGTTGGATTCGCTGCGGGCCAGGCTCCGGCGCTCCCGCATCAGGGAATTGATATCCGCGATCACCCCGTCGGTGGGATAGCCATCCTGGGCGGAGATCATGATCTGATTGACGTTCTGCTTGAACATCTGCCCGTTGAGACGGCGCTGGAGCGTGGTGATGGGGATGATGATATTGTCATCGAGGTCATCTCCCCAGCCGCCCTGGCCTTTCGCCGCGGTAACGCCCACCACGGTAACCGCGGTGTTGAGTAGGCGGATCTTTTCGCCGATGGGGTCACGGCCGTTGAAGAGCTCCTTCCTGATGGTCTCTCCGATCACCGCCACCGGCGCGCCGTCCTTCAGTTCCGTCTCATCGAAGAAGCGGCCTGTGGCGATCGTCCAATTCCCGATCGGGAAATACTCCGGGTAAACCCCTTGGACATCCGTCGTGCGCGCCTCCTCCTGATGGATCGCCTGCACGCTGGTATTCGACATCGGGGAGATGGCCTTGATGCCCGGCACTTGCTGCCGGATCATCTCGACATCGGTGGCGCTGAAGAGCGGCGCGGCTGAAGGCCCCCAGCCTTGGCCGGGGCGAAGCACGAGAAGATTGCTGCCGAGATTGGAAATCTGCGCCTTGACCGACTCCGTCGCACCGCGGCCGAGCGTGACCATGGTGACCACGGCCGCCACGCCGATGACGACTCCCAGCACGGTCAAGAAAGCCCGGGTCAGATTCCGCCGGATTTCGCGCAGCGCGATGATGAATGCGTTCCAGAACATGGCTACGGGTGCTTCAAAGCGCGGACGGGGCGGTTTTCGTTCCTCACGTCGGACCCGATCAGGCCATCGCGGACATGGACGATGCGTTTGGCGTAGTGCGCCACCTCGTCCTCGTGGGTTACCATCAGGATCGTGATGCCGCGCTCATCGTTCAGGCGGCAGAGCAGCTCCATGATTTCCCTGGTGGTCTTGGAGTCGAGATTGCCGGTCGGCTCGTCCGCGAAAAGCGTCCCGGGATGGGTTACGATCGCGCGGGCGATGGCGACCCGCTGCTGCTGGCCGCCGGACAATTCCGCGGGTGTATTCCGCTCCTTGTCCGGCAGGCCCACGCTGGCCAGGGCGGCGCGAGCCATCTGGTGGCGTTGTTGGCGCGTGTAGCCGCGGTAGAGCAGGGGAAGCTCCACGTTTTCGAGGGCGGAGGTGCGGGCCAGAAGATTGAAGCCCTGGAAGATGAAGCCCAGCGCATGCCGGCGCAGCAGCGAGCGCTGGTCCTTGTTCAGCTCGTTCACTGCGATCCCTTCGAAATGATAGTTCCCGGTGGTGGGGCTATCGAGGCAACCGAGCAAGTTCATCAGCGTCGATTTGCCGGAGCCGCTGGGACCCATCACCGCCACGAATTCGCCCTTTTTGATACTGAGATCGACGCCCTTCAGGGCTTGGAACTCGGCATCACCGCGGCCGTACGTCTTGGTCAGGGCTTGGAGCTCGATGAGACTTTCCATGCTCAAGTGGTGGCGGTCTGTGGCCGGGCGCTGACGATGATCTCCATGCCTTCGGTGAGTCCCTCGCCGGTGATCTCGGTATGGCTGTCGTCGGCGATTCCGGTCCTCACCGGGATCTCGACGGGCTTGCCATCTTTCAACGCCCAGATCCGGGCACCCTTTTTAGAATCCGGAGCCGATCCGGCAGGAGGACCGCCTCCGCCGCGTCCCCAGCGCCGTCCGCCACCCGGAGAAAGGCTCTGGACCAAGGTGCGCTTCTGATCGTCCTCCTCCTTGCCAAGCTTGGACGCGGCGACGGGGTCGAAGCGCAGCGCGGCGTTGGAGACGAGAAGGATGTCCTCCTTTCTCTCGATAAAGATTTCCGCGACGGCCGTCATGCCCGGGCGAAGGCTCAGGTCGTCGTTATTGACCTCCAGCTCGGTGCTGTAAGTGACCACGTTGTTCACGATCACGGACCCGAACAGGACTTTCTTCACGGAAGCTTGGTAAGAGCGCTGGCGCCACGCCGCCACGGTGAATTCGGCTTGCTGGCCTTGGGCGAGGCGGCCGATCTCCGCTTCACCCACGGCCACGTTCAGCTCCATCTTGCGAAGATCCTCGCCGATGATGAAAAGCTCCGGCGCGGTGAAGGATGCGGCGACCGTCTGGCCCACCTCCAGCTTGCGGGTGAGAACGGTACCATCGACAGGGGAGCGGATGATCGTCTTGCCAAGGTCCCGCTCGATTGATCTGAGGTCGGCCTCTGCCTGCGTGACGGACGCCCTGGCGCTTTCCAAATCAGCCTGGCCGCGGGCCACGGTAGCCTCGGATGTTTCCATCTCTGCCTTGGAAGGGGTTTGTCCGTCGCTCAAGCGGTGGAGTTCCTGAAGCCGGGCATGCGAAGCCTCGCTTTCCTTCAGCGTGGCTTCCGCCTGGTTGACGCGGGCCCTCGCGGCCAGCAATACGGCCCGGCTGCGCTCGGTCTGGCTCTCCAGTTTGGTGGTATCCAGCTTCGCGAGCGCCTGGCCCTTCTTGACGAGATCGTTGGTATCGACATAGACCTCGGCCGCGGTGCCGGAGAGTTCGCTGCCGACGGTCACTTGGTTGATCGGTGCAAGGTTGCCGGTCGCTGTGACCCGGATTGAAATGTCACCGCGTTCCAGGGACTCGGTCACATAGACCGGTCCTTCGTCCGTGTCCTTGCTACGGGACTTGTAATACCAGCCTCCTCCCGCCAAGGCGGCGAGGCAGACGGCGATGATGAACCATTTCCGCACGGGGCGGGACTTGCCGCGGCTCACGATGGCGGCGAGGTCTTGGGAAGGGTCAGGCTTGGACATTGAGAAAAGGAAATTAGGAACCGGCGGACCAACCGCCGCCGAGGGCCTTGTAAAGCTGCACGTGGGCGGCCGCGCGGTCGGCGCGGACATTGATGAGACTTTCCTCCTGAGCGAGGTCGTTGCGCTGCGCGTCGAGCACGGTGAGGAAATCGATCACCCCCGTGCGGTAGCGCTGCGTGGCGAGCCTGGAGGCTTCGCGACCGGCGGCGGCCGCTTTTTCCAGGGTGGCCAAGCGCTCCTCCGTCCTGCGGCAGGCGATCAGCGCGTCCTCCACCTCGGAGAGAGCGGTCAAGATACTGGATTCATAGGAGAGCAGCGCCTGCTCTTGGGCTTCGGTCTGGGCCGCGATGTTCGCGCGGATACGCCCTGCATCGAAGATCGGCCCCGAGATGCCGGCGATGATCCCGGCGGCGGCGGATTCCGGATTGAAAAGCTTTGAACTCCGCAAGGTGTCCACACCCAGGGATCCGCTGAGACGCAGGCTGGGCAGCCTTTCCGCCTCCGCGGAACGGGTGCTGGCGATGGCGGCCACCCAGTTGTAACCCGCAGCACGCACGTCCGGCCGCTGCCGGATGGCGTCCGCGGGGATGCCGATCGCCAGCCGGCGCTGCGGCACCGGTACGTCCCCCGAGCCGATGGAGATATTGCCCGGAGCCCTGCCGCAAAGCAGAGCGAGGCGGTTCCGCGACTGTCCGATGTTTT
The DNA here is from genome assembly GCA_946885645.1 of uncultured Haloferula sp. Next base: position 6,384 of record CAMPGU010000209.1, read on the forward strand.
GCTCCAGCGAGGACAGGGAAGAGCGCGCGGATTCGAGGCTCGATTCCGCCTGGCGGAGTTCGAGCGCGTCGATCTCTCCGGCCTGCGCGCGCCATGAGGCGAGCTGGGTGGTTTCCTCGCGCGTCTTTACGCTCCGCTTCACCACGTCCAGCCGCGATTCGAGAGCCCGCAGGTCGAGATAGGCGAGCGCCACCTCCGAGGCCAGGGAGGCCTGTGCGGAGCGCAGATTTTCCGTAGCTGCCTCGGCGCTGGCGGAAGCCGCGATGACGGACTGGCGGTTCTTTCCGAAGAAGTCGAGTTCCCAGGAGGCATTCAAACCTGCCGAGTAGGCCGTGCCGGAGCCGCTGCGCGTCCAGTCGTCGAAGCCCGCACTGGTATTCCGCGAGCCGGAATAATCCAAGGTCGGGAAAAGCGAGGCGCGCTGGGCATCTTTCCGCGCCTGGGCTTCCCGCACGCGCGACATCGCCGAGGCGATATCCTTGTTTCCGGCCAGCGCCTCGCCGATGATGCTCGTGAGCCGGGCGTCACCGAATTGATTCCACCAGCGCGAAAGATCGCCCTGCGGGGATGCCGTCGGAAAGCCCGCGGCATTCCGCCAGCACACCGGTAGAGTCACCGAAGTCGTGCGGGCTTGCGGCGCCGTGCAAGCGGGCACGAAAACCACCGCGGCCAGAGCTGCCGCGAGGATCGCGTGACGGACGGAAATCTTCATGCGCGCAGACTGGCACGCCGAACCTTTAGGGAACATGAAGAGAATCTACTTCCGCCCGGGCCGGGAGCTTTCTTCGTGCGGTTCCGATTGCAAAAACGGCCGCATGGGAAGTCCCACGCGGCCGTGTTGGAAACATTTGAGGCGTATCAGGCTCAGCGGGCTGCAGCCGGACCGCGTCTGCGACGGTTGCCCTGGCCCTGGGAACGAT
>CAMPGU010000210.1 GCA_946885645.1 uncultured Haloferula sp.
GGCAAGAGCATACCCGAAGGAAGTCCTCGAGAAGTCGGTGGGATTCTCCGAACCCCACACGATACCGGAACTTTCCCCGCTGAGCAGGATTCCCGTCTTCTTGCCGTAGCCGAATTTCCGCAGATAGCTGTAGTACCGGTCCGTGCCGAGCTGGAGCGCCAGCTTGTAGGCCCCGATGTTGCTCGATTTCTGAAGCACCCCTTCCACGGTGAGGGTGCCGTAGGGGTGGATGCCGTCGCTCACCGTCACGGAGCCGTTCTGGAAAGTGCCGTTGTGGCAGAAGATGGACGTCTGGGCACTCACCAGCCGCTCGTTCATGGCGCCGGCCGCGGGCACGATTTTGATGGTGCTGCCCGGCTCGTACACCGCTTGGAGCGCGAAATTCGAGCCCGCTTCCGAAAGATTATCGAGCCGGTTCAGGTTGAAATGCGGCCGACTGGCCATCGCCAGGATCTCCCCCGTTCCGGGATCCATCAGGATCACGCAGCCGCGCTTGCTTCCGAATTCGGCCAACCCGGCATCCAGTTCCTCCTCGACGATCGCTTGGATTCCCATGTCCAAGGTTAGCTGGACGTTCAGCCCCGCGCGCGGGGGCTTCAGGCCCGGCGTTTCCCCGGGGATCCGCCCTCCGTCGGCGGAGCGCCAGTGCTCCTGCCAGCCATCCCGCCCTGCGAGGAAGGTCTCGAGCGCCGCCTCCACGCCGAATTTTCCAGTTTGGCCGTACACGTCGCGGCCCCGGGCATTCTGGCCGATCACGGTTTCGCCGGTATAGCCGGTCACATGCGTCGCCAACTCCGGGGACGTGTACCAGCGCTTGAAGGAATCCTGGGTGGCGAATCCTTCCAGACGGTTCCTCGCGATGAGTTCACGCACGCCCTCGGCAGCATCGGCGGGCAGATCCTTGACCAGGATGAATTCGCTGCGGTCCTTCTTGATCGCATCCATGATGCGCGCGCGCATGTCCTCCCGCCGCAGGCCGAGCGGCCGGGCGAGGACATTGACCGCCTGCGCCAGCGCCTTCTCCAGGAAGACTCCCTCGGGCAAGCCCTCGAACTCCTTCAGCAGGAGGCCGCGCTCGGCCGATATCCGGCGGCGCTGGGCATCGGCATCCAAGGCCTCCCAGCCGGGATCCGCGCTCACCCGTTCGTACGCCAGCGGCCAAGCAATCGTCTTCGGGTCCTGCAGGTGCGTTGCATTCACCCACACCGTTCCCACCGGCATGCTCTTCGCGAGGACTTCTTCATTCCGGTCCACGATCTTGCCGCGCAGGCCGGGCAGGATCTCCCGGCGTTCGAAGGTCCGGCGCGCCTTGTCCGCGTAATGCTTGCGGTCCCACACCTGGATCTTGATCAGCCGCACCGAAAGCAAACTGAGCCCGGTCACCAGGACCGAGCACAGCACGATACAACGTCGCTGGAAGGCGCGGGATGTCATGGCTAATCGCGGACGGCGGCCACCTCCGCCTGGGTGGGATCGACCTCCTCGATGGCCGCCGGCGTGATGGCCATCAAGGTGGAGCCGGCCTCTTTCAAACGGTCCTTCATCTCAAAGCGGTCCAGCATCTTGTCCATGTGGACATCGATCATCCGGATCTGCACCTGCGTCTGGTCGATGCGCTTCTCCGCCTGGTCGATCAAACGCTCGGTCTGCACCTGGGAATTCTTGTACACCGCGTGCATGACACCGCCGCTCACCACCACCAGGGCGGCGAGGATCAGTGTCACGAATACGGACAGGTGGGTCTTCGGTTCGGAGCGGAGACGATTCATCGGGGTGAGGTAGCGGGGTCCAGAAGCTCGGCGACCCGCAGTTTTGCACTGCGGGCCCTGGGGTTGATTCGGAGTTCTTTTTCGCCGGCGGCGATTGCTTTTCTTACCGGCAGCCGGAAGCACCAGTCGGGGTTCGGCCGCGGCTCCGGCCAGTCCGGCCGGTCGAGGTAGGGCTTGGACCGGCGCTGCATGAAATGCTTCACCATCCGGTCCTCCAGGCTGTGGAAGGTAATAACCAGCAGGCGCCCGCCGGGCTGGAGCAGATCGACGGAAGCTTCGAGCGCCCGCTCCAGGGAACCGAGCTCGTCGTTCACGGCCATGCGGATCGCTTGGAAGGCTTTTGTGGCGGGATGGATGCGCCCCCTCCCGCCGAGCGCCTTTTCAATGCACTCGGCCAGGTCCGTGGTGATCTCGAATTTCCGCGCGGCACGGCGCTTGATGATCGCCGCTGCGATGCGGCGCGCCTGCGGTTCCTCCCCGAATTCGCGGAAGATGCGGACGAGTTCCTCTTCCGGCCAGGTATTCACCACTTCCGCCGCATCGAAGGCGCAGGACGGACCCATGCGCATGTCCAGCGGTCCGGCGCCGCGGAACGAGAAACCCCGTTCCGCGGCGTCGAGCTGCCGGGAGGAAACCCCGAGGTCCAAAAGCAGGCCGTTGGCTCTGCCTTCCCCCCGGACCTCGGGGATGTCCCGGAGATCTGCAAAATTCCCCTGCCAGGTACGGAAACGGTCGCCGTATGCGGCGAGGCGCTGCGTGGCGTATGCCAGGGCTTCCGGATCGCGGTCCACGCCGAGCACCCGGGCCCCGGCTTTCAGGAAAGCCTCGCTGTGTCCGCCGCCGCCGAGCGTGCCGTCGATGATGAGCATGCCCTCGCGCGCGCCCATCCACTCGCTCACCTCCTCCGGAAGCACGGAAAGATGGTAGCCGCTCGCGGAGTCCGCACCGTCGGCTTGGAAAACTTCCAGCGGACGCCGATCCACCAACCAGCCATGGCAAGAGGATCGGACATCCGTATGGGAATGAACGGAAGGGCGCGCTGTCCCGAGAGCGCCGGTCCGTTCACAAGGAAAGTCATCGGTGGTCCGCGCGAACAACCAGCCAGAAGCCGCGCGGACCGCCGAATTGAAAAGCGAAAGGGGCACTGTCCCGAGAAACCACTTCCGCCCGGCCAGGAAAGTCCCCGGCCGCCGTCCTGCCAACCAGCCATGGAATGCAGGTCGGACGGCCGTCTTGAAATGAACGGAAGGGCGCGCTGTCCCGAGTGCGCCGGTCCGTCCGGATGTGAAAACGTAGCCCAACTCCGGCACCCGGCCGCACCCTGCAGTGGGTGCCGCAGGTCCGCCTTGTGCGGATGCCGGAGTTGGATGGGCGAACAGCATGTTGTCGCTTACTAGGTGTGGGTGGGTGAAATCTTTAGAGGACGCCGAGGTCGCCGTCGTCCATGCCGAGCTCGATCTCGGTGATGCGGTCGAAGGTCTGCGGGGTGCAGACCATGTAGAAGGGGCCGCGGCCCGCCAGGATCACGGGGCCGTCCGCCTTCAAGCCGACTCGCTCGCTCCAGTCCTTCGGGACGGTGAGCTTGCCTTGGCTGCTGACGGTGGCCTTCTTCGACATCATCCGGAGGTGTCCGACGATCTGCTGCTTCTTCGCAGGGGTCAGATCGCTCTTCTCCACCTGCTGGAACTTCAGGTCGAACTCCTCCTCGCTGAACACCTTGATGACCGGCAGGTCGTGTTCCTTGGAAAGCTGGAGCCGGATCGGCGTCTCCTCACCCGCAGGGCGCCATTCGACAGGGACGGAAACCCGGAATTTCGGGTCCATCTTGTAGTCGAAATGACTTTCGTGGATGCGGGTGGAGGAAGACATCGAATGCGGACAGTCCGCTGAAGTGCCTCGAACTACACCAAAGTACACCCAAATCGTCAAACCAAAACCCAGAAGAACTGAACAAAATTTTAAACGGCTTATTTTCAACCATTTATGTAAAAACCTACCAGGCCGGGCCATTTTAAGAACGAAGCTTTTTCGCCCTCATCCCGATCTTTTTTATAAAAACGGCTGTTGAAAATCAATCATGAGTCCGAAAAACGCCCCCGCATTCAGACCTTGCGAAACAAGACCGGCCCAAGCGGTGTGCTTAAGTGTACTTCCCTTTCGAATTAAGGTGAGCGGCCAAGGAACGGGGGATCCGGAGAATCTTGCCGCTCCTCCCCCGGACGCCCCGCGCACGGGACCGACCGGGAGACCTTCAGCTCCTTGATCGGCGACCGCCTCCATGCCAAGTGAAACGGTGTGCAGCTAACCCGGAAGCAGTCCTCGCTGGAGAGTCCTGCCTTGCGTGAGCCGCCGGTCCGCCGCATATCCAGGCAGCCTCCGCACCGCCACTATGACAGACGCCGAGAACCTCGCTCGTTCGGTCGAGAATGACGACAGCCCCTCCCCCGACCTTCCGGTCGAACTCCGCGCTCTGTGGCTAGCCAGGAAGGGACGCTGGCACGAGGCCCACGATCTTTGCCAGGACATGGCCGGTCCCGCAGGCGCCTGGATCCATGCTTGGCTTCACCGCCAGGAGGGAGATATTGGGAACGCTCGCTACTGGTACGGCCGGGCGGACAAGCCTGCACCCGATGCCCACCATTCGCTGGATGAGGAGTGGTTCGACATCGCCCGCACCCTCGCCCGCTAGTCAATGGCATCCCGCGAGGGCGCGGGGTTATCGTGGAAGGAGAGGACCCGCGCAACAGGAGTGCTGCGCGGGTCTTGGAACTCCAGACGCCGCAGATCGTCAGTAGTCGTGCGGGTGGAGTAAACGGCGCCGGGGCCTGCGGTTATTCTCCCGGTAGGTGTAACTGGATGTTGCCTCCGCCTAGCACGCCCTCGGCATGGTAGCCGTTTGAGAGATCGATGCTAAAGGTATCGGCGTCGCCCGGCTCGCCGTTGTCCACAGCTTCGGCTCGATAGGTGAAGCCGCCTAGGCCGTCGATTTCAGCGGTTCCCTCGATGTGTCGGCTGTTCGGCACGCTGCCCGTCCCGTAGGCGGTGACGGTGAGCGCGTTCACCCTCATGCCGGTGTCGCGGTCCTTGAAGCTCAGGTGACCGGTCAGCACGCCATCGACGTAGCCTCCGCTGAGGCCGAAGCCACGCTTGTCATTCGGGCCGGGAATCCATCCGCCGCCGCTGATCGAGTCGTCGCCGCCGGGCGGCGGCGGTTCGATGCTGTCGTAGCCAGCGCGGGCGGAGGCGATGACCACCTCCACGTCACCGTCGATCACGAGCCGCAGCGTGTTCACCGTGATCGAGGTCGCGGTGAGGATCCGCTCGTTGATCACCAGCCGGCCGCCTGGCACTGCCACGGTTTGGTTCGGCTCGCCGGTCAGCATGACAGGAATCCCGTTGAGGATCAGCGTTCCGATTTCCGAAGCACCGTCGAGTCCGGTGCCGCCGCCGGCTTGGAAGACGGCCAGCGCGCGGGCCATTGCGAAGTCGGCTTCGATCAAAACTCCATTCGCCGTGATCGCGACGTTGCCGACCGAGGCTTCGGAGCGGGTGCGATCAACTTGGCCCACCACGACGGCATGACCTATTTCTCCCCCGACCCCGTCCATTTGATCGAGAGTGAGGAAGGAGGACTCGAGTGCGCCGCCCTCCTCCGGCAGTTCTCCCGTATCGCCCCATGTAACCGGGGTGCCGAGCACATTCACGCCAGCGACGATTGCCCGGCCGCTGTAGCCGGCTTCAGGATAGGGCGTGGCCGGGAGCGTGGACGAGAAGGCGCTTTCACCGGCACCATTGGTGGCGGCCACGACATAGTTGTAGGCCGTGCCATTCACCGCGCTGGCGTCGGTGAATGCGGTGTCGGTCAGACCGGTGGCGATGAGGACATAGCCATTGCCGGTCGAGCGATAGACGTTATAGCCGGTAGCGCTATCGACGGCACTCCAGCTCAAGTGCACTTCGCCATCGCCCGCGACCGCGGTGAATCCGTCCGGAGCGCGCGGAGTGCCGGGATTGGCCAAGGCGGCGATCTCCGCATCCGCCAGCGCGCGGTCGTGGATCACGAACTCATCGAACCGACCATTCAGGTAGGGATCCGCATACTGCGACTTGCCGAGGTAGTTGTTCGTGGTGGTGCCGAGGCTCGCGGGAGTCAGGCTCATCGAGTTGTTCGTTCCGACGGCGGAGCCATTCACGTAGAGCGTGCCGGTCTGTCCGGAAAGCGAGACCGCGAAATGGGTCCAGACTCCGGACGGCAAGGCGGACGGACCTTCGATGATCTGCTCGCCGGGGCCGCTGCCGGTGCTGATTGCAAAGCGCAGCTTGCGCGTGGCCCCGTTGGACGGGCTGAGGAACATGTAGGTACTGGTGCTGGTCCCGAAGTCGAAGACCCGCGACCAGTTGTCGACCGAGTCGAGCTTCACCCATCCCGCGATGGTGAAGTCACGGACGCCGGCCACCACGCCGGCGGGCAGGGTGACGTGGTCGTCCACGCCATCAAAATCGAGCGCGTTGCCGAACTGCCCGGTCGTCCATAGCGGATCGCCAGAGAGAGCGCCATGATTGCCATCCGGCGAGCTGTCGTAGGCGGTGGTCCCGCTGCCTTCATCGAGCTTCAGATATGCCAGCGGCGCGCCGATCAGCGTACGGGTCGAAGCCACGTTCGATGCCGCCGACACACCGCCGCTGTTCATGGCACTGACGCGGTAAAAGTACGTCTGCCCCGTGGCCAGTCCGCTGTCGGTGAACGATGGCATGTTCGCCCCGACGCTGGCGATGAGCTGGAAGGCGGTACCGTCGGATGACCGTTCGATGGAGAACTGTTCCTCGGTGTCGGAGCGGTCCTGCCAGGTGAGCGCGATGGAGTCCTTGGCCACGGCATTCGCGGCAAGCCCATCCGGCGCCACCGGCGCAGGTGGTGGCGGCGTGACAACCAGCGACACGAGCCCCGGCGTGGCCGTGTCGATTTGGTAGCGATAGTTCTCCGGCGCGCTGGTCATCAGGAAGGAGCCCTTCGTGAGCGTACCGCCGTAGTTGATGAGCGGATAGGTGCCAGGCTGCAGATCACCCGCGTCGGAAATTTCCAGGGAGCCCCCGAGGCCGAGATCCCCCGTCACCGCGATGCGGTCGCTGCTGGCGCCGAGCTCGAACTTCAGCACGGCTCCATCGAGCACGAGGTGGTTGTCGATGCTCAGCGTGCCGATGCCCGCACCGGGACTCACCACGCCGCCGGCCGCCACGGTGACCGGACCGCCGATGCGGCCGTCCCCGGAAAGCGCGCTCAGCGCGGCGATGGATACGCTACCGCTGCCGGTTGCGCTGCCCGAGGCATTGCGGACGCTTAGCTCGCCGGCCTTCACCACGGTGCCGCCGGTATAGCTATTGGGCATGTGGAGTGCCAGTGAGCCGCTGCCCTCTTTCACCAACCCGGTGCCGCCGCCGATCGAGCCCGGTCCGGTGA
>CAMPGU010000211.1 GCA_946885645.1 uncultured Haloferula sp.
GAAACGGATGAGCCGCTCCCCCCGCGCAGGAGAAGCGGGGACCATTGCTGGAGCGGCTCATCCGTTTCCGGGAACTGCTGATGCGTCACACCGGGGCGCAGGGTGTCTTCATCCTCGACCGCGAGGGGAAACCCGTGATGGAGGATCCGGCTTTCGGAAAGTTGCATTTCCTCGCGCGCAGCCTGGCCCAAGCCTATCGCCCCGTGGCGGGACAGGCAGGGAACGTACATGTGAAGATCGGCTCGAACGCCGTGCTGGAAGTGGTGCCGGTGGAAACCCCCTTCGGATGTCTGGTGCTGGGAGCCGTGGTTCCGGGACCGCTGACCGCGGCCGCCGTGGCCGAGATCGCCACGGCCTTGCGGCATGCCGCGACCCCGCGGGAAGCCTGAGGCATGGCGGCTCCATGGACCGCTATTCGCCGGTTGCGTTAATGCCGGAAAGGCAATTGCATCGGCTGCACCCCATGTGTTCTCTCCCGCGACGCGTTTCCCCGCAGATCCCTCTGATCTCCGCCTTCCTGCTATCACTGCCGGTAAGGGCGGAAGATACGCCGCAGCCGCTCATCGCGCGGGTCGAGTTGAGGCTATCCATGGTCTCTCACCGCATGCACATCCCGGATCGGGTGAACTTCTACAATAGTTTCGGGAATCCCCTGGGGAATCAGCACTACGCCGTCCCGAACCTGGTTTTCGAGCCCTTGGTCACGCTCTACAATCCCCACAATGTCGCGATCTCCGTGGACCGCACGCGAGTGCGGCTGGAGAACCCTCCCGTAGGTTTCAAATTCCAGAAGAACGACGACTACCTGCGCAACGAATGGAGCAACGGTGGAGCCGCGGTGGGCATTGGCCAGCTGAACATCAACGACCAGCAGGATCCCGACGCACGCAAAACCTTTACCATGACCCTAGGAGGAGGGACTGCTTCGGACTATGCTTCTTCGCCCATCGTGCTGGAACCGGGGCAGGCGAGGCAGTTCGCCGCGCGCGTGGAGAGCAACTGGACCTGGGGCTTGGAGACCTCCGGCGGGATCCATCCCCGATCTTTCGCGGATTGGTACTCGGAAAACGATTTCACCAACCGCGACGGACGGACCGGCAACACCTTCGGGGCGGAATTCATTCCCTCGCCTGCACCCCTGTTTCAATATGATCCCCGTGCGGGCTTTCAGAACGATCACCTTTCCTCCACCACGGATCGACCGGCAGCGACCAAATATTCGTTCGAGGCCTCTTCCTGGGATACCGGGTGGGTCGCGATCAAGCTGACCGACGATGTGACGGTTTCCGCCGAGGTGATGCGCAGCTTCACCGGTACCGCCGAGGAACCGGACTTCCGCATGCTCGATTTGAGGAACGAAGTGGTTGATGTGACGCAGGACCTTCGCGCGGCATACGACTTCGACGTGGACCGGACGGTCCGTCCCGGGGGGAGCGGCGTGATCCGCCGGCGGTTCTTGGTGGGGGACATTCTCCAAACGCCGACCGATTCGACGCCAGGGGGTAAATCGCCTTTTGCAAACTTCGTGATCACCGCCCGCTCGAAGGCTCTCCGTACCGGACGCTTCCTCCGCGACGATATTTCCCCGGAGGAACTCTACGAGACGCGCTTGGAGCAGGTCATCGATTTCTACACGACTCTTGCGGGTAATCCCTCGGATGCTCCGGGAGCGGGTGTGATCGAGGTGTACAAGGTCGCGCGGGAAGGAAACTTCCTCTACATCGACTTCGCGGCCAAGCCCCGGCGCAGCACCCCTTGGGGATTGAAGGGAACCGCGGACCTCGCGGCCGGCTTCACCGACGACCTCGCGATTCCCGGCAATGGCGTGACGGAAGGCCCCCCCGGAGCCGGGATCTACAAGGCCAAAATCGACATCTCGGGGAAAGGCGCGAAATACTTCGTCCGGATCGAGGAGTGATCTACCTCGTCCGGCGGTTCTGGATGCCGAGGACCGCGGCCGTGCCGATACCCGTCCCGAGAATCACGAGGATCAGGAGGCCGGCATCGTAGTCGAGGGTGTCGAGCCACTCCTCTCCGGCGGGTTTCTTGAGGGCGAGGAAGATGTTCCGCGGCTTGTCCCGGTTACGGTAATCGAGGCGGAAGGTTTCCGCCTCGCGGACCAGCAGGTCGATGCGGTTGTTGACGAAGAATTCCGAGATGGGCCGCGCCTTCGGGTTGTTGGTCTGCACCTTGATGGAATCGATCTCCAGGCGGGTGCCGCCGCGGGCGAGGTTGGTGAGCCGTTCGGCGAGATCGCTGGCATCGGCGGCAGTCACGGCTTCGGCGGCACCGAGCTTCAGCAAGGCTTCGAGCATCACTTGCAGGCGCTCGGCCACGGCAGGCTCCAGCATGTGCGGGACTTCCTTGATCGCATCCACGCGGCGCTGGATGCGGATGCGCTCGACCTCGTAGGGATTGCGGGTGGCCTGCGTGACGACCATCGCCTCGTAGGCGTGGCGCAGCGGCATGAAGCGCGAGGGGAAAGGAGCCCCGCCGCGCTCCCGCTCCACGCCGCTGTTTTCAAAAAGGCCGCGGTTCATCTCCCGGAAGGGCACGAGCGCGCCCGCTAGCAACATCTGCGGAACGAGCAGGAGCGGCACGGCCGTCAGAGCCGCGCGCTCCGTCTTCACGAGGGACGACACCAGCAGGGCGAGCCCGGTGCCGGTGCAGGCGGTCAGGGTCATCCACAACCACTGGCTGAGGATGGTACCGCGGATTTCCAGGAACCAATGGCCGATGGCCGTATAAGCGAGGCATTGCGCGGCGGCGACGAGGCCGAGCGCGCTGAACTTCGCGCCGACGTAGAGCAGGGGATTCGGGCGCGAATTCCGCTCCCTCCGCAATACCGGCCGGTCGCGCAGGATTTCCGTGGCGGAGTTCGTCAGGCCGAGGAACATCGCCACCGTGGCGGAGAGGAAAAGATAGGCCGGAACGTGGAGCGCTGTCGGGAGCTCGTAAGCACCTTCCTTTGAGGAGCGGAGGGTGACGGCGATCAGCAGCGCCAGCAGGGGAGCTTCCAGAAGGGTCGAATAGAGCGTTCCCCGGTTCCGCATCTTCGACAAAAGCGAGCGCTGGAACTGCGTCGCGAAGACGGCCAGGGTGCGCTTGATCCCGCGCCCGAAGCCCAGCGCGCCGGAAGCGGCAGGCACCGGGGTATTCGCCAGCCTCTCGATCCGCGACGGCGGGGCACCCTCGCCCAGCGAATTGACCAGCGAGCGGCTTTCGAATCGCTCTTGCCAGAAGTTTGCCGGGAAACGCCGGGCCGCGGAGGGATTCTGGCCCCCGCCGATGTGGGCGAGAGGCGTTTCAAGGATGTCGAAGACGAAATCCGCGCCCAAGGGAGCATTTTCCGAAACGGAGGGGTGGGAGATGCCGAGTTCCCCGGCGATCTCGCGGAAATAGGCGATCATTGCCGCCGGGGTGCCGAAGAAGGCGAGCTTGCCGCCGTTGTCGAGCAGCAGGACCTTGTCGAAAAGGCCCATCACTTTCGCCCCGGGGCGGTGAAGCGACGCGATCACGATCTTGTCCCGCGCCAGCGAGCGGAGGGTTTCCGCGACGTGTTCGGAGTCCTTCGAGGAGAGACCGGAGATCGGCTCGTCAAAGAGGAAGACCTCCGCGGCGCTTCCGAGATCGAGTCCCAGATTGAGGCGGCTGCGCTCGCCGCCGCTGAGGGTTTTTTCTCCGGGCGAGCCGACCCTGCGCCGCGCGATCGCCTGCAGGCCGAGTTCCGCGAGGATGCCATCGGCACGCCGTCCGACTTCCTCCGCGCTGAGGAAGGGCCGCCGGATGGTGGTGGCGTGCCGCAGGTGCTCCCGCACGGTCAATTGCGGGTTCAGCGCCTCTTCCTGCGGCATGTAGGCGATGTAGCGGATGAGCTCGAGGCGGCTCTGGTAGAGCGAGGCGTCGTTCAGGCGTACCCGCCCGCGGCTCGGCTCCAATTGCCCGGCGAGCACCGAAAGCAGGGTGCTCTTGCCGCTGCCGCTGGGGCCGATGATGCACATCATCTCGCCACGGGCGATCTCGAAGTTGACGTTGTCCAGCGCGCGCGTGCCGGGCCCGAACTCGTGGATGAGGTCCTGGGCGCGGAGGGATTCCACGAGATTCCGCTCCTCGTCGATGATGCCTTCGCTGAAGCGGCAGCGGAGCGCCTGGGTGCGGGAAAGCCGGAGGATGGACCCTTCCCGGAGCGGCGCGGAATTTTTCACCGGCACGTCGTCCGCGGTGATGACGCCCTCCGCCTCGCGGACGAAGAGGTCGCCGGTCCGCCGCTCGAGATCGAAGCGGACGCGCAGGACCACCCGGGGAGCCAGGCCGGGGGCAAGGAGGAGATCTCCCCGTTCCAGAACGGAAGGATCGTTGGAGACCCGGAAATCCCGCTGGTCCGCCTCCAGGCGGAAACGGCCGCCGGCCTCCGCCCGCCGCCGGCGCAGCGCATCGATGGTGATGGAAAAGCCGGAAGGCTCCGAAAGGCGCTCGTGGTGCCCGCAGAGGATCGGCCGCGCGGGGACGAGGAGCCCGCGCCCGTCGATGGCCAGTTCGGTCGGCCGCAGGGCCTCCACCTCCGCCTGCAGCCCGAAGCGGATGCGGACGGCGCTCTGGCGGCTGCGCGCCCGCTCGCTGGTGAGGCCTTCCTCGGTGATGGCCAGGAAAATGGCGGGCCGGTTCCCCGTCAGTTTCACATTCAGGAAAAAGATGAGATCCTCGCAGGTGAGGGTCCAGCCCGGCACGACAAGCTGCTGGCGCTCCCGCATGCGGAGAAAGGCACCGCTTTCCAAGGACCGGCCGCGGACCCAGAGGGGTTTTTCGCCGGTATTCCGGACCAGCAGGAGATCGGCGGCGCGATAGACGCGGAAGGCGTGCCCCTCCGCCTGCTCCGGCAGTCCGACCTCGGCACCGGGAGCGGCGGAGAAGGTGATGCGCTCGAAGCCGGTGCTTTCGGCCGCTTCGTCACCGCCCATTTCCGCGAGGATCTGGCGGGCAAGGTCCGGTCTGCCGAGACGGCGGAGAAAGATTTCAAAGGAGGCACGGCTGCGTTCCGAGCGACCGACGGCATCCACCAGCGTGTAGAGCTGCAGGCCGACCGCCATTTTTTGGGAATCATCCAGCAACTCCCTGAGGTCCAAGGCGGTGCGGGCGAGCGGCTTCTGCTCCCGGACGGCGCGCTGGACGCGGCGGGCGAGCCAACTGTGGTCGGCTTCCGGAAAGGCGCTGCGGAGCAGATCGAGGATCAAATCCGCCTCTTCCGCATCGAGCCTGCCATCGAGGGTGGCGAAGCCGGCGAAAGCATCGACCATGAGGCCGAGGATCCGCGCGCCGGAGGATCCCGAGCGGCGGCGATGCTTCCAGCGCGCCAGCAAGCCGAGGGGACGAATGCGCGATTCCGGGGTGTCGTCGTGGGGCGCGTCCCGATCCATTCCCGCCATGAATGGCAAAGCAGGGTTCCCCGGGCAAGAGCGGCGGAAAAAATTGGGTTTTCTTTCCCCGGATGAGGACTACCCTGCCGTGCCCTTTGCAGGTCACCCCGGAGATGCTATTATCCGGCAAGTTTCCGCGGGAGCTCCAACAAAGAACCAATGTCAGAATCGCCCCAAAATCGTCCGCCGCAGGGCCCAGGCACGCGCGGACCCAATGACCCGCCCGGATTCAACTGGCGTCTCGCCATTTTGCTCGGTGTGGCCTTCCTCATCCTCGCTCTCGCGTTTTTCACCTCGCCGATGAATGCGTCGGCGCAGCCGATGACCTATGCCCAGTTCAAAAAGGCATGGGATCAGGGGCGTGTGATCACGGAGGATCCGAAGCATCCTTTGGAAGTCACCACGGGCGACAGCCCGTCGAACGCGCTGATCAAAGGCTATCTCGCCGCCAAGCCCGCCCGCGGGCCGGGCGAGGAGCCCGGCACCAGCCGCGAGATCCAGGCGACCTTGCGCATGGATGAACTGGGTGAAATGCTGGGAGACTCCGTGGTCCTGCGCGTGAGCCGGGAAGCGGCGCCCGAGCCCGGCCCGGACACCACGGTGCTTTCCAAGGCCGGGTTCCGCCGCGTGGCCGCCCTCGAGGAGGTGAAGCCGCTGAACGAGCAGATGCCCCTCACCGTGTATTCCCCCGACGGGAATACCGGGGTGATCATCGGCCGTCAGGAGATTCCGAACGAACCGGCCGCCGGCGAAGACCCGAAAGCGGCGCAGCCGCGGCCCTTCCAAGTCACCGCCCCGCTCCTGATGCTGGGTGACGACGTGGGCAACCTGCTCAAGGAGAAGCAGGCGATCTTCAAGCCGAACAACGATTTCCTCAGCCGGGCGATCTTCACCTTCCTGCCGGTGCTGCTGATCGTGCTGCTTTTGTTCTTCCTCTTCCGCCAGCAGATGAAGGCGGCGGGCAGGGGAGCGATGTCCTTCGGCAAATCAAAGGCGCGCCTGCTCACGCGCGATCACAACAAGGTCACCTTCAAGGATGTGGCCGGTATTCAGGAAGCGAAAGAAGAGCTGTGGGAAATCGTTGATTTCCTGCGCGATCCCCGGAAATTCCAGAAGCTCGGCGGCTCGATCCCGAAGGGCGTGCTAATGGTGGGGCCTCCGGGCACCGGCAAGACCCTGCTGGCGCGCGCCATCGCGGGCGAAGCGGATGTGCCCTTCTTCTCCATTTCCGGTTCGGATTTCGTCGAGATGTTCGTGGGCGTGGGTGCTTCCCGGGTGCGCGACATGTTCGAGCAGGGCAAGAAGCACGCCCCCTGCCTGATTTTCATCGATGAGATCGACGCCGTGGGCCGTCATCGCGGTCACGGCATGGGCGGCGGTCACGACGAGCGCGAGCAGACGCTCAACCAGCTCCTGGTGGAGATGGACGGCTTCGAGGCGAACGACGGGGTGATCCTGCTCGCCGCCACGAACCGGCCGGACGTGCTCGACCCGGCGCTGCTGCGCCCGGGTCGCTTCGACCGGCAGGTGGTGGTGGATTCGCCGGACGTGCGGGGCCGGGAGGGGATCCTGCGGGTGCACATGAAGAAGGTGCCCACCTCGGACGACGTCGAGATCACGACGCTTGCCCGGGGGACGCCCGGGATGAGCGGGGCCGACCTGGCGAACCTGGTCAACGAGGGAGCGCTCCTCGCCGCGCGCCGCGGCAAGGACAAGGTGTACATGATCGACTTCGAGGAGGCCAAGGATAAGGTCATGCTCGGCGCGGAGCGCAAGAGCATGGTGCTGTCCGAGGGGGAGCG
>CAMPGU010000212.1 GCA_946885645.1 uncultured Haloferula sp.
AACTCGCGGACTTCGTCGCCATAGCTCCACCCTTTCGCCGAGTAGGGAAGGTAATCTTTCAGCCATTCGGGTGGAGCAGCATCGTAGTCCACCAGACATTTCCCCGCGTAAAACTCACCGCCGGTCTTCCCTTTTGCCGCCTCCGCATACGCACGGACGCAGCCGGGATCGATACGGACGTCATCATCGAAGAAAACGACGAACTCTCCGGCACATTCTTCGAGGACCAGGTTGAGGGCATGACTCTTACTCCCCACGGGGGTGTAACGATACTCCAGCGGAAGAAGCCCGCGGAACCGCTGCGCCTTCGCCTCCGCGTGTTCCTTCCTGCCGTTCTCGACGACGTACACGCGCTTCAGGGTCTCCGGAAGATCGGCGTCGGCCAGGCATTGCAAGGTGCGTTCCAACAACTCACCTCTCTGGCAGGTGGGAATGATGATGATCATGGGGGAGAATAGGAGAAAGCTTCAGCGGGACCGGAACTCGCCTGCGATCCGGCGGAAGAATTCCAGCTTCTTGAAGCCGAAGAGCAGGACGATAGCATAAACGAGGCCGAAGGCGGCCATTGCCGCAATCACCCACGGCCACGCATCGATCCGGCCATCAGCCAAGTTCTTCACGCCCCAGGCGGCGAGGGCCGCCGGCAAGCAGGCGAGCGCGGGAGTGAGCATCGTTCTCAGGACGGAGCCGAGGCTTACCGGCGTGCCCTTCAGCGCCCACGCCCAATACGGCACGAAATTCAGCAGCATCGCGAGGGAGTAGCTTACCGCGACCCCGCGCATGGAGCCGAACTGCCCCGCCTCCTTCGGACCGAGGAGCAAGCCGGCAACGAAGGCCGCGACGATGATCGCCGAGTTCACCAGGCCCAGCACGCGATAACGCTTGGTGAGGCCGAGGGAGATGAGCAGCCAGCCGGAGGGATTCGAAATGCCGCCGATAAGCGCCGCAAGGGCCAGCAACCGGAACAGCTCCGCGGAAGCCGCCCAGTCAGGCCCGAGCCAGACCAGCACGACCTGATCCGCGAAGAGGGTGATGCCTGCGATCACAGGCATTCCCAGCGAGCATACCAGCAGGATCGCATTCAGATAGTAGCGCCGGTAGCGTTCGGGCTCGTTCTGCAGGCGGGACAGGGCCGGGATCGTCACCGCGCCGAGCGGACCGTTGATCTGGCCCACCGGCATCAGCAGGAGGCTGTAGGCTTTCTCATAGGCAGCCATCGGAGCGGCGCCGCAGAATTTGGCGATCAGCACGGTATCCGCCTGCCGCGAAAAGAAATTCACCACGTTGAATCCCAGCACGTCCCCGCCGAACCTCAGCATTCCGCCCACCCCGGTGCCGCGGGAGGGCAGACCGGGAACCCAACGAAGCGCGACCCATGCCGCGATCGATTTGGCAAGGGGCGGAGCAACCGCCATTCCCACGAGAGCCCAGTAACCCATCCCCGCACTCGCCATCCAAACTCCCACCACGACTCCGGCGAACATCGAGAATATCTCGACACCCGCGAGCAGCGGATACCGCATGTTCCGCGTGAGAAGGGCGAGGTGCTGCAGGCCCAGGCCGCCGAAGAGAAAGCTCAGCGAAAGCACCGGGATGATCTTCGCCAGGGCCGGCTGGCCGAAGAATGCCGCGATCGCAGGTGCCGAAAACGCGAAGATAGCCGCGATCAGGGCGGACAGCGCGATGTTGATCCAGAACAAGGTCGAGATCTGCCGGTGATTGATTTCCGCCCGCTGGATTGTCGCCTGCGAGAGGCCCACATCCATGAAGATTGCGAGGAACCCGGAGATTGCCACCGTCATGCCGAAGATGCCGAAGTGCTCGCGGGAGATCATGCGCGCCAGGATTCCCGTGGAGAGGAAGCGCAGGCCCATCCCGGCCATGCGGGAAAAGGACATCAGCGACGCCCCGCGCACGGAACTCTTGCGGAGGTTCTTCGAGACATCCGGGGCCGTGAATGGATCACGGCGGGATGCCTTGGAATCTCCGGGGGAGTCGATGACGTGTTCTACCTGCATCTGCTGTGGGGGCGCCGGAGAAAATCAGCGCACCTGATCGAGGTACGCCGCCAGTTTCGCGGTGAGGTTCTCGCGCTCGAATTGCCGGACGAACTCCCCGTCCCAATCGGAACGGGAGGCACCCGATTTCCATTTTGCGTATTGCTCCTTGAGCGCCGCCAGCATCCCCGGCACATCGCCCGGCTCGCAGGTGACACCGGTGCCGGCTCTGATGACGAAGTCCCGCGCATCGCTGTCCGGAACCGTCGCCAGGATCGGTCGTCCGGCCGCCAAGTACTCGTAGGTCTTCCCGGGCACGATGCCCGCTTTCATTCCCGGCGGCATCTTGTGCATCGGCAGGAAGAGCAGATCCGCGCCGCGCACGTAACGCAGGCATTCGGTATGGCTCAGGTAGCCGGAGCATTCGAAAAGCCGCTTTGCCGGAGATCCCTCGATCAGAGCCTGATCCGCCTTCGATAAAACCCCGACGCAATGGACCCGCACCTGATTCTCGATGGAAGGATCCTCCTTCAACCACTGCTCGAGCGCCCGGAGCAGATAGAAATGTGAGCGGGGCAAACGCTCCACACCCGGGACCGTCCGCCCGAGCAACTTGTACTGCCGCCGCCGGGCATGCTCCGTCAGACCGGACTCGGCGTGGAAATATCCCGAGTGGACGATGGCGAACTTGCCGCCGCCGATCGGCTCCACTTCTCCGGCGAAGTCGCTCGCGTCGTAGCCATTGGTAAGGCTTACGATGCTGCTCGCACGGAGCCGCGGGAAAGCCTCCGCAAGACGCCGGGCAGACTCCGGCGTGTTCATGATGATCAACGCGGCGCTGCGCAGCGATTTTTCCATCTGTGCCTTCTCCAAGTTGCGGTGCCACCGCGTCCGGTGGAGCTGGAACTCATCCAAAGCCCAAGGATCGCGCAGATCCGCCACCCACGGGATCCCCGTGCGGCGGGAAATTTCCGCGGCCGCATCCGCCCCCTCGAAGGGCGACAGGGTCACGAAAATAAGCTCCGGCTTTTCCTGCTGCACGAGCTTGAGCCCGGCCGTGATCGCCTCCCTCATCCAAGTCAGCCCGAAGCGGCTGCGCATGCCGAGGAGCTCCCGCGCGGCGCGCTCGACCTTGCCCGGTACGTGGACCTCGTCGGGCAGGCTGACGGAGGTGATCTTCACCGACTCCGGCACCTCGTCCATCAGGGCCTGATCCGTGGGGGTCCAGCGCCTCTCGTTATTGGGCTTCGCCGTGAGAACGAGCGGATCATACCCGCATCCGGGGAGATATTTGACGAACTTCAACGAACGCTGCACCCCGCCCCCGCCGGAAGGCGGGAAATGGTAGGCGATGAAAAGGATCTTCCTCATCGAGGAAGAGGTTCTTACAGCCGGAGGCTCGCTTTGGAGGGAAGTGGCCATGGGTGAAGTCGCGTTCATTTGGCGCGGCGGGCAGGTTTCCCGTTGAAGATCAGCTCCAGCACGGGGACCCGGCGGATCACGAAGCGGTGCAAACAGAAAGTGAAAACAAAGGTCGCCGCGGAGATCACCGTGAGCAGCGCGAACCCGTCCGGGATCCAAGGTCGAAAAACGAACGCAGACACGTAGAGAACTACGAAATGGAAGAGGTAAACGGAGTAGGCGGCCTCCGAAAGCGAGCGCGCCACGGGATTCTCCGCCCTCACCCATTTTCCCGCGACCCAGAACAGAAGGCTGGAGAGGCACACCGCCACATAAGTCTGCACCGCCAGGACCAGCACTTCCACCATGCGCCCGGGGTCCTCGCCTCCCGCACGATTGATGCCCGCCAGCAGGGCGCACGAAAGGATCGTCTGGATGAGGTGCAGCTTTGAAAAGACCCCGCGGAGCGGGGGCGATGCGAAGAGCAACATCCCCAGCGCGTAGAACGGCAGGAAGTTTCCTATCGACCGCACCACGTAGTGCATCTCGCCCGGCAGCCCCGGCTTGATAAGTTCGAAGACGATCCGGGATCCGATGCAAGCGATGGCCATTCCGGCGCCGATGCCGAGGAACACGCCGCTCGAAGAGCGCACGGGCTCCTCCCCCCGCCCGACGAGCTTCACCGCGAAATCCACGGCACGCTCAATGAGCGGTGCGAGCATCGAATAAATCAACAACGCGATCAGGAACCACAGGTGCAGGTGCCAGTTTATCGGTCCCTTGGCCCCGGCAATCCCCTCCCCCTTCAGAAATCCAGCGAAGGATATGGGTGGATTGTGAAAACAATAGATGAGGTAGTTCGTCACCGGATTCAGCAGGATCAGCGCCGCAAGCAAGGGCAGCCCGATCGCAAGCAGGCGCTTTCGCACGGTGACCTTCGCCCCGTACTTCTTCAGGAGCATGTACGCGAGGAACCCGGAGATGACGAAAAAGGCCTCCATGCGGACTAGGCCGGAGACCGTGGCGATCCCAAGGAAGACCCCGGATTTCACCACGGTGCTCGCATGGACGAGGATGCCCCAGAACATGAGAGCTGCACGCAGCGCATCGAGGTGGAAAAAGCGCTGGCCCTTCGGCGGCGCGGCACACCCCGTGGCCGAAGCCTGCTCAAGCACCGGCACCGGCGATGGGGCCGCTTCGACGAGTGGTGCTGATTTAGCGTGACTCATCAAGGGAGGGACGAGCTGCGATTAGGCTAGCTGGCATACTGCACTCCAGGGCGGGGAGGATCGGCGGCCGATTGCGCATCGGAGACCGGTTCGGAGCTCATCAGCACATGCAGCGAGCTGATCGTGGCGATGCTGAACCAGAAGAAAACGTAGGACTGGTCATAGTAGGCGACCGAAACGCTGGTGCCGACGTGGGAAAAGAGGCTCGCTCCCATGCACCAGAGCATGAAGCGGTCGCCCTTCTCCATCTCCGGCTGCGCGTCCAGAATGTTTCCCACCCATTTGAAAGCCACCCAGATCATCGCGATCACCAGCATCATCGCGAGGAAGCCGCCCATCACGCCGAAGGCCAGGAAGTAATTCGTGATGTCCGTATGGTCCTTGCTCCAGGTGACGCCGGTCGGCATCCAATTGCGGGTATAGTCGGTCCCGAAAAGCCACCAGTCGGAGAAATATTTGATCGATGAATGGATCAAATGGGACCGGTGCCAGCCTGTGCTGCCTCCGACCACGCTCATTTCGCCGATGATGTAGTAGGCCGGGCGGCTCATCACCAGCTCCAGGACACCGTAACCGATCACCATCCCCCACCGGATCATGCCCATCAGGTGCCGGAAGTTCCAAAGGAAGACTCCCAGCAGCGCGAATCCCAAGCTCAGTACGGGGCCGCTGGAAGCACAAGCGACGACCATGGTCAGGCAAGCGATGAGGCCGATGAGGGCGACCCGGCGATTGCGGTTCCACATCGCGATCATGATGGGAACGAGCGCCGCGCCTACCGTACCGGCGAGGATCGCGTGGCGGAAGGGACCGCGTGCGCGCAATCGCCCGTCGCGCTCCACCACGGCGTCCACCACGCCGCCGAAGGTCTTCGAGAAGAGATTGGTTCCTGTCGCTTTCTCGTAGATCATCTCGAACGCGATCGGTACCAGCAGGATGGCGATAACGCTGACGATCGATACGAAGTCCTCCATGTCCTGGCAGTAACAGCGGATGAGAAGATAGCAGATGCCGATCTCCGCGATCTTGCCGGTGATGAAAACCGGCCCGGCGCCATCCGCACCGCTCTCGTGGAAGAAGCTCGCCAACAGCAACCAGCCGCAGAGCGCCACCATCAGCTTGTCGATGGTATTGATCCCGCCCGCGATCCCCTCGCCCTTCACCAGGACTCTCACCATTCCCACCGCCAGCAGCAGGCGGAACACGGGCAGCTTGATGCCGCCGAGATCGAAGAACTGGCCGTGGGTAATGTAGAGCACCCCTAGTAAAAGGGGAATCGGGGCCCACCTCCGGGGAACGCTCATCAAGGCGATGGCGGTCACAACGAAGAAGATAAAGCCGAGCGGATTCACTTGAGGGGAAAAGCGAGGTTCTGCCGGTAGCGGAGTCAGCCAATCCGTTTCCGCACGTCGCGATAAACGTCCGCCAGCTTCCGCCCCGCTTCAGCCCACGTGAGCCCGTCGAGGCCGGAGAGCGACTCGTCGCGGAGCTTCGCCAGCAGCATCCGGTCCGAATCCAGTTGCCGGATATGTCCGGTCAGAGCCTCCACATCGCGCGAGGGGTGGATCAGCCCGTTCTTCATGTGTTCGCACATCGCTCCCGAGGCGTCGGACACGAGAAGCACGCAGCCGGAGCCGCGCGCCTCATAGGTGACGAGGGCGCTGCCCTCTTCCACGGAAGAGAGGACGAAGAGATCGCTTTGCCGCATCAGATCCGGCAGGTCGCTGCGGTGGCCCATGACCTTCACGCTGGGGTGGGAGAGCATCGGCTGCAGGAGATCGGCGTAGCCCGGGATGAACTCGCCGCAGACCATGAAGGTCCCCTTCTCGTGGGCTCCGGAAGCAAGCCAGGCTTTCAAAGCATGATGAAGGCCCTTCCGCGGCTCCACGACGCCGGCGTAAATCATGACCAGCCCGTCATGTTCCGCCGCCTTTGAATCGGGAGAGCTGAAGCGCGAGTGATCGAAGCCGTACTGGTGCCTGACCAGCTTGGCATCCGCGAAGCCGCGATCGCGGAAGGTGCGTGCGACGAAATCCGACGGGCACAGCAGGTAATCCGCTTCGGCGTACTCGTTTTCTTCAATTGCAAGACGCTTGCCATTGAAAAGATGGTCGTGGTCGCCGGGGAGCTTGATGCCGACGTTCTTGTTCTCCTTGGCCACCTCCTCGTAGGCGAAGGCGGTGTGGGCGTTCGGACGTTCCAGCACCACGGGGATCCCGTGTTTCTTCGCGATCCGGATTGTCTTGAGGGAAGAGAGCGGCCAACCGTGCACCACGTCGATCTGGCGATGGTTGGCATCGAGCCACCTCGCCGTCATGGCATCGTGCCAGCCACAGGCCGCATCACGCCCGATCAAACGGTACGGCACGCGGAATTTCCCGAAGGAGAGCGTCTTCTTTACCGCGACGCCCGGGTTCAGCGGTTTCACTTGGGACCCGGTGATCGCCGTCACTTGCGCGCCGGCGAGGGATGCGCCCTCCACCTGGTGCCATGCAGTGGTGCAAATGCGCCCGCCACCCAAATTCTGCGGCAAACGGACAAGATCTCGGCCAGGGGATGTCACGGACGGGGGGGACTG
>CAMPGU010000213.1 GCA_946885645.1 uncultured Haloferula sp.
GAGGTGGCAGCGAGACTCATTCGTCAGGAGGAGCACGATGAAACCTCGATCGGACCATCCAAAAACGCGGTCCTATCAAAACCTCGTACGCCGCTCGACCACCCGTGATAGTAGGGACCGTGACCTGGCGATGAGCCGCCGTGCGCTCATCGCTGGCAGTGCCGCCGGCGTTGCGGCTGGCGCGCTGGGATGGATGCCCATTCCCGGTATCCCGGACTCCGCCGTGGTCCGGGCGCAAGACGTGCCTCAAGGCGGCACGCTGACGTATGCGCTCAACTTTGACTTCGACGGCACGCTTCATAGCCCGCTCGACAATCCACCGGTCACACCGCGTCTCTTCCAGACGCTGGAGAGACTCCGGCGGGAAAGAGGCGCGCTGTGGGGGATCAATACCGGCCGCTCCATCGCCCACGTGGCGGAGGGACTCGCGGAGGGCCGCTTCCCCTTCACGCCGGATTGGGTGGTGGCACGGGAGCGGGAAATCTGGCTGCCTACCTCCGGGGGACGCTGGACGCCTTTCGAACCCTGGAACCACACCTGCGACAAGGATCTGCGCGCTTTTTTTAAGGACGTCAGGGGAATCCTGGAAGCGATCCGGCACGAGGTGGAGGAACACACCGGGGCGACGTGGATCGAGCAGCCGGGGGATCCCGCCGGCCTGGTCGCCCGCACGGAGGAGGAGATGGCGTGGATCATCGGTCGGGTGAAATCCCTCGCCGCCGGAGAGCCCCTGCTCGGCTGGCAGCGGAATTCCATCTGGCTGCGCTTCGGGCACAAGAAATACCAGAAAGGCAGTAGCTTGGCGGAAGTGGCGCGTCATTTCGGCCTGAGCCGCACGGAGACCTTTGCCATCGGGGATAGTCACAACGACTTCGAAATGCTGAGTCCGGAGGTGTCGGCCATGTTCGCATGCCCGGCGAATGCGGTACCCGAAATCCGCGAGCATGTGGTGGGCCTGGGCGGTCACGCCTGCCTCCTCGAACACAGCGAAGGGTGCGTGGAAGCGATGGAGTTCTTCTTCGGCACGGGGAGCTGACCGCCGCTCACGGCCGCGTCATGCGGCATCCCGGGCCGGGGAGACACGCAGCATCTTCTTGCATCCCCGGCATTCCGAGCGCTCCATGATGACAACATGGCCGTCCTGAAACGCGTCTTCAAGCTCGTCCTGAAATATCCCTGGCGCGCGGCGATCTCGCTGGCCATGGCCATCGCCTGCACGGTGCTGGTGCTGGTGCTCCCCACGGTGACCCAGGTGCTCGTGGACGAGGTGATGGGAAAGCGCCGCGGGGACCTCCTTTTCAAGACGGCGGCGCTGGGGATCGGGGCGATCTTCTTGCGCCAGCTCCTTTTCACGCTGCGCACCTACGGGAACAATGCGCTGGAGCAGCGCCTGATCCACGACCTCCGGCGAAAGCTCTATGACAAGCTGCAGCGGCTCCCGATCAAGTGGTTCGATTCCAACTCGTCCGGAGAGATCATGTCGCGAGTGGCCAGCGACGTGCCCTCCACCGACCGGGTGATCGTCGAAACCATCGATCAAGCGATTCCCGCCGTCCTCCAGTTTCTCATCATGGCGGGCTGGATGTTTTACAATAGCTGGGAACTGGCCCTGGTGACACTGGCTCCGCTACCGATCATCGGGCTGATCACCACCCTCTACTCCCGCGTGGCGGAGCCCCGGTGGCGCGAGTCTTCGGAAGCTTCGGCCGCCTTGAACGCGCTGCTCCACGACAATCTGGCGGGCATCCGCCAGATCAAGGCCTACACGGTGGAGCCGGAGGCGCTGGATCGCTTCGACGCCGCGAGCCGGCGCGTAGGAGAGAAGCACATGCGCGTGATGAAAGGGCAGGCGCTCGTCTGGCCCGGCGTCTCGCTGCTCGCGGAGTCCGGGATCATCCTGATGCTCGGCTGCGGCACCATGTGGGTGCTCCAGGGAAAGATGGCACCGGGGACGCCGATGGCTTTCCTGGTGGCATGGGGTTTCCTCTTCGACCCGATCTCGCGGATCAACACGCTCACCCAGCTCTACCTCGGCGGAAAGGTGGCGGCGAAACGCGTCTTCGACATCCTCGATCTCCCCGATGAGTCCCATCTCACGGACGGGGAAAGACCCGCCGACTTCAAAGGCCGCGTCGTCTTTGAAGACGCGGGGTTTTCGTACGACCCGGACTCGCCCGCGGTTCAGGGAATCTCCATCACGGCGGAGCCCGGCATGACGGTGGCGCTAGTGGGCCCCACGGGAGCCGGCAAGTCCACCGTCCTCAATCTTCTGACGCGTTTCTACGAAACGGACAGGGGTCGCATCCTTCTGGACGATCATCCCATCGAGACCCTTTCCAAGGAATGGCTGCGCGATCACACCGGCTACGTCACGCAGGAGAGCTTCCTCTTCAACACCACCCTCCGCGATAACCTGCGCCTGGCGAAGCAGGATGCGACGGACGACGAAATCTGGGCCGCGCTCGACAACGCGAACGCCGCATCCTTCGTGCGGGAATTGCCGGAGAAGCTGGACACCGTCGCCGGTGAGCGCGGCGTCCGCTTTTCCGGCGGCGAGAAGCAGCGTCTTTCCATCGCCCGCGCGCTCCTGAAGAACCCGCCGCTGCTTCTGCTGGACGAGGCAACGTCCGCGCTCGACAACGAGACCGAGAGGCTGGTGCAGCAAGCGCTGGAGACGCTGCGGTCCGACCGCACCTCTTTCGTCATCGCCCACCGGCTCTCCACCGTGCGGCAGGCGGATCTGATCTGCGTGCTGGAGGACGGCAAGCTAGTGGAGTGCGGAAAACACGAAGAACTCTTGGCAAGAGGCGGCTTGTATTCGCGGCTATGCGAAGCTTCCATTCGCGAATAATCCCGTCCACGCTCGCTGCCCGCCACATGGAAACCGTTCTGCAACTCCCCGAATCCGAAGATCCCTGCACCATCAAAGAAGTCGTCGAAGCTCTCCGGAAGGAGAAGCTTTTCCCCCGCCACGAATCGAAAAACTGGGGGGACTGGATCCACTTCGAGGGTCACCGCACGGTCATCAGCATCGAGTCGATGCGCGGCCTCACCAGTTCTGCCACGGTGGAGCATTCGGAAGATGAAAGCGAGGAGCTGGCACCGGCGATCCTCCGCGCTTTCGGCCGCCTTGGCTGGGTCGGGATAGGCGAGGACGGCGAATACGCGCTCGACTGATTTCCGGTACCGCTCCACGCCGCCAGCAAGAGCGGACGCACCTTCGGCATTCCCTTTGGAGCTTGGAGGCGGGCGATTCCCGGACTTCTGTATGGGACCATGATGTTTGATCGCCGCCGCTTTCTGGCCGCCTGCGCGACCGCCGCCCTTTCACCGCAGCCGCTCCCCGGGCAAGAGCAGAAGCATGCGGGGAAGAAGAAAGGCTGGGCCGGTGGGGATACGGAGATGCACAAGCTTTTCGGCGCCCACTGGTACTACACCTGGTGGCCGGGGGGGAACGAATCGAAAGCCGCTTCCTTCGTTCCGATGGTGAAGGAGGAGAAGCACATCCATTCCCTGCATGCGATCGAGAACATGCAGGGGGTCGATCACCTGCTCGGCTACAATGAGCCCGAGCGGAAGGATCAGGCGAACATGCCGCTGGCCCGGTGCCTGGAGCTCTGGCCGAGGCTCATGGCGCTCGCGGAGAAAAAGCAGCTCCGCCTCGGCTCGCCCGCGCCCTCCTCCGATGGCGGCGGGATGGCTTTCCTCGAGGCCTTCATGGAGCAGGTAAAAGAGCGGAAGCTGCGGGTGGATTTCATCGCCCTCCATTGGTATCGGAGCCGCGATCCCGGGGCCTTTGAGAGCTGGGTGAAGGAAATCGCGAGAAAGTACAAACGCCCGGTCTGGATCACCGAGTTCAACGGCTGGAACGGACCGGAGAAGGAGAACTACGATTTCCTCCGCAAGGTGCTTAAATTCATGGAGCGCAGCAAGGATGTGGAGCGCTACGCCTATTTCGAACCCGGCAAAGGAAAGGATCACAGCCTGCTCAAAGCGGACGGCAGCCTGTCCCGCATGGGTGAGGCTTACCGGGACGCAGGTTCCTGAGAATCAGGCCGCGGGAATTTTGATGCGAATTTTCTCTTGCCCGTCCGTTTCGCACGTGTAGAACCCGCCCACGCGTTTCGCGACGCGGGCGTAGCTCAGTGGTAGAGCGCCACCTTGCCAAGGTGGATGTCGTGAGTTCGAATCTCATCGCCCGCTCCATTCATTTTCAACGATTTGGCCAGCTCACGCTGGCCTTTTTCGTTTTCAGGCGGTGCCAGCAAAGTGCCACTTAGTGCCACCTATTTCCTCGCAAAGGACCCCGTTTTTGCCCCAATCCGGGTGAGTGACGACGCGCTCCCCTGATCCCGAAGTTTGATTCCGGTCGCCAGAAGTGGGTCCTTTCCATCCCCCCGTTCCTTTCCCCCACGGGAAAGCGACAGCGCCTCTTCTGGGACCGCGGGAAAGAGGAGGAGGCGAAGGTGCACGCGAAGCGCCTTAGAGAGGGCCTGAGCCACTTCAAGGACCAAGCGAAGCACATCCGCCCCGACCTCATGGAGGCGGCCGTGAAGTGGGATCAGGTCGCCGTCGAATTCGGCTTCCAAGGCCTCGCCCACTTCTGCGCGGTCAAGTTCGAGGAAATGGAGC
The DNA here is from genome assembly GCA_946885645.1 of uncultured Haloferula sp. Next base: position 4,633 of record CAMPGU010000213.1, read on the forward strand.
GGCAGAGCGCCTCGCCGGCCTTCGGAGAGCTGCTGGACGCCTTCGTGGCCGATCATTCGAAGAACTGGTCCGCCCAGTACCTCGGCAAGCGCTGGCGGCCCTTCCGGAAGCGCCTGCACGAGCTCGAGGAGGTCCGGATCTCCCAGCTCGACCAGCAGCGCTGGCGCGATTGGCTCGCGGACTGGAAAAAGACCGCGAAGCCCTCCCCTCACACTTACAACCAGCAGCTCGGCATGCTGCGCTCCCTCTTCGAGCTGACCGCGGCCAAGAGGGTCCACCCGATCAATCCCTTCGACGACTTCCCCGGCGCCAAGGACCGGAAGCTTCACGTTCCCGTCTCCACTCCCGCCGAGGTCCGCCGGCTGCTGGAGACCGCCTGGGAACACGACCGGGAGATGGTGCCCTACTTCGCCGTCTGCTACTTCGCCGGCCTACGACCCGATTCCGAGGCACGCCGCCTCAAGTTCGAGCACATCGATTGGAAAGCCGGCCACATCCTCGTCGACGTCACCAAGACCGCCGACCTCAATCCCCGCCGCTACGTCGACATCGAGGACGCCCTCCGGGTCTGGCTCCGCCCGTGGATGCGGCGCAAGGGCCTCATCATTCCGGACAACTTCACCAAGCGCCGGCGACGCCTCATCTACGGCTACCACACCACCCCCGGAGCGACCATGTCGGACGAGTCCCGCTGGAAGCCCCTCGTCCCCTGGGGTCATGACATCACCCGCCACAGCTACGGCTCTTATTGGGAAGCCGCCCACCGCGGCCAGTCCGGCTCCCGGGAAAAGCTCGTCTCGAACCTCGGCCACGCGAACTACAAGACCTTCGAGCGCTACTACCGGAATGCACGGCCGCCAGCGGAGGCGGAAGTCTTTTGGTCGGTCGCGCCGCCGGCCGATGGGAAGATCATAGCAATCGCCTGAGCAACCCTCAAACACTCGTCACCCTCGTTTTACGCCCGCTCTCAGCTTCTGAGCGGCTGCGTCAAGCAGAGCCTCCTTATCCCGCCTCAGAGGCCGTCTGAAAAATAACTCATGATGCGATTCTGGCGAGCATGCGCTTGCTCATCGACAGGTAGATCATCGCTTCCGAGTGCGTCGGTTTAACCTCGTAGTCCCGCACCAGGCGCCGGGATTGGATGAGCCAGCCAAAGGTCCGCTCCACGATCCATCGCTGCGGTAGCACCTTGAATCCGGTCATGTCGTCGCTACGCTTGACGATCTCCAGATCCACTTGCCGGTGGCGCGGCAAGTTCGCGACCTCGCCTTCCAGCGCTCCGGCATAGCCTCCATCGGCCCAGATCTTCTTGATCCAACCGAAGCTCCGGGTCAGCAGCCCGGTGAGCAGGGCACGCGCTCCGTCCCGGTCCTGAATGCATGCCGGGGTGACCGACAGGCCGAGAATAAAGCCCTGCGTGTCTACCAGGACGTGTCGCTTTCGTCCTGTAATTTTCTTACCTCCGGCCGCGGCGGGAAAGAGAATGCCGGGCCGCACCCAGTCGCTCGCCACGAGGCAAACCTGCGCCGGTCGGGTTTGGGCCGACCATTCAATCATGGCTGCTCGCCATACCACTCCCGGAGCCATGTCTCCATCAGCTCGATTTCGTCGGTCTGCGATTCCACGATCGAGTGGCATAGTTCGATCAGCTCCTCGTGAAACGCGCGGTCCTCACATCGGGAGGCGGCGCGCACCGCGCCGGCGTGGTGACGGATCATCATCTCCAAAAAGGCGATTTCGAAGTCCTCGCCCGAGAGCTCCGCCAACTTCTCCATGGCCTTCTCCCGGCCGGGCTTGGGCTCGACTTGGTAATCAATGCCGTACCAGTCGCTCAGCCAACCTTCCATGACTTCGATTTCTGCGGCCTGCGTTTCGGCAATCGACTGGCAGAGCATTTCGAGTTCGGGGCTGACGTCCTTCTCAAGGCAGATCTCGGCCATGGCCACACCCATGGCGTGGTGCTGGATCATGTCGGTCAGGAATTTGACCTCGAATCTTGCCGCAGCCCGGGTGGGTGCGGGTTCACTGCCCGCCGCCGGGAGCGACAGCAAAGGTAAACCGGCAAATGCCAGCAGCAGGACAGGGAGTTTCAGAAGCGTTGTGAGTGCCTTCATGTTTGGAATTTGTTGGCGGTGGTTAACCTCGATAATGCCGATGCCAGGAGCGCAGTCTCCGCATACGCCGTGCCGCCACTGTCCCGATGATCTTCGTTCGTTCGCAGGTTGAAACAGCCCGTAGGCATGGCTTTGCCTCCATGGGGACGCAAGACGCAACGGCTGACGAAACGCGCGGGCGATCGATCCAGCAAGAGGAGCAGGTTGCAATTCCCAGGAAGAGGGAATGAATCGAGTTCCAGCAGCAGCGGCGAACGGCGCCCTCCGAGCCCGCGTCAGAGCAGAGCTGCGTCCGCCACCTGACTGTAACAAAGCTGACTAAAGCCGCGGGTTCCATGGGCTGCGGAGTGAACCATCGAGCACTAAAGAGGCTTATAAGTGCCTATCGGGGGTATGGCGGGCTGCGCACCCACGCGATCCCGTAGAGTCCGTGAATCGGCTTTTCAA
>CAMPGU010000214.1 GCA_946885645.1 uncultured Haloferula sp.
GTACTTGCCCCCTCCCGCCCGTTTGACCCAAGGTGCAGGCGCGACCAACGCCTCCATCCATGTTTAGCCGCATCGCCAACCTCATCAAAGGATTCCTCGGCCTCTTCATCGGCGGAATCGAGAAGAAGAATCCCGAAGCCTTGCTCGAGGTGGAAAAGGAGAACCTGCGCAAGCAAATCAGCGAGTTCAATCAAGGTCTGGCGGCTCACGCCGGCCTGGTGGAGCGCCTGATGGGGCAGGTGAAGAAGCTCAACCAGGAAGAGGAAGAACTGAAGGCGAAGACCAAGGCGCTCCTCCAGGCGGGGCAGCGCGAGGCGGCCGGAGAGGCAGCCCTGCGCTACAAGAACACCGATCAAGAACACGCGGAGCTGAACGCCCAGCTCGAAAGCGCGGAGGCCCGCTACAAGGAGCTGGTGCGTGCGCGCGACGTGGCCATCAAAGCCGCGCGGGACAAGATCGAGCAGCTCCGCCGCGGCATCGACGATATGAAAGTCCAGAAGGCCATGGCGGAGCTCAACGAGATGGCCGCCGGAATGGTCGGCTCCCTCGGCGGCTCCGGCGACACCCTCAACCGCCTGGAAGAGATGGTGGAGGAAGAACGCAGCAAGGCCGCAGGCCGCGCCCGCGTGGCCCGCGACAGCGTGGACATGAGCGGAACCGTGGTGAAGGAAGCCGAGCAAAGAGCCTTGGCCGATATGGCGCTCGCGGATTTCGCCGCCTCGGAGGGGATCGCGCTGGAGCCTAAGGAGGGCACTCCGAGCTCCGAAACGCCGCCTTCCCAAGGCACCATGGGTCCTGTGAGCCAGTAGAGGACCTTTTCCTCCGCCACCCCTTCCGATGTCCCAGGATCTACCGTCCCGCTACCGCGCCGACCGCTGGTACTCCGCGCCGAACCTGTGGCGGAAGCTTTCCCGCTACGCCCTCGTCGCCGGGCGCAAATCGGTGCTCACGGCTGTCACGCTCTATCACTGCCTGCGCGATCGCGACACCCCCGCATGGGCGAAGGGCGTGATCATGGGTGCGCTGGGCTACCTGATCCTGCCCGCGGATCTGGTGCCGGACATTATCCCGGGTGCCGGCTACGGGGATGATTGGGCGGCGCTGGTGGCGGCGCTCGGCACCGTGGCCACCTATGTGAAGGACATTCACAAGGTGAAGGCCGCGGCGCAGACGGAGAAGATCTTCGGGCTGAAGGGGCACTGAACGCGCCCCGCGGGAAGGCTCCGGTTAATTTTTCGCTGCTTCCGGGTTCGCCTGAAGGTAGGCGTCCACGTTCTTCGTCACGATCAGCTTGCCGTGCATGATCGCCCAGTGGCCGGGAAAGGTGCAGACGAATTCATAGCTGCCCTCCTTGTCCGGTGCCGTGACGTCGAGCGTTTCCTTCTGCCCGGCCTCGAGAAGCTTGGAGGCCGCGATGACCCGCGGATCCTTCTCCGGGACATAGGCCCGGCCCTTGCCGTCCAGTTTATCGGGGGCCTGCGCCTGCACGGACTCCGCGACCGACTGCATGGTGCCCGGTTGCACGAAGACGATATTGTGCGGCATCGCGTCCGGATTCTCGAAGATGATCTGGAAGGGCTTGCCTGCTTCCACGACCAGCCGCGCGGTGTCGAAGCGGAGCTGCTCGCGGACCGCCTTTACCACGAAAACGTTCACCCGCAGGTCCCGCAGCACCTTCCGGGCGACGGAAGCGCGCTCGGGCGGCATCAGCGAGATCAGATCGTTCGTCACCTGCACCACCTCGATGTAGTCCTGCGTCGTGCGCTCCTCCGCGGGCACCCTGCGGGCCCAGTTCACAAGGCTTCCCGCCAAGGGATCGGCCAGTTCCTTCGACCAAGCGGACCGCGGTAGCTGCGAAATTGCCTGGGCGGCGGAGACCACTTCCTGGTTCTTTTTGATAAGGCCTGCCAGACCGGCAAAGACCTGCTGCGGCTCCTTGCCCAAGCTGACCAGCGCTTGGATCGCGGCCCGGCGGAGACCGCCGGATGGATCGCTCGGCGGCACTTCAATCGTGGAACTGAGACGAGGCGCAGGATTTCCCGTCCTTTTGAAGAGCTCCTTACGATTCGCATCCAGGACGGTGAGAGTGAAACCGTCCAAGCGGCTTTCAAAGCCCGCGCGGTTCCACACCGTGACCGCCGAGACCGGCTGGTCGCTTTTCAAATCGAGCTCCCACCATGGATTCCTCTCGCCCTCTTCGCTGTGCGTCTGGGTGCCGGACTCGAAGTCGGGATCCGTCCTCCCGTCGATTGCGCGGCTGGCCCGGGCTCCGTTCGCGGTGCTGGATTGGGTCGCGCTGCCCCTGACTGCGACATTTTCCCCGCCTGCCGTTACTTGCACTTCGGCAAGCGTGAGGGTGCCCCTGCGCGGCAGCTCGAGGCGCACATAGCGGGCGCCGCCCGCCTTCCCTTTCGAAAGCGAGGCGGCGATCCGGGGCGGCAAGGAGGAAAGCAGCGGCATGACCTTGTCAAAAGCTGTTCCGCGCAAGGCGGCGTCCGGCACCAGCGGAAGAGCCCCGAGGAAATCCACGAGCGCCGGGGCGGACTTCACCGCCTCGTTCCACGCCGGTTCGACGCTGGCATCCACCGAGATCAGCGCGGCCAATACGGCCTGCCGGACCTTCGGCGCGGTCTTGCCATTGGCCAGTTGCTGCAGTTCCGCGCGCGCGGTTTTCAGTTCCGAAACCGGCTGGAGCAGGAGCAGGCGGCAAAGATCCGCCGTGGCGCCGCCCTCCTTCGCGGCAATGGGCGAAAGCGTTGCGAGCAGGGCATCCAGTTGCGAGCCGCCCCTGAGCTTCGCCAGCTCCGAAAGTGCTTCCGTGCGCTGTGCGGCGGGCACATCCGGCCGCGTGAGCAGCGCGGTCAGAGTGACCGGCGATTTCGGCAGCTTGGCGAGGTCTGCGCCGCTCACGGTGCCCATGACGTATTCCACGCCCGCGGGATTGTCGGCGGCGAGCGCCTTGCCATCGGAGATCGCCTGCTTCCACCACGGCGTCAGTTGCCGCATCGTTTCCTTCAGGCAGTAGGTGATGTAGTAGTCCTGAGGATGCTTGAGCGCGGTGAGCGCGGCATCGGCGGCCTCCCATTGGCGGAAGTAGCTGGCCACGCGCACGGCCTCCAGACGCACGCGCGGGGCTTCGTCATCCGCGGCAACTTTCAAGAGCGCCAGGGCATCCGGCACGCGGTCGCGCCAGTAGCCCATCACCCGGACCGCTTGCGCGCGCGCCCGGGGCTCCGGCGACTTGAGCATCCGCTCGAGCAGATCGAGATCCACCACATTGTGCCACTGGTGGACCCACAAGGCCTCCAGCATGTGGTGCTCGAAGGCAGGATCGCTTTTCTCGAGGAGGTTGATCCATGCTTTCACGCCGCGGATCACTTCCTTCGAATCGCGGTTGCCGAGTTCGATCTTCGCGCGCATCCGCACGTCGTTCTCCGGCTCCTTCAGCAGCTCCAGCAAGGCGGCCACGGGCTCGCCATCAATTTTCTTCGGCTTGAGCAGCGGACGGCCTTCGTAGGTGATCCGGTAGAGCCTGCCGTGCTGGTGGTCGCGATTCGGATCGCGCAGGTGATGCTGGAGGTGGCCGATCAGCATCTGCGACCAGTCCATGAAATAGAGGGAGCCATCCGGGGCCACCGTGATCCCCGAGGGCCGGAAATTCGGGTTCTTCGCGATGTCCGTGGCCAAAAGGTGATCGAGCGTCTCCCCTTTGATGCCGGAGCCCTCTTCCGTCAGCTTCGCGCGGAAGATGCCTTGGATGCTGATGACGTTGGTGTTCAGGAAAAGGCCCTGCCAGTCATCCGGGAAATGGCGGCTGGTGAGGATGGCGGTGCCCGGGCAGGGACGGGACGGGCGGTTCCAAAACTGCTGCATCCCCGGGTGCGCGCCTTCGTCAAGATGCCCGCTCATGGCCGGCCCGAAGTAGTTGGCGTTCCCCGTGGCATCCGTGATCAGGTCGTTGCCCCAGTAATCGAAGACCCGGCCGTGCGGATTGGCGAACCCGTAGGGCGCATGGCGCATGAATCTCCCCGTATTCGGCTCGTAGCGATAGATCGCGCCATCCCGGTTGCGCACGGGGCCGTTGAAGGTCTCCACGTTGCTGCGATGGAAAATCCCGTCGCTCAGATAGACCGCGCCGCCGGGTTCCAGGCACATCGAGTTCGTCTCATGGTGGGAATCCGCCGCGTCCAAGCCGTGGAGCACGCGCTCCTTCTGGTCGGCCTTCCCGTCGCCGTCGCTATCCCGGAGGAACCAGAGGTCGGGCGATTGCATCAGCAGCACGCCGTCCTTGTAGAACTGGAAACCGGTCGGGCAGTTCAACCCGTCGGCAAAGACCGTGGTCTTGGCGATCTTCCCGGTCTTCGGGTCGAGATCGAAAACCAGCAGCTTGTCGAAGGATTCCGTCGTGGGTGAGGTCTCCGGGTAATTCGGCCAAGCGGCGATCCAAAGACGACCCTTGGTGTCGAAATTCATCTGCACCGGATTGATCAGATCCGGTACGGTTTTCTCGGAGGCGATTAGCTCGATCTTGATCCCGGGCGGGGTCTTGAGGTGTTGAATCGCCTCCTCACCGCTCAGGTAGGGCACCTCGTCCTTCCGGTTCGGCGGGACGAGATTCACCTTCGGCAGGTTGTCGTCGCTCACCCTCAAGTCGCCGCCTTTCGCGACCGCCCACACCCGCTTGTCACGATTCGCCGTCTTCACGTCGCGTTGGGCCAGCTCCTCGCCGAGGACGGTGGCATTCGTCACGCCTTCATAGGCGATGCGGGAGCGGTCGCCGAAGATATTGTATTGATCGACGGTGCGGTAGCGGTGGTGCCACTCGATATTCTTGTCCAGCACCGCCTGGCGGATCTTGCCGAGCAGCGGGTCCTCGAAGGCGGGCGGCTCTTTGCCAAAGAGTGCCTTGAACTGGACCGGCGCGAGCTGGCGGTCGCCCTCCTCCGTCAGGTGGATGCCATTGATCGTGAGCGGGGATCCCGCCTTCGAATACAGGTCCCTGGATGCGGTGAAAAGGTCCACGAAAGGCACGCCCTTCGCCTTCGCCACTTCCCCCATTGCCTTCGTGTAGAGCTCCAGATTGGCATTGTTCGCCCCGCCGTCGGAAAAGTCGGGGTTCTTCAGGTCTTCGTGCGCGATCGGAGAAAAGAGCACCAGCCGCGGCGCGCCCTCGCCGCTGTAGTTCGCGGTTTTTTGGGCATCGAGATAGCTGCCCAGGTCGCTCTTGAATTTTTCCAGCCCTTCCGGGCCGCGAAATGATTCGTTGAAGCCCCAGTATGCGAAAATGACGTCCGTACCGAAATCGGTGCCCGCCTTGTAAACGATCTGCGAATTCCCCGGCACCTGGTAATCCCCCTTCTTCATCGACAGGAAGTATTCCAGCGGCGGGACATCGGCGGACCGCGGGCGGACGTTTACTTCATCCGCGGCAAAGCCGAGGTTCCGCACCGTGAGTTCCAGCTCCGGGTAAGCCCGGTGAATGAAAGCCTCCAGCCACGCGTGATGCTGCTGCCGGTCCGCAAGACCGCTGCCCACGATGGCGATATGATCGCCTTTTTTGAGCTGAACGAGCGGTTCGGCGGCGGCAACGGCTCCGACGCAAACGACGGTGGCGCCGGCGAGGCCGAAATAAAGGGATCGGGTGACAGTCATGGATAAGAAAAACGTGTTTGAGGGCGCACATTCACACGGCGAAAATGAGGACCTCGCAATCAGAGAGCGCTACGTGTCAGACAGATCTCAATCTTTCGCGGGCTCCGTGCCGAGGAGCAAGTCGCCACAATGGGTGACACTGCCGCGAATTTTTCACTGAAGGTTTCCCGGCTGGCGGTGGTATTCCTCCCCGCGCACCCGTCCTGCCCATGATCCGCCCCGTCCTCGTCCTATCGCTGATCACCACGCTCCATGCGGGCGTGGGCATCGACCTCGAAGCCTTCGGTACTAGCCTCGGTGGCTGGAAGGCAAAGGGAAATTCCGCCTGCGACTACGATCTCTCCGGATCCGGTTACCGGACCTACAAGCCGGAACTGACTCCCACCCCCGACGGCGGCGTCTTCGCGTCCGTGCGGATCGACCACCGGCGCGGGTGGCTGGCCAGCGACGATCACGCAGTGCTGGAAGTGACCATCGACAAGAACGGCTCGATCATATCGGCCCAATCGAATCTCGCGCTGCAAGGCCGCACGATTTCCAGCGAGGTGATCCGCACCGGCGGTTCGATCGGCGGCGGAGTCCCGGGCGTGGGCGCGGCGGTGAAAGTCGGGGCCGACCTGACGGCGGATCTTTCCTCGAAGCTGCTCCGCGAAAAGGTCGTGGAGCCCGGCCGCGTGAGCTTCCCCTCCGCGGTGCGCCACAACTATAATCTTCTCTTCCAGGCCATCCGCACCACTACCGATCCTGCCCCGCAGGCGGTAGCGGAAAAGCCCGCCACGGCCGACGCTCCGGCTCCGGCCCCCTCTCCTGCTCCGGAACCCGCGAAACCGGCTCCCACGGCTGCCAAACTGGAGCTGAAAGGGATCGGCCAAGTGCAGGAGATCAAGAAGTAAGGAGCTCGCGGAGGCCGCCGCCGGCCACGGAAAAGCGGACGGGGCAAAGCCACCGCCCGCTTGAGGAGTTTCCCCTGACCCGCGCTCAGGGCTTCAGGCGGAAGAACCGCTTCGGCGCGGCCTTCACGTCAATCACCAGCGGGCTCGTCCCCGGCAGATCGGTCCACGGCGGCTGGAGATTATCCGAGTACTGCATGACGCCGAGGGGCCATTCGAGCGTCAGCAGGCTGGGAACACCGCCGGTCAATTGCAGCGAGTCGATTTCCCATCCGGGCGGCGTCAGATTGCCGATGGTATTGTCATCATAGGCGGCGGCGAAGCGCACCTGCACCTGATCGCCGACCGCACCCGTCGCCACCGTGCAAACACTGGTGACGAATGCCGGATGACCTGGCGAATTTCCCATGAATGCCGTCAGCCCCTTCAAGGAATGGGTGACTCCCTCCGGAACCGTGGCGTTGTAGGAATTCTGGCTGAAGGCGGAACCGGGCACCAAGGTGAATGCGCCCCCGTTCACGCTCACCTGCACGGCACCGGCATCGAAGTCGGCCTCAAAGCTATAACGGTGCGTGAAACTGAGAGTCACCGGCCCGGCCTGCGTGAGGGTGTAGATCGGGCTGAGGAGGTG
>CAMPGU010000215.1 GCA_946885645.1 uncultured Haloferula sp.
GCCGCGCACGCCGCCCAGAACCTCTACCCCCTCAGCCGTCAGACCACTTTGACTATAAGCGTCGGCAGCCGCAGGGTAGGCACGCTGGGCTTCGGCGGAGGCGGTGCCTCGCGCAATCCCGTTTACAATCTTTCCGGCGGCACGCTCGAAATGGGCAATTTCACCTGGGGCAACGGCAGCGCCGCCACCTTCAACGTCAGTGCAGGCACCGCGACCATGACGGGGGCCAACCTCAGCATCGGCGTCGCCAGCGGCGCGCGCGGCACCATCGCGATGACCGGCGGCACCTTCAACGCCAACAACATCGCCCAGATCAACCTGGGAAACACCGGCAGCGGAAACGGCCGGGGAACCGTCACCCTGAGCGGCACCGCCGTCTTCAACGCGAATGCCGCAACTTTGGTGGTCGGCCAATTCGGAAGCACCTCCACCAATGGCGGAGCGAACAACAGCCTCGGCACCCTGAACATGTCAGGCACTTCCTCGCTCAATGCGGTAAACGTGGTGATCGGCGGGAACAATGCCGGGAGCTGGGTAAACGGAATCGTCAATCTCGACGGGGGGACGCTCTCCACCGGATCGATCCGCCGGGGCAATACCTTCCTCGCTTCCAGTGCCACCCAGATCGCCCTGAATGCCAACGGCGGGACCATCAAGGCCACCACCCACGCGAACAACTCCAACTTTCTGCAAGGCGTCTTCGTCAATCTCAACAGCGGCGGCCTCAAATTCGATACCAACGGGAACGCCGTGGGAATTTCCAACGCAATGTCGGGCACGGGAGGCCTCACCAAACAGGGCGCGGGAGTGCTCACCCTCTCCGGCGTGAATACCTATGCCGGTGCCACGGTCGTGGAGGCCGGGGAGCTGAGGCTCACGGAGGGGGCGGAAGTCGCGGGCACGGTCGCCATCGGCGCGGGAGCCACGCTTTCGGGCTTCGGCACGATCAACGGGGCCACCACCATCGAAGGGGTCCACTCCGTAGGTGCCAGCCCGGGTCTCCAGACCTTCACGGCGGGATTGGAGTATCTCGCCACCGGTACGCTCGCCTGGGAACTGGCTGCGGATACCGCGACCGACCGCGGGCTGGCCACCGGCTTCGACGCGATCGACGTAACGGGGGGATCCGTCGCCATCGACACCGCCGCCACCATCGATCTGGTGCTTAACGGGGCAGGCTCTACCACCGACTTCACCGATCTTTTCTGGTCCTCCAACCAAAGCTGGCTGGTGATCGACGGTGCGAGCGGCAGCTCCGGCACCTTCACTCTCGGCAGCGGCCCGGTCCTCGATGCGAACGGGCTCAGCTCCGACGCCTACGGCGATTTCAGCACGTTTACGGACGGCAGCGGGGACCACTATGTCCAATGGACCGCCGTGCCGGAGCCTTCCGCCGTCCTCCTCGGTTCCGTGGGCCTCATGGCGCTCTTCCGCCGCAGGGCCCCCGGCCGCTCGCGTGCATGAGTCAGCTTTGATCGGGTAGCCCGATCCCCCCTCGGAGCACGGCGAGGCCGGAGGTCCTCCGGTCCCCAAGGCCCCGCCTCTCCGGCATCGGCGCGCAACCCGGGCGCAATCCAAGAATTAAACCGAATCCCGACCTTGAACCCAAGACCATGAAACGACCCCAATTCCTCGACACCTCCTATTGCCATCGGTTTGCCTTGGCCGCTGCGAGCGCCGCCCTCTGCGCCGTGGCTGGCCAAGCAAGCGCTGCCGATGTCACATGGACCGGCGCTGCAGTGCCGGGCAATTACAACGACCCGACCAAATGGAGCACCGGGAGTGTCCCTGCGGTTGGCGACAGGGCCATCGCTGACGGAGCCTACGACATCACTTTCCAGGCGGGCGACACGGCCGATCTGATCGGTCTGGATTTGAACCAAGCAAGTGGCGCAGGCGTTTTCAACCAGAGCGGCGGGTCGATGAAGGCCGGCGCTTTCCGCTTCGGCGGTGCAGGTGCCTCCCGAAATCCCACCTATAACCTGAGCGCGGGCACTCTCGAGATGAGTTCCTTCTCTTGGGGGAACGGTTCCAATGCGAATTTCAACGTCAGCGGCGGTACCGTGACCTCGACCGGCGGCTCATTGAGCATGGGAGTCGCCTCGGGAGCGCGAGCGACGATCGCGATGACCGGAGGCGTCTTCAACGCCAATTCCGTGGGACAGATGAACGTCGGCAACTCTGGAGGCGGGAACGGTCGCGGTACCGTTTCCCTCAGCGGTGATGCTCAGTTCAATCTGGACACCGGGACAATGGTGATCGGTCAATTCGGTGCGGCCTCCAGCGGTGCGAACAACACCATCGGCACCCTGAACATGGCCGATACCGCCACCTTGAATGCCGTCACGGTGGTGGTCGGCGGTAACAATGCAGGGAGCGCCGTGGATGGTGTGATCAATCTCAATGGCGGCACCCTTTCGACAGGTTCGGTCCGGAAAGGCTCGAGCAATCTGACTCCGAGTGCCACCTCGCTGGTGCTGAATGCCAACGGCGGCACGATCAAGGCGACCAGCCACGGGAACAACGCCAACTTCTTCCAAGGGCTCTTCGTCAATCTCGCGAGCGGCGGCCTCAAGTTCGACACCAACGATAATTTCGTCACCGTCACGAACATCCTCTCGGGACCGGGCGGCCTTGAAAAGCTTGGCAACGGGAGCCTCACCCTGACCGCTCTCAGCACCTACACCGGCGATACCACCGTCAGCGCGGGCACGCTGGAACTGGACAATGCTATCCTGGATGACGACAGCACCTTGACCGTCGCGGCGGGTGCCTCGGTCCAACTGGATCACGGCATCGAGGATATCGTCGGTTCGCTGGTGGTGGAGGGGACGACCTACACCTCCGGAACGGTCGGCTCCTTCGAATCGGACGCCGACGTTCAGCTCCCCGCATTCTCGGGACTGGGAAAAATCCGTATCGGTGCGCCCCCCGCGGCGCGCGACCTCCTCTGGACGGGTGCGCAGAGCAACCTGTGGTCAACGCAGATCCTCCCTCCCGAGATCAACTTCCTGGAAGGCGCGAATCCTGTTGCCTTCGAGCCCTTCGACAACGTCACCTTCGACAACAGCTCGGCGATTTACCCGGTCTTCCTCGCCGGTAACATCCAGGCCGGCATCGTCACGCTCAACGGCACCGAGCCCTACACGCTGGACGGCCAGCTTTCAGGGCTCTCCGGCACGGCCAGCATCGTGATGAACAACACCAGCAGCGTCACCCTTGGCGGGGAGACGAGCAGCTTCACCGGCCCGGTAGCGGTGAATGCCGGCGTTCTCATCATGGGGAACAACCTCTCCTTCGGTGCCACCTCCGGTGTTACCATTGCCGATGGTGCCCAGGTGGATCTGAACGGCCGGACGCCGGGATCGCTCTACACCTACACGATCGGCGGCACCGGTCCCGGCGGTACCGGCGCGATCGTCAACAACGGAACCGGCATCACGTCGGCCGGTGGCGGTGTGAAGAACCTCGTGCTCACCGCGAACGCCTCCATCGGCAACGATACCAACCGCTTCGATATCGGCGGCGGCGGCACGGTGACCGGCAACGGCTTCACCCTGACGAAAGTGGGGAACAACGACATGGGTTTCCGCGGCAATGCCGGCGGCTCCCCGATCAATATCGTGATCGCCGCGGGTAACGTCTGGGCGGAGTCCAGCGCGAACGCCTTCGGCGGAGCAACGGGCACGCTGACGGTGAAAGACGGCGCCCGTGTCGGCACCTACGGTAGCTTGACCATTCCCACCCCGGTCACGCTGGAAAGCGGCGGCCGTATCCACAACCAAGGCAACGGTACCGGCACCTGGTCCGGTCCTGCGACCCTCCAGGGAGAAGTGACATTCGAAGGCGACGGCGGGCCGCTCGTGATCAACGGCACCCTGACCGGTACGGCAAATGTCACCAAGGCCGGACCCCAGGACGTCACCTTCAATGGCAGCGCGTTCCCGGCAAATGTCGGCTACGATGGCAATACCACGGTCATCCAAGGCAAGCTGACGATTGCCTCGGCCGCGCTGCCGGATGGGAAAGATGTCACCGTGGAAAGCGACGCGATCCTGAGCCTGACCCACGGGGTGCAGGACACGATCCGTTCCCTCACCCTCGGCGAGCAGCAGGTGGCAGCCGGCATCTGGGGATCTGAAACCTCCGACGCGCCGAACAAGAGCGCGCTTCTTGAAGGTAACGGCACCCTGGTCGTGACCGTGGGCGGCACGCCCGGCGGCGACTACGCCACCTGGGCGGCGGCGAATGGAGTGGACGGCGTCCCCTCCACTACGGATTCGGACGGCGACGGCCTCCAGAACGGCATCGAGTTCGTTCTCGGTGGCGACCCCAGCGCTCCCGGGTCCGATTCGAACGCACTTCGCCCTACGATCACCGTGGATGCCACCTATCTCAACTTCGTCTTCCGCCGCACGGACGACTCGGCCGGGCTTGCGCCCTTCGTCGAATACAACAGCGACTTGTCCGCGGTCTGGACGGAAGCCGAGGACGGTGTGAACGGCGTCATCATCGACGAGGTGGACGACGGCTTCGGCGAGGGTGTGGATCAGGTGACCGTCAGGATCCCCCGCACCTTGGCCAACGGAGCGAAAGCATTCGCTCGTCTGCACGTGGATACTCCTTGAGTCGCAAGATACGCATGGGAAGCACCGGTCGCGAGACCGGTGCTTCCTTTTGTTTACACATCCATCCTTCCCGCGAGACTGGACTCGCACCCGCATGAAGTTCCCGCTTTCACCCGCCCTCCTGCTGGCTGCTCTACCGGCATCCGCCGCAAGCACTCCGGCGGAGATCTTCCAAATGAATTGTTCGGCCTGCCATGCCGTCGATCACATGTTGGTCGGCCCTTCGCTGGTGGAGATTTCGGGACTTTACCGGGAGAACCCGGAAGCCTTCGTGAAATGGTGCGTGAAACCGCAACACAAGCGCGAAGGGGTGGTGGAAATGCCATCCATGGCCCATCTGGGTGAGCCGGTGCTGCGCCAGCTCCACGGCTATATAGTGGCTTCCGCCGCGGGAAAGACGGAGCTGAGGAAAGGGAACGGCGATCCCTATTCCGTCCCGCGGGGGATGGTTCGCCGGCCGCAGGTACAGCGGATCTTCCTTCCCGATGCCTCCCCCGCCGCCATCGCCGTCGCCCTGCCCGGGGATCTTTCCTATTGCTTCGACGCGAGCGAATGCCGCCTGCGATATGTCTGGAAGGGCGGCTTCATCGACGGCGTCCCCTATTGGAAGTCCAATGGCAGCTCCCTCGCGAAGCCCGATGGGAAGATCGTCTATCGTGAATCCGCCTTTCCCCTCCTGCGCACCGGCTCGGAAGCGGAGGCAGCTCCGGAGTTCCTGGGCTACCGCTTGGACAAGGACGGCATCCCCACCTTCCGCTACCGCCGCGGCGGCGCGCTCTGGCAAGAAACGATCCGCCCCTTGCCGGACGGGAGCGGTATCGATCGCCTCTTCGAGACCCCGGGCGACCTGTCGCTGGAACTGCGGCAGCCCGAAGGCGCGAGCGTCGTCTCCAGCACCGGCACACCGTCCATCGAGCGGAAGCATTCGGCTTCCTTTACCCTCGTCCTCCGTTGGAAATGATCCGCTCACTTTGTTATCTCGCGTTGCTCTCGCTTGCCGCGTCCGCCGCGCCCTTTCAGGTCGAGAAAGTACCGAATCCTTCCGGGATCGATCCCCAGATCGGCGGCGTGGGAGTGATGCCCGATGGCCGGGTAGCCGCGGTCTTCCACCGCGGGGAGCTGATGATCTTCGATCCTGCCGCGAACTCCTGGTCGAAGTTCGCGGAGGGCCTTCAGGAACCTCTGGGTCTCGTCGTCGAGTCGGCCTCCGGCTTCCTCGTGATGCAACGGGCCGAACTCACGCGGATCAAGGACAGCGATGCCGACGGGCGCGCCGATGACTACGAGACCGTTTACGACGATTTCGGGATGACCGGAAACTACCACGAGTTCGCCTTCGGCCCTGCCAAGGGCCCGGACGGCTTCCTTTACATCGCCCTCAACGTCGCCTCGAACGGAGCAGGAGTCCGCCCCGAAGTCCGGGGGGCTTGGTCGGAGACCGGGGAGATGGACTTCCGCCAGATGGTGCACGACGGAAATTGGGGCAAGCGTTCCACCAAGGCGGGCCGCATGTACTCGCGCGTGCCGTGGCGCGGCTGGATCATGAGGATCTCCCCCGACGGGAAATCCGTGGAACCTTTTGCCTGCGGTTTTCGTTCGCCCGACGGCATCGGCTTCGATGGAGAAGGGAATCTTCTGGTGACCGACAACCAGGGGGACTGGCGCGGCACTTCACCACTCCACGTGGTGAAGCGGGGTGGTTTTCACGGGCATCCCGCCTCCCTGGTGTGGCAGGACGGCTGGAACAAGGGCGATCCCCGGAGAATCCCCGAGGAGGAACTCGATCGCATGCGGGTGAAGGAAGCCGCCCGCTTTCCCCAAGGTGAACTGGCGAATTCCCCGGCCCAGCCCGTCGTTTTTCCCCCGTCATGGGGCCCCTTCGCAGGGCAGGTGCTGATCGGTGAAATGAATCAGAACCGCATGGTCCGCTTCCTTCCGGATGACGTGGGAGGATTCCGGCAGGGGGCCTTGATCCCGATGTTCGACGGTACCTCCCTGGGCAACGGCAACCACCGCCTCGCCTTCGGTTCCGACGGCACGCTGTGGGTGGGCAAGACCCACCTCTCATGGGCCGGTGCGGAGGGTCTGGTGAAAATCACCCCTTCCGGGCTGGACGAGCTATTTACGGTGAAAGCCGTCCACCTGGAGAAATCCGGAGAGGATCATCTCCTGCGCATTGCTTTCAGCCAGCCGATCGGCAGCGGCACGGATGGCGTCACAATGGACCGCTTCAGCTACCTCTACCATCAGGACTATGGCTCTCCGAAGGTAGGTGAGGCCTCCGTCCCCATCGACCACGCGGTGCTCTCCGACGGCCGCCGCGAACTCCTCCTCTCCTTCCGCGCGAAGGAAGGCGATATCCATCGTGTGGATCTCACCGCACTGCGCGGCCCTGGAGACCTCGATCTTGAGGGGAAGACTCTCTACTATCAGGTTTCCCAGCTTCCTTAGAGGCCGTCTGAAAAATAACTCATGATGCGATTCTGGCGAGCATGCGCT
>CAMPGU010000216.1 GCA_946885645.1 uncultured Haloferula sp.
GAGATCGCACCGCTGTTCTCGAAGCGCCCGCACCGCTCCGTCGCCACCGCCGGAAGCGGAACCCGTGAGACCGCCTCATGTGCCGGTGGAAGCGGAAGTGCCCGGGCCGGTGAAGGTTGTTCCTCCGGAACCACCTGTCGTGCGCGAGGAGCCCTCTCCGGTCCGTGAAGCGGCCCGGGTAGCACCGCCAGACGCGGTGGAAGCTTCCCGCGTCGAGCCCTCTCCATCGGCGGAGCCACCCGCCCGGGAGCCTTACCGGCAAGCCGCACCACCGCCGCCTGCGCGTGCGGAGATGCCGGTAGCCGTCTCTGCAGAACCACCGACCCGCCGGGAGCCCGAGCCGGAGATCCCGCAGCCGGCTCCCCCGCCTGCGATCCCAGTGGACGTGCCAGTCGCGCCGGTGACGCCCCCGGAAGCAGCTTCTCCCGCGCAACCCGCTCCGGTGGTGCCCGCAGTGCAGCCCGTGGCAGAGCCCTTGCCCGCCGAGCCGGAAATAGCAGTCAAGCCCGCGGAGCCTCCGGCTGCGGCGACCGTGGCTCCGATGCCCCAGGTCAAAATTTCCATAGGGCTTTCCGATGAGGCGCTGGATAACATCCGCCCTGCGGCTCCCGCTCCCGTTCCTGCCAGTTCCGCCCCGGCACCCGCTCCCGTGGCGATCCCCGCCGTTCCACCGGCTCCCGAGCCTGCGCCCCGCCCGAAGAAGAGCGAGGCCCCGGAGAAGCAGCGCAGGAGCATCCTCGTTCCCCTGTTGGTCCTCTTTGCCCTGATGTTGGGCGGGGGGGCAGCGGTGTTTTATCTTTCCGGCCGATTGGGAGGAGGCGGCATCAAGGCGGCTCCCGTCGATCCCGGCGTGCAGGCGAAGATCCGGGAGTCCGAGTATTCGCAAACCGGCTGGCAGGAAGAGGCACGGCAGGTGCTTTCGTCCTTCCTGGCGGCGGACACCCCGGCGGGCAAAGCGGCTTTCTCCATTCGCGGCAGCGAACTCCTGCCGCAGATGACAGCCTTCTACGGCGAAGGCGCGATCGATGACAGCGACACGCCGGTCTCCGGGTTCTCCGTCGAGACTCTGCCCGCTGAAGACCACAAGCGCGGCATCTTCCGGATGGTCTATGACCAGCCGCCGCAATTCGAGATGCGGGAGTTTTTCCGTCCTCTGGCGCCGCTTGAAGTCCAGTTCGGCGTGAGAGAGCCGGACCTGCTGCTGTCCTCGCTCGCGAAGGCCTCGAACTTTTCTTCCGAGCCGGTGAAGGTGGAGGTGTTTTTCAAGCGCCAGCCCGACGGTTTGAAGGTGGACTGGGAAACCTTCGTGCAGACGAAGCACCGGACCTTCCGGACCTTCACCGAATTGCCGGATCCCGGCCGCAGCGGCATCTTCCGGCTCTTCGCGGTGGAGGACGTGCCGGAGAAGGGCCGCGCCTCGCAGGGGACCAAGACCTACCGTCTCGTCGATCCCGCTCATAAGACGGATTCCGTGCGGGTGGAGGTGCCTGTGGACTCCGAACTGGGGAGATCCCTGTCGATTCTGAATTGGCGCGGGGTGGAAGGTGCCCGGCCGGTCACGAAGACGGTGACCCTGGAACTGGAGTGGACCCGGGAAGCGAGCCCGCGCCTCGCCATCAAGCGCTTCATCTGCTGGGAATTCCTCGGCATCGGCGGTCAGGCCGTGGACGGCTCTGCGGCAAGCGGGGGCAAGTGATGAGCGGGGAAGTCACCACGGATACGATCGTCGCCCTCGCCAGTGGAGGCGGTACGGCGGCCGTGGCGCTGGTCCGGCTGTCCGGGCCGCGTGCGGAGGAAATCGCGGATCGGGCCTGCGGCGGTGCCGCCCGGGCTGCCGTCGAAAGGCGGGCCAGCCGGGCTAAAGTGCTCGATGCCGCGGGCAGGGTTATCGATGACGTTTTGTTGACCGTGTTCCGGGAGCGGCGGAGCTTCACGGGCGAGCCGGTGGTGGAGATCGCCTGTCACGGCGGGCGTCTCGTCACACGCCGTGTCGTCGAGCGCTTGCTGGAGTGCGGTGCGCGGCAGGCCGGGCCCGGGGAGTTCACGGAGCGGGCCTTTCTCAACGGCAAGCTGGATCTGACCCAGGCGGAAGCCGTGATGGACCTGATCTCCGCGCAGAGCGACCTCGCGCTGCGGGCCGCCCACGAGCAACTGGAGGGGGGCATCGGGCGGCAGACCGAGGAACTGCGTGCGGATTTGATCGGTTTGGTAGCGCACCTGGAAGCGTGGATCGATTTCCCGGAAGAGGACATCGATCCGGATACGGGGGAGCTTTTCAAAGCCCGCATCGGCGCGAGCCGCGCGGGGATTTCCCGCCTGTTGGCGACCTCCGAGCAGGGCAGGATCCTCCGTGAAGGCGTGCGTACGGTCATCTGCGGCCGTCCGAACGCCGGCAAATCGAGCCTGCTAAACCTGCTGCTCGGCAGCGAGCGAGCAATCGTGAGCGATGAAGCCGGTACCACCCGCGACACCATCGAAGAGACCATAGTTCTGGATGGCATCCCGCTACGCCTGATCGACACGGCGGGCCTGCGCGGCGAAGCCGGCGGCATCGAGCGCGAGGGAATGCGCCGCACCTTGCTGGAAGCGGGCCGTGCCGATCTCTTGCTGGCGGTGCGCGATGCCACGCTGTCGCCCGGCGACAGCGAGTTCGAGCTGCCCCGGGAGGGTGGGGGACGTCTGGTGACCTTGCTTAACAAGTCCGATTTGGGCGAACACCCGGATTGGACAGGACAGGATGCCGTGCGGCTTTCCTGCACCACCGGGGAAGGCCTCGATGAACTTCGCAAACGCATCCGCGAGGTCCTGGACCTTGGTGAGGCGGATTGGGGCGAGCATGCGGTTGCGGTCAATACCCGGCACCGGGATTGCCTGCGCCGCGCGGAAGCTTCGCTCGCTGCCGCGGCCGAGCTGCTGGATCACGGCTCCGCCCCCGAACTCGCCGCCATGGAGTTGCGGGAGGCGATGGAAGCCCTCGGCGAGATCGCGGGAAAAGTGGACGCGGAAGAAGTGCTCGGCGCGATCTTCAGCCGCTTTTGCATCGGGAAGTAGAGTCAGTCCCCGTAGATTCCCATGGAGATGTCTCCCTGGGTTTTCTTGATGATGACGTCGCCGTTGCGCTTTACGACGAGAGCACTTGAAGGGGCAAGAGCAGTACCATTACCCACCACGAATACGGGATCTCCCGGTTCCGCGGAGTCGAGGTCGCCGCTGATCGGTTCGTTGTATTCCCCTGCCACCACGGCGCAAAAGCTATCCGCCGTGAGACCGACACCGAGGGCCATGCCTCCCGTCCCGGTGATCTCGTTCGAGGAACCGATTGTCCAGCCTACCGAACTCATGATATGATTGTTGCTACCGAAAGCGACTGACGTCGCCGTCTTCGTGTCGACGGCTGGCCCTTCAACCGTGTTCGATTGTCCGGACACAATCGAATGATCCGCACGCACCGTGTTGAATCGGCCTGAAATGGCTGAGTTCTCGCTTCCCCCTTCCACGATATTGGAGTAGCCGGAGAGCAAAACGTTCTTAGCAGCGCTGGTGTATCCGGTAAGGCCGGTCGCGTCTTTGCATAGGTCGTTGTCCCAGCCTACCACCAGCGACGACTGGGCACGGGCATCGTTTCCAGTCCCAACGATCGCGGAATAGAAGCTGGAGAGTCGCGTGCTCAATTTGTTTGAGTTCCCCACGATCAGGCCGCGGCCGGCGTCTGCCGTGCTTCCCGTGCGTAGGTTGTCATTGTTCCATCCGACAACAACCGCAGGGACGGCTGAAAGAACATTGGCCGTTTCCGTTGGGGTATGCGATTCAATGGGTCCTGCGGAAGTGATGTACTGCCCCGCGGGAACAATCACATTGTCATCTCCCACCGGCGGACTCCAAGCGGTTGAAACCGCCATCCCGACGGCAAGTATCATGAGGGCACCGAGGGTTGTCTGCGACTTCAGGTTGCTTTTCATCTCTGGTTTAGTGGTGATGGAATCGAGTATTCAAAAAGGTTTTTCCGCCGCCGCCGTGGCGCTGTGCTCGATGGAAAGGCGGTGAAGTTCCCGCATGACTTCCTTGTCGTCCGCTTCGTCTTCCGTTGTTACGGCGTCCGCGAGCATCCTGCCCAAGCGGTCCCGGTCCTCGGGGGCTACGGCTTGAAGCCGGGACTTTGTGTCCGCCGTCTCCGGCTCTCGTCGTAAAAGACGGGAAACGGCTTCGTCGGAGGGTGATTTGTCGCGGGTGCGATGCTTCGTGGGCTTGGCAAGAAGTGCTGATTCCGGAACAGCAGGCCGCCATCCCTTGGGAGAGTGCGAAACTTCATTCCGAACATCCTCTCGTCCCGATGAATCACAGCTCCCGGAGCGGTTCAACGCCAGCAGCGTCAACACGCACGCCGTCGCGGTCAGTCCCAAGGCACCCAATTTCATCTGAGTTGTTATGTTCATGATCTTGGTTTCCGTCAATAGGCATCTCCTTGATGTCTTCGAGAGAGCCCGGATCGTCCTAGGATTGGCCGGGTCCTCGGCGCGCGGGTTCCGCCTGTTTCTGCTCGCCCGTCGGGCCGTCGGCGGTGTTTTTCGTCCCATGAACATCGTCGTCCTCACCGGTGCCGGTATTTCCGCCGAGTCGGGGGTGCCTACATTCCGGGGACCTGACGGGCTATGGGAGGGACACCGGGTGGAGGACGTGGCCACCCCGCAAGCCTTCACCCGCGATCCGCAACTGGTGCATAAATTCTACAATGCGCGGCGAGCCAGATTGACGGACGGGAGCATCCTGCCGAATCCGGCGCACTCGGCCTTGGCCAAGCTCGCCCGCTGCCGGAAGCACCGGCTTTTCCTGGTGACCCAGAATATCGACGACCTGCATGAACGGGCCGGCTCGTCGGAACTGCTGCACATGCACGGGGAACTGCTGAAAAGCCGCTGCACGCAATGCGGGGCGGTGGCTCCTTGTCGCGAGGACTTGAGCCGTGCCTCGATCTGCACAAGCTGCGGCGGGATCGACTGCCTGCGGCCGCATGTCGTGTGGTTCGGCGAGATGCCCTTCGGCCTCGACGAGATCGCCGCTGCCATCTCCCGCGCGGACCTCTTTGCTGCCATCGGCACCTCCGGGCTGGTTTACCCCGCGGCCGGATTCGTCTCCTGGGCCCGCGAGGCGGGGGTGAACACCTTGGAAATCAATCTCGATGAAAGTGCAGCCACGGGAATTTTCCACGAAAGCCGCCGCGGCATGGCAGGCGAGCTGGTGCCGCTATGGGTGAGGGAGTTGCTCGGGGAATAGCGGTCACATCCGATGCGGATGCGCTTCCTACGCCATTTCGCGCAAGGATCGGGGTTGATTTCCCGTTCGGATCGCAGACGCTGTCAGCTCATGAAGTTCCGATCCGGGAGAGTTCTGCTCGGGGCCGTTTTGACGGCCGCAGGGCTGTCGGCGGCACCTCTCGAACCCGCCGCACAGGGTTCCGGGACGCAGGTGCCGGAGCTCCTCATCGCGAAGCTCTCCGATGAGTCCTATGCGGTCCGGGAGGCGGCCACGCGTGAGATCTGGAAGTTCGGCGAGGCGGCGCTCCCGGATCTCCGGAGCCTTGCGGAAGGCCGGGATCCCGAAGCGGCGATCCGTGCGCGCGATCTGATCCGCAAGATCGAGCTGGGCATCCTGCCGGACAGCTCGGCGAAAATCGTGGAGTTGGTGATGCGCTATGACCGTGGCTCGATCGACGAGCGGCAGCGGGTGATCTTCGATTTGCGCAACGAACGGGCCTTCCGCCAGATCCTGAAACTTTACGCGCTGGAGAAGAACGAGGACTCGCTGGCGATGCTGGAAAGCACCGTCCGGGGCGTGGCAATCGAAGCGGCGCGGGACTGCGCTGCAGCGGAGCCGCCGGACATCCGCGGTGCCTTCACCTATCTCAAAATGGCCCGTCCGGAGGCGGCCGAGTATATGGCGATGGCGAGCCTGCACCGGGTGCTCGGGACCCTAGACGAGGAATTGAAAAATGCGGCGGGCATCCAAGGTCATGCGGGGCATCTGGCGCGCTATACCTCGCTCGCGGCGGCGGGACGTTTGCCCGAGGCCGCTGCCGAGGCGGAGCAGGCCGGACTTCCCTTTGCCTCCGCCCGCTTGCAGTTGATCCAGGGGGATCCCCTGCCGTGGCTGCGCGAAGCCCCCGCTCCCCCCCAGGCTGTGACTTCGGCCGGCCTGCCCGACTACCGGGACTATGCAGTCGCCGCGTGGGAGGGGAAGAAGCCCAATGCCGAGCTTGTCCGGAGATTCCGCAGCCTCGCCCGCAGCGGCGATGACGAGGAACAGGCGAAGGGTCTGATGATGCTTTTCCTCACCGGCGATTATAAAGAAGGGGAGAAGGTGCTCCTGCGGCGGGACGTGCCGGCGGCTTTTTACTATCTCGAATCCTCGGAACGGGTGGAGGAGGCCCTGAGGCTGTTGGAGATCGATCCTGAGAAGCCGGACTACACCGCTTGGGTTGCCAGGCGCTTCGAGGTAATCATCGACGACCCGGACTCGGAGGTAACGGAGTACCAGGAGCTTTCGCTACTCGGCTATTTCCTGGAGCGTCGCGGGCTTCACAGGGAAGTTGAGGAGGCGTTCGTGCCGCCGCTCATGGAACTCGCCGCGGCCAGCCAGGAGAATTTCCTGGCCGGTGTATCACGGCTGCTTGCGCTCGAAGCGGAGGATGATCTCGCCTTGCCGGTGGTGCGTCCCGTCTTGAAGGCATGCAGCCTCTATGCGGGGGACGACGACGTGCGCTGGGCGCAGGTCATCGAGAATCTCTTCGGCACCCGTGGCAGCGCGGGAGACTTGTGGCGCTGGCTGGCGGACCTGGAGCCGGAGTTGAAGCGGCCCGAGCGCTTGGAATTGATGGCGTCCATCTCCGGATATCTGCCGGACGCGGGCGACAGGCGTTCCGGCTTCTACGAAAAGGCATGGAAGGTCGCCACGAAGGCGGAGGGGCCGGAGCGCCGCCGCCAGCTTGAATTGCTCGCAGGTGCCAGCGAGCCGCAGAAACGCGGCGACCGGCGCATGGGCGAGACCGGCTTGTTCATCCGCTGCGTGGAGGACTTGGAGAAGCTTGACGGCGGTGCCGGGGACTGGAAACTCATGAAGGCCCA
>CAMPGU010000217.1 GCA_946885645.1 uncultured Haloferula sp.
CCGCAGCAGCAGTCAGCCACTTGATCCCGATGTGCCCGGAACTGATCGTAGGCAATAACCAGGAGCGTCTTGAAATTCCCGAGGCATGGCTGATTACCCTGGAGAAGGGAGGTGCGCTTGCCGCGGGAGAGATCCTGCTCAAACACGTGGTTGCTCGGGATGCACCCTTGCTGGAGCACGAGTGCGTGGAGATCGCCTTGGTCGATGACGAAACCAGCGCGCGGGTACATGAACAGTTCATGGGCATCGAAGGCGAGACCGACGTGATCACCTTCCATCATGGCGAGATCGTGATCGGGGTGGAGGTCGCCTTCCGCCAGGCGGTGGAGAACGGGGAGCCTCCCTTGAGGGAGCTCTTCCGCTATGTGGTCCACGGTCTCCTGCACCTGGCCGGCCACGAGGACGAGACGCCCGAGGATCGGGAGAGAATGGAGGCCGCACAGGAGCCCCTTATCTCCCGTCTTTGGCCGGAGATCGATGTGATCGTCTGAGGCCCCTCGGGCGGCAGTCTCAGATCGCCCGGATTTGCCGTGGATCGTCTAGTCCCGCGCGATGGAGGCATCGCTTTCGATCACGATGAAATAGTAGCCCACCTCATGAGCTTCAAACATCCGCAGATGGCCATGAGCTTCGTCCCACTGCCCGGAAGCAAGATCATCTCCCAGTCTCTGGAGACCGGACTGAACCTCTATAGGGGACATCAGGGCGAAGTCCGAAATACCATTTCTCACCTCCTCATCCAGATAGGCTTCCGGATGACCCCAGGAGGCAGCCCCGAATTTGTCTTGAAGATCGCGCGGCAGAGGAAAGGAAACCGTGCTCACTTTCCGTCGGGGTGCGAGCTGTTGGATTTCGGAAACAATCTCATCCAAGGAAACGGATCCGGCGAATTTCCGGCCCAGATCAGGGAAATAGTCAGAGAGCCAAAAGCGACCGAAAGCCGGGGGATCGAACGTGAGGAACACCATCGGCCCCGCGCCCGTGACGCGCATGATTTCCCTGAGCGCTTCAACGCGCCCCCGAAAGTGGTGTAGCGCCAGAATAACTATGGTGCCGTCTGCAGAAGAAGCTGGGAGAGGTATGTTTTCAGCGCAAGCAGGCACAAAGTGCACTCCCGGATGCGGAGTGGCCTGGGAACGCATCACCTCGGACGGTTCCAGTGCGATGACCTTCAAACCATGGTCCGCAAGTACCCTGGCATACTTTCCTGTCCCCGCCCCGACATCCAGCACCGTAGCACCGGAAGGCAGATTGAGGAGCTCGATGAGCTTGGATGCGATCCTGGGATCAGCCCGCCGGGTCTTCGAGTAATCTTTGCCGATGGAATCGTAGAGAGCCATTGCGGGTGCTTTTTAAGAAGAAAGCGTCCTTGGACCCTGCGGCGGCGGCTTTTAGCCTTCGAAATACGTATAGCCGCTCAAGCCCGTGCGATAGAGATCCAGCACCTCGCGGCGCTCCTTCGGCGAGATCCTTCCCAAGGCCACGGCTTTCTCCGCGAAGGCGCGGAAGCGGCCGACCAGTTCCTTCGGATCGTATTCCACGTAGCTGAGCACGTCGGCCACGGTGTCGCCTTCCACTTCGTGAGTATAGACCGGCTTGCCACCCTCCAGATGCACCCCGACGACGTTGGTGTCGCCAAGCAGGTTGTGGAGGTCGCCCAAGGTCTCCTGATAGGCACCCACCAGGAAGGTCGCGATGTAATACGGCTCGCCCGGCTTGATGTCGTGGAGCGGCAGGACCTTGGCCACATCCTCGCGGTCGATGAAGCGGTCGATCTTGCCATCGCAATCGCAGGTGATGTCCGCGATCACGGCGCGCTGCTTCGGCCGCTCGTCCAGGCGGTGGATCGGCAGGACGGGGAAGAGCTGCTTGATTGCCCAGGAGTCCGGCAGGCTTTGGAAGAGGCTGAAGTTCCCGTAGTAGAAATCCACCAGCGTGTCGGAAAGCTCGCGCAGATCTTCCGGCACGATCTCCAGCTCCAGGATGAGCTTCGAGATCCGGGTCATGATGTGCCAGAACCACGCCTCCGCCAGGCCGCGCTCGCGCAGCGTCGCGGAGGCGTAGAAGAATTGCGCCCGGACCTGGTCACGGTAGTAAACCGCGTCGTTGAAGCATTCCTGCAGGTTGCGCTTGCTGAGATCCTTGTTGACCGCAATCAGGTTGATCAGGTTCTGCGGCGCGTTTTCGGGCGTCGGCGGGGCCTTTTCCGTGGTCTGGACGGTCGAGACGTCGAGGATGTTGAAAACGAGCACCGAGTAGTAGGCCACGATCGCGCGGCCGGATTCGGAGATCAGGTTCGGATGGGTGACTCCCGCCTTGTCGCAGATTTGCATGATCGTCTCGATCACGTCGGTGCAGTACTCGAGGATCGAGTAGTTGCAGGAGGAGTGGAAATTCGTGTGCGAGCCGTCGTAATCGACCGCCATCCCGCCGCCCATGTCCAGCACGCCCATCGGCGCGCCTTCCTTCACGAGATCGCAATACATGCGCGCGACTTCCGTGGCGCCTTCGCGGATCGCCGCGATATTCGGGATCTGGCTGCCCTGATGATAATGGAGCATGCGCAGGCAGCCGAGATAGCCTTCCGCTTTGAGGCGGTCCACCACCTCGATCACCTGAGTAGCGCTCAGGCCGAAGACGGACTTGTCGCCCGCGCTTTCCGCCCAGTGGCCCGAGCCGCGGGTGGAGAGCCGCACGCGCACGCCGAGATTCGGCAGCACGCCCAGCTTGCGGGAGCGTTCCAGTACCAAGTCCAGCTCGCTCGGCATTTCCAGCACCAGCATGATCTTCAGGCCCATCTTCTGGGCGTGCAGGGCCAGGTCGATGAACTCCTCGTCCTTGTAGCCGTTACACACGATATACGCCTCCGTATCGTGCATGTGGGCCAGCGCGGCGATCAGCTCCGGCTTTGAGCCGGCCTCCAGGCCGTAGTGGTACTGCTTGCCGAATTCCGAGATCTCCTCGATTACCTGCCGCTGCTGGTTGACCTTGATCGGATAAACCCCACGGTATTCGCCGCGGTAGCCGGTGTCTTTGATCGCCCGCCGGAAGGATTCGTTCAGCTCCCGGATGCGGGAGTGGAGCAGATCCCGGAACCGCAGCAGCACGGGCAGATTGGTGCCGCGGTCGCGCAGACCTTCGATGATCTCGAACAGCGAGACCTCGGAGGTCGTCTCCTCATCGGCCAGCTTGACGGTGACGTGCCCCTTCTTGTTGACGCCGAAGAATCCGTGGCCCCACTGGTCCACGCCATAAAGCTCGGCGGATTGGTCCGTGGACCAGCCGTTTTCTTGCTTCGTTTTAGAGGCCTTGGCGGTGGCGGGCGGAACCATGGCGGAAAGAAGGGGCAAACTGACGGAAAATAAAGCGGTAATGCGAGGAATTTGCGCCCTTTGCAGGAGGCTTCGACCCCGCTGGCCCGGGATCAGGCGTCGCGATCCCGGATGATGGCTTCCAGCTCGGCCATCCTCGATGCTTGGGAGCGGTAGCGGGAGAGGTGTAGCAATATCCCGCTCAGGAAGATCAGGGTGGCGAGCATCCGCCCCCAGCTGAGTATATTCCCCAACGAGAGGTCGCCGAGACCGACGAAGACCGATTTTCTGGGGCCGACGTACAGCAAAATGTCCAGCATCATACCCAAGACGGCGGCGACCATCGTGAGCCAGCCTTCCAAGGACCGCGTGCGGAAGAGCATGACACCGATCCAAATCGCCAGCGTGACGTACGCCAGATGGAACACGATGCTCAGGACAAATTGGTAGCTCATGGATTAAGGGAGGGTCGGCTTACGCCAGTCTGTCCCGGAAGTCCTCGTAGCCGAATTCCCGGAGGGTTTCCAGCCTTCCGTCCTCATGCTGCAGCACGATGGAAGGATGGGGCACGCCGTTGAAGGTCGTTGTCTTCACCATGGTGTAATGCGCCATGTCGTCGAAGACGAGGACATCCCCGGGCTTCAGGGGCCGCGGGAACGCGAAATCCCCTGTGACATCGCCTGCCAAGCAGGTGGGACCGCCGAGGCGGTAGAGGTGCTCGCCGCTTTCCGCGGAGGGATGGTAACGCTCGCCCGCGAAAGTCACGGCGGGCTTCGCAGCGGACGCCGCACCGTCCACCAGGAAAACATCGGGCCGGTAGGGCATCTCCAGCACGTCCGGCATGTGAGCGGTGGCGGAGATATCGAGGATCGCCAGCTTGTGCCCCGCCGACTCGAACACATCCAGCACCTCGGCGCGCAGCACGCCAGTGTGGATCGCGCCTGCCTCGCCCGGCTCCAGCCAGACTTCGACGCCGTATTTCTCCTGCGTCTCCTTCACCAGCCGGACCAGACGATCGCGATCATAGAAGGGCTTGGTGATCCAGTGCCCTCCGCCCATGTTGAGGTAGGTGAACTGCGGCGAGCGCAGCAGGTGGCCGAATTTCTCATCCACCGCGGCGAGTGTCCGTTCCAGATCGTCGGAGTTTTGCTCGCAGAGCGTATGGAAATGGAGGCCGGAGAGGCCGGTCAGGTCGGCATTCTCCAGTTGGTCCGCGGTAATTCCCAGCCGGGAGCCGGGGACGCAGGGATCGTAGAGCGCGGTATGGCCGGTGGAGCACTGGGGATTGACCCGCAGCCCGCAGTGGAACTCGCCGCTCTTGAAGCGCGGGTGGGCCATCACCATCTCCCGGAAGCGGAACCACTGCGAAAGCGAGTTGAAATCCAGGTGATGCGTGAATTCGCAGAGCTGCCGGATGTCCTCCTCCTGATACGCGGGAGAATAGGTGACCACGTGCTTGCCGAAGTAATCCCGCGCTAGCAGCGCTTCCCACAGGCCCGAGGCGCAGCAACCGTCCAGATCCTGCCGGATGTAGGGAAAAGCCTTCCAGCAGGAGAATCCCTTGAGCGCGAGGACGATCTTGCAGCCGGCCGCGTCCGCCGTTTCCCGGAGGATGGCGGAGTTGCGCTTCAGCGCGGCGATGGAAACGACGAAGGAAGCCACCCCCGGACCATGAACGGCATTCGCCGGACGTCCAACATCGAACGTTGAAGTTTCCGCCCGCGCCAGAGAAGGAAGGGCCCGTGAAAGTAACGATCTTCGGTCCGGGACATGTCGGGATGGTGCTGGCCTACACGCTGATGCTGCGCGGGGCCGCACGGGAGATCGTGCTGGTGGGGGCGAACCGGGCCAAGGCCGAAGGCGAGGCAATGGACCTGATGCACGCGCAGGCCTTTCTCCAGGTCCCGGTAACCGTGAGGGCGGGGGATCTGGGCGATTGTGCCGGCAGCGAGGTGATCGCGATGTGTGCCTCCGTGCCGACGCCGGAGGGCATCACCAGCCGGAACTCGCTCGCCGAGGGCAATGTCGCCCTTATGCGCGCGCTCCTGCCGCGGATCGCGGCGGTGGCTCCCGCCGCGAAGCTGGTGATGGTTTCCAACCCGGTGGACGTCCTGACGTGGCAAGCGCTCCAATTGACCGGCTTCCCGCCGGAGCGGGTGATGGGCACCGGGACCCTGGTGGACTCGATCCGCTTCCGCGAGATGCTATCGGTCATGATCGGGATCCATCCCGACGACCTCCGCGCCTACATCCTGGGCGAGCACGGCGAACACCAGTTCCCCGCGATGAGCGTGGCGCAGGCGGGCGGCGAGAAGATCGACGATACGCCGGAGCGGCGCGCCCTATGCGACAAGGCGGCCGGGGCGGGCATCGAGGTCTTCCGGAAGAAGCGGAACACCTGCTACGCCATCGGCCAGGCCGCCGCCTACATCATCGAGTCGATCCTGCTCGACGAGAGGCGCACGGTCCCCCTGAGCGTGAAGATCGACGGTTTCCTCGGCGTGGAGGGAGTCTGCCTGAGCCTGCCGGTGGTGGTCGGGAAAAGGGGCATCGAGCGCGTGCTCCACCCCGACCTCAACGCACTTGAAGCCGAGCAATTCCGCACCGCCGCGAGGGCGGTGAAAGAAGTGATCGGGGAGGTGGGTTGAGACGGGCCTCCGTCACCCTTTCACGCCACCTCGAACCCCGCCGCCTGCTCCGGCGTCAGCTCGATGAATTGCCAAGGCAGGCCGTGGACGTTCAAATCGGCCATGAAGGGGTCCGGATCGTATTGCTCCATGTTCCACACGCCCGGCTTTCGCCACTTGCCTTCCAGCATCTGCTTGGCGCCGATCATGGCGGGCACGCCGGTGGTGTAGGAGATCGCCTGGCTGCCGACCTCCGCGAAGCAGGCTTCGTGGTCGCAGATGTTGTAAATGTAGAGCGCCTTGGCCTTGCCGTCCTTCACGCCGGTGATGACGTTGCCGATGCAGGTCTTGCCCTTGGTCGTCTGGCCGAGCTCGCCCGGATCGGGAAGCACGGCCTTGAGGAACTGCAGCGGGATAATTTCCACGCCGTTGTAAACCACCGGATCGATCCGGGTCATGCCGACGTTCTGGAGTACTTCGAGATGCTTCAAGTAGTTCGGCGAGAAGGACATCCAGAACTGCGCCCGCTTGATGGTGGGGATGTGTTTTACCAGCGATTCCAGCTCCTCGTGGTACATCCGGTAGATTTCGTAGGTCCCCACGCCGTCCGGGCAGGTGAAGGGTTGGTGCTCGGACATCGGCGGGGTTTCGACGAATTTCCCGTCCTCCCAGTGGCGGCACTCGGCCGTGACCTCGCGGATGTTGATCTCGGGGTTGAAATTCGTGGCGAAGGCCTTGCCGTGGTTGCCGCCGTTCACGTCGATGATGTCCAAGGTGTGGATCTCGTCGAAGTGGTGTTTCAGCGCCCAAGCGGTGAAAACGTTGGTCACACCGGGGTCGAAGCCGGATCCGAGCAGGGCGGAGCGGCCCGCGTTTTCGAACTTCTCCTGGTAGGCCCATTGCCAGGAATATTCGAATTTGGCGACGTCCTTCGGCTCGTAGTTCGCCGTATCCAGATAGTCCACCCCGGCGTCCAAGCAGGCATCCATGATCGCGAGGTCCTGGTAGGGCAGGGCCACGTTAATCACGAGCGTGGCACCGGTTTTCCGGATCAGGGCAGCCGTCTGGGCCGGATCGTCGGCATCCACCTGGGCCGTGGCGATCTCCCGGCCGGTGCGCTTTTTCACCTCCGCCGCGATCGCGTCGCACTTTGATTTCGTGC
>CAMPGU010000218.1 GCA_946885645.1 uncultured Haloferula sp.
TATTCGGGGAAGGGCGGCGTGTTGAGCAGGCTGGATCGGCGCGGTTTTGGCCGGTTGGGTCTTCGATCCGCTGTTCCGGCGTTCGAGGTCGGATTTTCTTCCCAAGGTGCTGCGGTCGTCATCCTTCGGGTAGTCGATGCGGGTGTGGAGCATGCTGCGCAGGGTCGCGCAGAAGCTGTCCTTCACCTTCGCCAGATCCCGCAGGGTCAGCGTGCATTCGTCGAGCTGGCCGTCACAAACGCGCGACTCCACCAGATCCTCGACCATTGAACGGATCTTCGCCGGAGTCGGCTTTTTCAGGCTGCGGGACGCGCTCTCGACGATATCCGCCAAGCTCACGATGCCGCTTTCGCGCGTGCGGGGTCGCGGGCCGGGATAGCGGAAGTTCTTTTCGTCGATTTTCGGGAGATCCTCGGGATTTTCGAGGCCCTTCTCCACTTTCTCCAGTTCCGCCTTCTTCTGCTCCTGTGCGCGGCGGTGGAAATAGCTGACCAGCGAATCCCCGTGGTGCTCCTGGATGATGTCGATCACCCGCGGGTTCAGCTTGTGCTTCACGGCCAGATCGACGCCGTCTTTCACGTGCGCGATGATGATCAGCGCGCTCATCGTGGGCGTCAGGGCATCGTGCGGATTCTCCCCGCCTTCCACCTGATTCTCGATGAAATACTCGGGTTTGCTGAGTTTCCCGATGTCGTGGTAGTAGGCGGAAACGCGGCACATGGCGGCATTCGCGCCGACCGCTTCCGCCGCCGCTTCCGAAAGCGAGGCCACCACCAGGCTGTGGTGAAAGGTCCCCGGAGCCTCCAACTGGAGGCGGCGGAGGAGCTTGTGATTGAGATCGCTCAGCTCCAGCCAGGAAATGTCCGTGGTGAGGTGAAAGGTGCCTTCCAGCACCGGGAGCATGCCGCTAACCAGCAGGGCGATCACGATACCCGTGCCGAGCGCCGCCAGCGAACTCAGGCCGGCTTCCTTCAGGCCCTCCAGTTGGTCGCCCATTCCGGGCATCAGGTCGATCCGCCCGAAAATAATGCACAGCAGCAGCGCCGCCACCCCGGAGTACACCCCGGCGCGGAGCAACTGGACCCGCTTCCTGACCCGGTGCACCGCCTGCACGGCCACCAGGCCGCAGACGAGGCTGACGGCGACGTAAAGGAGGACATCCGGCTTCGGCATCACTAGCGACCCGAGGAAGGCGGCATAGATCGTGGAATAGGTGCCGACCCCTCTGCCCAGCAGCACCGCGTGGACCATCGGCGTCAGGGCGAAGGGGATGAGCAGGAACTTCATCTCCCCCGCCATCTCGTTGGCATCCACCATCAGGGAAATCCCCCGCACCACCGCCATGTGGCCCGCCAGCCCGCCCAGCACGAGAAAGATCCGGCCGTTCCGCTGGGACACGGACTCGTGGATGCTCTGGAGGACCGCCACGGCGGTACCCGCCACCACGAATCCGAACACCGCCCCCCGCATGGGATCATCGACGAAATTGGTATCGGAGGCTGCCCGCAGGACCATGACCGCCACGCCGGCGCAGAAGGCCAAATACAAGCTAAAGCGCACCCAGACGCTGCGGTCCAACGTCATCGCCACCGGGTTTTCGGCATGGACCCGGCGTTTGCGGCCGGACGACATGCCGCGGCGCGCGAGGCGCCAGCGTTTGAAGGCATCTATGAATCCCACGGTATGGCAACTGGGTTGCGAGAACGGGGCCGATCCGGACCGGAAGTCCATCGGCGGGGGCGGTCGTTAGAAGATTTACCCCCCTTTTGCAATGCGCAAATCCCCCCACGGCCCCCGGCGATTAAACAAGTTCCAATTTGCGAAAAATCAACGAGATACGACTATCAATGCGCTGCCTTTGTTGATCTTCAGCACTTTATCAGGCGGAGCTGCGGTGGCGGTCGTAGGCGTCGATGATGCGCCCCACCACGGGATGCCGGACGACGTCCGCGCCGCTGAAGCGGATGAAGTCGATGCCCCGGACGCCAGCGAGCGCCCTTTCGGCCTCGAACAGCCCGGAAGGAACGTTCGGTTTGAGGTCGATCTGGGAGCCGTCTCCCGTCACCACCATGCGCGATTCTTCGCCCAAGCGCGTCAGCGCCATGAACATTTGCTCCCGCGTCGTGTTCTGCGCTTCGTCGAGAATGACGAAAGAACGCGCCAGAGTACGGCCGCGCATGAATGCCAGGGGAGCGATTTCGATGGTACCGTCCGCGAGGTATCGCTCTCCTTCCTCATGGCCGATCATGTCATGGATCGCATCGTAGAGGGGCCTCAGATAGGGGGCTACCTTTTCCCGGAGGTCCCCCGGGAGGAAGCCCAAGGCTTCGCCGGCCTCCACGGCGGGCCGCGTCAAAATGACGCGACCCACCCGCTTCGCCTTCAGCATCGCCAAGCCCATCGCCATCGCCAGATAAGTCTTCCCGGTCCCCGCGGGGCCCAGGCCGAAGACGACGTCGTTTTTCTCGATGGATTTCAAATAATCCAGCTGCCGGGGCGTCTTCGGCACCACCGGCTTGCGGCCCCGGATCCCCAGCAATTTCACTTCGGAAAGCTCCGAAATCGATCCGCCGCCTTCGGCGACGAGATCCACGGCCATCCGGAAATCCCGCGATTCGATCTCGATACCTTGTCGCCGGGCCTGCTCCAGATCGGAAAACACCGCGGTGCTGCGGCGGACCCCCTCCTCCGGCCCGACGAAGAGGATCCATCCGTCGCGCGTGACCACCCGGACACCGAGCTTCCCCTCCAGATACCGGAGTTCCTTCGCATCATTGGCGAAAAGGGAATTGAGGAAGGGGGCCGTTTCGTATTCCAGCTTGATCTCGGTCTCCGGGACGCTCATCGATCCCTGTCTAACCCAATTGCCGCTCCCGGGTCAGCCGCAAAATCCGATGGGCGTCCATGACACGGCTTTTCCCTTGCCAAGCCTTGTCCCAGCAATTTTTTCAGACGCGCGCCGCATTCCGTGTCGCTCCGCGAAGCGTCCTAATCCTTCCCATCAGAACCCTGTGATCCCATGATCGAAGTCGAGAACCTGTCCAAACAGTTCGGAACGAAGACCGCCGTCGATCACTTGTCCTTTTCCGTGCGGAAAGGCGAAGTGCTCGGCTTCCTAGGCCCTAACGGTGCCGGAAAATCCACCACCATGAGGATGGTGACCGGATTCCTCCCGCCCAGCTCCGGAGAAGCCAAGGTCTGCGGCTTCTCCATCGTGGACCAACCGAATGAAGCGAAGCAGAAGATCGGCTACCTCCCCGAATCCGCGCCGCTTTACAATGATATGACGGTGACCGGATTCCTGCGTTTCTGCGCCGATGTCCGCGGTCTCTCCGGAAACACGAAAAAAGATGCCGTGGAGCGGGCGATCGAGACCTGCTTCCTCCAGAGCGTCGCCTTCCAATCCATCGACACCCTTTCCAAGGGCTACCGCCACCGCACCTGCCTCGCCCAAGCGCTGCTCCACGATCCGGAGGTCCTGATCCTGGACGAGCCCACCGACGGCCTGGACCCGAACCAGAAGCACGAGGTCCGCCAGCTCATCAAACGGCTCGGAGAAACCAAGGCGATCCTGTTTTCCACCCACATCCTCGAGGAAGTCGAGGCCGCCTGCACCCGCGCGGTGATCGTGGACCGGGGCCGCATCGTCGAAGACGGCACTCCGGCCGAGCTGATCCGGAAATCCGGCACCGGGTCCCTGACCGACCTTTTCCGGAAGGTCACGACGCTCGATACCGCCGCCGCTTTAACTTCTTCACCCTCCACACCTTTCCATGAAAAACGTCTGGACCATCTTCAAGCGCGAGCTTGGCAGTTATTTCAGCCATCCGATCGCCTATGCGGTGATCGTCGTCTTCCTCCTGCTCTCCATGGTGTTCGCCTTCACGCTAGGCGGCTTCATGGAGGTACAAGACGCTTCGCTCACCTACTCCTTCTTCGCCTATCTCCCCTTCATCCTGATGGTGCTGGTGCCCGCGGTAGGAATGCGCCTGCTGGCGGAAGAGCACCGCAGCGGCACCATCGAGCTGCTCGGCACCATGCCGATCCCGATGTGGAGCATCATTTTCGGGAAGTTCATCGCGGCCGCCCTCGTATGGCTGGTCGCGCTGCTGCTGACCTTCCCGATGTGGATCACGGTGAACTGGTTCGGTGACCCCGACAACCTGACCATCCTCTCCGGCTACATCGGCGGCTTCCTCGTCGCCTGCTGCTTCCTGTCCATCACGCTGCTGATTTCGGCCTTCACCCGCGACCAGGTGATTTGCCTGATCGTGGCGGCGACGCTCTGCATCGTGATCGTGCTCGGGACCTTCGATCCCTTTGTCCGGGCCTATGCCAAGGCGCTGCCGCCCGGCGTTTCGAATGCCATCACCTCGCTCGGCGTCTGGGATCACTTCATGTCTCTCGCGCGCGGGGCTTTCCGCCTGCAGGACGCGGTGTGGTTCGGTTCCATTATCCTCGCCTGCTTGCTCGGCACCAGCGCCATCCTGACGGCCAAGCGCGCCTGAACCCCTTTTTCCAAACCTTCCTTCTTCCATCTCATGAGCAAAGAAGCAAAGACCATCCACCCGATGAGCCGGGCCGTGCTGGCCATCATCGCGCTCCTGGTCATCGTCATCTCCCTGAACCTGCTGGTGTCCTCGCTCGGCATCGGTCACAAGAACGCGGACTTCACCACGGACAAGGTGCATACCCTTTCCGACGGCACGAAGGGCATCCTCAAGGACCTCGGCGCCCCGGTGACGATCCGCTACTACGCTACCCGTAGCTCCGACTACATGCCGGAAGACCTGAAGCTCCACATGCGGCGCGTGGACGACCTGCTGGCGGAGTACGAGAATCTCTCCGGCGGAAAACTGCGGGTGGAGGAGCTCGATCCGCAGCCCGACACCGACGCGGAGGACTCCGCCAACCTCGACGGGATCCGCGGCCAGGCCATCAACGATCAGAACCTCTATTTCGGCCTGGCCGTCTCCTGCCTCGACCGCACTTCCACCATCCCCTTCCTGGATCCGAACCAGGAAACGATGCTGGAGTACCAGCTCTCGAAGGCGATCACCGAAGTGTCCCGCCCCGACAAGCCGGTGATCGGTCTGATGGCGGGCCTGCCCATCAACGGCGCCCCCGCCATGATGCCGGGCCAGCGGGGCACGCAGCCGTGGGTGATCTACCAGCAACTCTCCCAGTCCTACGAGATCAAGGATCTCACGATGACTCCGGAGAAGATCGATCCGGACATCGACGTGCTGCTCCTTTTCCACCCGGCGAACATCACGCCTGAAGCGGAATTCGCGATCGACCAGTACCTGCTCCAGGGCGGCACGGTGGTCGCTTGCGTCGATCCCTTCTCGGTAGCGGCCCAGATGAGCAGCCCGCCGCCGAACCCGATGATGGGCGGCGCTCCGGGGCTGCCTACCGCTTCTTCCCTCCCGACCTTGCTCGGCTCCTGGGGCGTGGCGATGGACCCGCAGGTCCTTGCCGACGAAAACTACCAGACCACGATGAACGGCGGACGTCCCGGCATCGCGGTGCTCACGGTTCCGCAGGACGGCATGCCGCAAAAGGACAACGTGATCACGAAGGATCTCACGAGCCTGGTATTCTTCCTGCCCGGCGGCCTTTCGAAGACCGGCGGGGCCGGGGTGACCATCAATACGCTGGTGAGGTCCTCCCCGAAGGCGGGCTTTGTCGATTCCACGAAGGCCTCGCAGCTCGACCCGCGCCTTGCCACCGGCTTCCGCGGCACCCAAGCCTACGATCTGGTGATGCACCTGAAAGGCAACTTCAAGTCCGCGTTCCCCACGGGCAAGCCCGGCACCGAAGAAGCCGCGGCTGAAGAAGAGAAAGAGGAGACCCCCGCCGAAGGCGAAGCCAAGGACGGCGAGAAAAAGGAAGAAGAAAAGAAGGAAGACAAGCCCGCTCATTTGGTCGAGGCGACGAAGGAGGGCAATGTCTTCCTGATCTCCGACATCGACGCGTTCTTCGACCAGTTTGCCTATCAGGTGCAGGGTTTCGGCGGGATGCAGGTGGCCCGGCAGATCAACGGCAACCCTTCCCTGCTCTTCAACATCATCGATCAGGCGGCTTCGTCCACGCACCTCATCGGTGCCCGCAGCCGCGCGGCGATCGCCCGGCCCTTCACCAAGATCAAGGAGATGGAGGCTGAAGCAAACAAGCGCGTGGGCAGCAAGATGGAAGAGTTCGAAGCTCAAGCCGAGGAGGCGCAGAAAAAGCTGAACGATCTCCAGACCCAGAAGGCCGCCGGGTCCGAGCTCTATCTTTCGCCCGAACAGGAGGCGGAGATCCGGAAATTGCGGCAGCAGGAAGTAGAGGCCCGCAAACAAATCCGCGATCTCCAGAAGGACCTGAGACGCGAGAAGGACAAGCTGGCAGGCGCCACCACGCTCCTCAACGTGGTCGGCGTCCCGGCGCTCGTCGTCCTTTTCGGAATCGGTCTGCTCGTGAAACGCCGCTCCTCCACCCGCGCCCGCTGAACCCTTACCCCAAACACCTCCAGCCATGAACAAACGACAAGTCGTTGTCCTCTGGATCCTCGCCATCCTCCTCGCCGCCGCCGCCTTCGTCGCCCGCTCGACCAGTTCGAAGGGCTTCCAGAGCAAGACCGAGCGCGCCCGCGGACAGACCCTCTTCGCGGATCTTCCCGTGCAGGAAGCCGCGAAGATCCGGGTAAGCTCCGGCGAGAACACCTCCACGCTGGTCCGCAAGGACGGCAAGTGGTTGATCGCGGAGCGCGGGGATTATCCTGCCAATGTCACCAACGTGAATGAATTCCTCCGGACGCTCTCCGAAGTGAAAGTCACGCAGGGCATCGAGTCCGAACCTTCTTTTGCGCCCCGTTTCGGAATGGATCCGGGCGCGAAGGAAGAGAAGGATCGCGGAACCGAGGTGGTGCTTTCCAACGACGCGGGCACCGAGCTGGCCCGTCTCACCCTCGGCAAGAACCTCGAATCGGGCGGCGACCCGATGAGCATGTTCGGCGGCGGGTCCTCCGGCCGCTTCATCCGCAATCACGCGGACTCGTCCGGAGTATATGTCGTGAGCGAGCTTTTCCCGACGCTTTCCGCCGACCCGAAA
>CAMPGU010000219.1 GCA_946885645.1 uncultured Haloferula sp.
GACGGGCGATATCGCCCGTCGTTCCCTTGCCTGAAGGTCAGCGCCTGCAGGACGATTGGGCCCCCGAGGAAGTGTTTCGCCGCGCCTTCTGGCGTCACCCGCAGAGCGACGACCGAATCGTGAACGCCGTACGTTACGAGCGGTCGGACGACAGCGGAGTCAACCGCTGGGCTTGGTTCATCCAGCTCCACCCGGGTCCGCGTCTTTTGCGCGACCTGCGCGCTCAGGAGACCTTCGGCCTCGCCGCGGCGGATAGCCCTCGACCTTGGCTCGCGGAGGATCTGCCTCCGCCGGCGTGGTATTCGGCTCGCACCGGCGATCCCGATGTGCAGGTCTTCCAACATCCGAGCCAGAATCTGACGCTCATCTACCGGGCTGCCGGAAACCATCTTCTTGCCTCGGACCATGGCGGCGGATTCGCGCGCCCTGCGGCGGAATGACCAGGCTTCTCCCGCCCCCCGCCAATAGGTGGTCGAGAAAGAGTCATGCAGTAGCTCTGAGTGAGCGCTGACCGGCTTTGCTGCCGATTGGCGGTAGCATGCAGTGATTGCAGTGGAATCCGGACCGGGAAAGCAGCTGTTCTCAAAGGGAGGACGCGCGTTTCTTGACAGTTGGCGAAGCATGAACGCCGTCCGCTCGTCAATGTGCGTTCCCGGACCTCTTGTCGGGCTTCCGTCCGCCCCCGTCCGGCCGCAACAATTCCCATGCTTCCATTCCATGAGCCGATGCCAAGCGTACGAGAGTAGAGAGCCGCAGGTCCTGTTTCCGCCCTGCCTCAACCGCCTGATAATACTTGTAGGAAATCCCGGAGGCTTCTGCGAATTGCTCTTGGGTTAGTCCGCGTTCCACCCGTAACGCCTTGAGGCGCTTGAGGAGGATTTGGACCGTATGACTCTCCATCGGGGAACCGGGAGAGTAGGCAGCTGGGTTCGGGCTTTACACCTTGACGTGACCTCGCTTTTTCGAGCCGGGGAGAGTGTTAGTCCGGGGGCGCAGCCCACGGACCAAACACGACCATGAAAGGAAAACGCTACACGACCGAAGAGAAGATCCGCATCCTGCGGCAGGCCGACGGAGGGAAGAAGATCACCGACGTGTGCCGCGAGCACAACGTGTCGGAGGTGACGTTCCACCGCTGGAAGAAGCAGTTCGGCCAGATGGATGTCAACGAGGCGAAGCGGCTCAAGGAGCTGGAACGGGAGAACGGCGAGTTGAAGAAGATGCTGGCCGAAGCCCTGCTCAAGAACCGGGTGCTGGAAGCGGTATGCGAAAAAAAGTGGTGAGCCCGGCGCACCGTCGCCGGGCTGCCTTGGAAGTGATGGAAAACAAGCTGTGCTCGGGGCGGGCCGCGTGCCGGTTCCTGCGCCTGAGCCGTTCGACGCTCAGGTATCGACCGCGGGAGGCCACGCCGTTGGAAGCGAAGCTTGGCAAAAGGATGGAGGAGCTGTCGCACCTGCATCCCCGCTATGGCTACCGTCGGATCGCCGCGCTGCTGCGGCGTGAAGGCTGGAGGGCCGGCAAGCGGTTGGTGCAACGGATCAGACGGGCCTGCGGCTTGCGGGTGCCACCTGCCAGGCGCAAGCGGATCAGACGAGGCCACTCCACCGGGCTGCCGACTCGTGCGGAGCGCCGCGGGCACGTCTGGACCTGGGACTTCATCGCGGACGCCACCCAACGTGGCGGCGCGTTGCGGATCCTGACGATCCTCGACGAACACACGAGGGAGTGCCACGTGCTGCACGCCGACCGTGCCCTGACCTCGGAGGACGTGCTGGAGTGGCTCGGCAACGCCGTGGCGGAGCATGGTGCTCCGGAATACCTGCGCAGCGACAACGGCCCCGAATTCATCGCCCGCAAGGTGCAGGCATGGCTGGCGGAGAAGAAGATCCGGACGCTCTACATCGACCCAGGCAGCCCGTGGCAGAACGGGTATGTGGAGAGCTTCCACGGGCGCTTCCGCGACGAGTGCCTCAACCGTGAGCATTTCTTCACAATGACCGAAGCGCGGATCGTCATCGGCGACTATCGTGAAGAATACAACCGGGTGCGCCCGCATGGCGGGCTCGGCTACCTCAGCCCTGATGAATTCGTGTCCCGGCAAGCGCAGGATCGACAAGCATCACCGGAAACCCTAAACCCCGAATCAAGCCGCCCGGACTAACACATCCCCTGGCTCCAATTCGCGGGTCCGATCAATAGCGGCTTTCAAAAAACGCGATCGCTTGATCCAAGTCGGCCCCCTTCTCCCGGCACCTTGCCCGTAGACCGAGGTAGTGGGAGGCAAGTGTCGAAAGGCTCATGCCCCCCACCAGTTGCAGCGCCGATTCCGCGTCCAAAAGCTGATCGGCATTGAGAGAGGTGCGCAGGGCCTTGCGGTGCTCTTGACCGCCTAAGAACTCCACTTCGAGGTCTGCCTGCTCCTGAAGCGCTTCAGCCCGATTTGCGAAGTTCCGGCGGATCCTGGTGCCGTCCTTCGTTGTTCCTGTTACCCGCCAGGGAAAAGGTGCCCGACGACGAGTTCGCGAACTTGGTGACTTTGAAGTGAACGACTTTTTTCGGACGAGCCATGGTGCATTTTTGGCAACTTTACTGGCAACTGCCAAGGGGTTCTGCTTT
Organism: uncultured Haloferula sp.; assembly: GCA_946885645.1. The sequence continues at coordinate 2,617 of CAMPGU010000219.1, forward strand.
GTGGGATCAGAAGTTGCTTGAACTCAATCATTAGATTCTTGTGGAAACTTCGTTCGGGACGAAGAGGCCGTGGGTTCGAATCCCGCCACCCCGACCACTTGAAAGGTCTTCCTTTGCCCGAGGTCCCCGCGCGGAAGCAGCGCCGATCACGCCAGGTGCTTGCGGGAGAACCCGGTCATCCGGGTCCATGCGAGCTCGGCCTGTTCGTTGTGGTGGCGGCCGGTAGAGTCGTTGTGGAAGCCGTGGTTGGCTTTCGGGGCTTTTCCTCCCGGTGCCCAAGGAGAACAAGGCCTTTCAATTGTCCGGATCGCCCATACCTTCGACTTCCACATCGCCGGATCCAACCCGCTTCGCGTCCGTGAAGCCCTTGGTTACCATTCCGATGTGGAATGACCCGATGAGAACCATCTCAGTCTTCGATCTGAAGCGTTTGCTCGAAGAGACGCCATCTCCGGCGCTTATCGATGTGCGTACTCCCCTTGAGTTCGATGAGGTGCACGTGTCGCAGGCGAGGAATTACCCGCTGGGAGAGTTGGAGCCCAAGCGCCTTATCGGGGACGGCGAGCTGCCTTCCGCCGAGCCCATTTTCCTCCTTTGCCGAAGCGGGGCGCGCGCGCAGAAGGCATCCGATCAATTTGTTGCCGCGGGCTATGGAAACACGGTGGTTGTGGAAGGCGGCACCCAGGCTTGGATCGAATCGGAGCTACCTGTGATCCGGGGGGAAGGGAAGATCATCTCCCTGGAGAGGCAGGTGCGAATTGCCGCAGGCACCCTGGTGCTGATCGGAGTGTTGCTGGGATGGTTTGTCCACAGGGGCTTCTTCGGACTTCCGGCGTTTGTAGGCGCGGGCCTGGTGTTTGCCGGTCTAACCGATTGGTGCGGGATGGGCCTTCTCCTGGCCAAGGCACCATGGAATCGGCGCTCCCGCTCGTGAGCCGCGGGCCGGCCCAAAGCGTCCAAGATTCCGAGGGCTGGAAAGGCGAGGACACCGGGATGTCAAAATTCTCCCCAGATTGCCGGTGATTTGAAGCCAGCAGGGTCCGGTCCGGCCTTCGGTGGCACCGCTAGGGCGGCATGGTGATCGTAGCGGGCCTTGAGCTGCTTCACCTTCTCGGGCTCCTGCGCGGAGAGATCCTTTTTTTCCGATGGGTCGGACGCGAGGTTATAGAGTTCCGGCCCTCTTTTTTTGTGAATCACCAGCTTCCAATCTCCGGCGCGGATCGCTCCTTCATCGGGAGCGGCGTTAAGGATGATCTCGCGCTCAGGAGCAGATCCTTCTCCGGTGAGCAATGGGAGGATGTCCATCCCATCCACGGCTAGCTTTTGCTCCTTCGGCGCACCGGTCAGATTCACGAGCGTGGGATACCAGTCGCAAATGTGGATCGGCGCCTGGATGGACGATCCGGGCTTGATCTTGCCGGGCCAGGTCGCGAAGGCAGCGACGCGGACGCCGCCTTCATACACCGTGTATTTTCCGCCCCGGAGCGGGCCGTTGTCGGAGAGCTTCCCGGGGTTGGTGCCGCCGTTATCGCTTGAGAAAACGATCAGCGTGCTCCCCGCGATATTTTCGCTTTCAACCGCTTCCACGATCTCGCCCACCGCATCGTCCAGCGCGGTGATCATCGCGGCATAGATCCTACGATTCCCTTTCAGGTCGGGATACTTCGCGAGGTAGCTCTCCGGGACCTGGAGGGGGGAGTGGACGCCGTTGAAGGGCACGTAGAGGAAAAGCGGCTTCGCCTTGTCACGCTGGCGGATGACGCGGGCAGCTTCGTTCCCGATCAGGGTCGTGGCGTAGCCTTCGTCGCGCGAAACCTTGTCGTTGCGGTGCCAATCGAAGCCTCCGTCGCGGACATGGGTGAAGTAGTCCAAGGCTCCGTTGTAGTGGCCATACTGCTGGTCGAATCCCCGCTTCGTCGGTAGGTAGTCCGCTTTGAAGTGGCCGAGATGCCACTTCCCGGTAATGGCGGTCTGGTAGTTCGCCTCCTTGAGCGCCTGCGGAAGCAATCTCTCCTCCAGGGAAAGCCCGTAGTTTGCCCATGGGCGGACCACGCCGGTCTGGAATCCATAGCGGAAAGGATAGCGGCCCGTGAGGAAGGCGGCGCGGGTCGGCGAGCAGACGGGCTGGACGTAATATTGATCCAGCGTGGCACCACCCCGCGCGAGCTTGTCCAGATTCGGGGTCTTGATGCCGGCGCTCCGCCAGCCCACGTCATAGGCTCCCAGATCGTCGGCGAGCAAATAAATGATATTCGGTCTTCCGGCGGCAGTTTCTTCGGCCGCTACAGAGGATGCGAATGCGAGGGCGAAAAATAGATGATGGAGTCTCATAGGTATCAGGGAAGAGGTTCAGGGCGCGGGTCCTGAGGGCCTTCGAAGTACTCCACTGTATTCCAATCGGGGGTCGTTCGTTCGCTTCAATTCTCGATTCCCGCCAAGCTTCGGGCTTTGCCAGAAGCTCCTTCTCCAAGCGGCAGGAAAGGGGGGCTAGTTGGCCGATGGAAAGTGGATCGCCCGGAAGGAATAGCTGGAGCGCGGGCTTCTTGCCGAAAGTTAAAAGCTCCAAGGAACCGCGACCTCGGCCGCATCCGGGCTGGTCCCGCTGCGACCAGCGTTGACGCGGAGTCTCTCCAAGGCAGGCTCGCGCGGTGCGGCTGAAATTGATCCTCGCGTATGACGGCCGTGGCATCGGCGGTTGGCAATCCCAGACGGGCGGGAACACGGTGCAGGACCTCGTGGAGAAGGCGATTGCGGAGACGGCAAAGAAGCCGGTGCGCCTGCACGGCTCCGGCCGGACGGATGCCGGCGTGCACGCGCTTGCCCAGGTGGCTCATTTCGATCCGCCGGCGGAGATCACGATGAATCCCTTCAACTGGGTTCCCGCGCTCAACTCCAAGCTGCCCGGCTCCATCCGCGTGATGTCCTGCGAAGAGGTGCCCGGGGATTTCCACGCGCGCTATTCGGCGAGCGGGAAGACCTACCGCTACGAGATTTCCACCGAGCCGGTCCTGTCGCCGTTCCGCCACGGGCGGGCTTGGCATCTGCCCCGGCAGCTCGATCCCTACATGCTCCAAAACGTGCTGGACCTCTTCGCGGGCCGGCACGATTTCGAGGCCTTCGGCGCCCGGCGCGGGTACGAGACGGAGGAGACGAGCTACGTCCGCACCATTTCCCAAGTCTCGCTGGAGCCGATCGAGTGGGGCTGGTGCCTCACCTATTCCGGGGACGGCTTTCTCTACAAGATGGTGCGCCTGCTGACGGGCACCGCGGTGCAGGCTGCCCAGGGCAGGCTGAGATTGGACGAGGCGGCGGTTTATCTCGATCAGCCGCCGGGTCTGCCCTTGGGAAAATCGCCGCACTGCGCCCCGCCGGACGGATTGTATCTGGAGCAAGTGCACTACGGCCCGAAGACGCGGGAGACGTGAAATCGGCCGAGTCCTCCGGCGCTCGGCGAGGTTAAATCCCTGACCGTGAGGGTCGTCCGGTGCCGGAATCGGGACTGGACGGGATTAGCATAGAAGTTATCTTTCCCGCCTTTATGCGTTTGAAAGCCGTCGTCATCTCCTGCGGGCTGTTCGTTTGCGGCCCGGGTTCCGCTCTGGCGGCGGGTGACGGGGACTATTTCGACTGGGCGAGTGCGAACGGCCTCGTGGGAGTCTTCGCCGCGCCCGATGCCGACCTCGATACCGACGGCATCACCAATCTGATGGCCTACGCCTTCGATCTGGCACCCATGAACGATGCGGACGCGTGGGACAAGCTCCCGAGCCTTGCATTCGTGGGCGATCCGCCCGAGCCGGTGATGGTTTTCGTGCTGCCGCCGGAGATCCCCCGGGATGTGTCCTACGTCGTGGATATGGTCACCGAGGAGGGTGCGAGGGTGGAGATCGCCCGCAAGAACGGGCGTAGCCCGTGGGCCGGACCCGGGGAGATTTCCCGCCGCAAGCTCGACGACGGCTGCACGGAGGTGACGGTGCATATCCCGCTCGAGATGGAGATCCCGGAAGTCGCGAAGCCGCTGCGCTTGCGCGTGGAATTCCTCCCGTAAGGATTTTCAGCCCAGCCGGGCGCGGTCGGAGCGGTCGAGTTCGCGCCACTCTCCCGGCGCAAGCGGGTGGAGCGTGAGGTTTCCGATTGCCACCCGTACGAGCCGCAGGGTGGGGTGACCTACCGCGGCGGTCATGCGCCTGACCTGACGGTTTTTCCCTTCCGTCAGGGTCATCTCGATCCAGCAGTCCGGCACGTTCTTGCGGAAGCGGATCGGGGGGTCCCGGGGCGGGAAATCGGGAGCGGGATCGAGCTCCGAGGCGCGGCAGGGGAGGGTTTTGTGCCCCTTCAAATCAAGCCCGCCCGCCGCCAGCCGCTGCAGGGCCGGAGCATCCGGTAGCCCTTCCACCTGCACGTGGTAGGTCCGCGGATGCCCGTGTTTCGGATCGAGCAGGCGGCTCACCCGGGAT
>CAMPGU010000220.1 GCA_946885645.1 uncultured Haloferula sp.
AGATAACTCCTCGTAAATTTCTTCATCGTCAATAACGACAGGGTGGGGAAGCGCTTCAAGGAGGCGCTGGTGGCGAGGGCACGGGCGGGGGTGAAGATCTATTTCCTCTTCGACGAAATCGGGTCCCACAAACTCAGCCGCTCCTACCTGAAGGAGATGGAGGACGCAGGGATCTCCTGCCGCGCCTTCGGCTCGAACCGCTTCTGGTGGTCCCGCTTCCAGATCAACTTCCGGAATCACCGGAAGATCCTGGTGGTGGATGGCAAGGATGCCTTCATCGGCGGCATCAACGTGGGGGACGAATATCTCGGGCGGGACCAGCGTTACGGGGCCTGGCGGGATACGCACCTGCGCTTGCGCGGACCCTCGGTGCAAGCGATCCAGCTCGTTTTCATCGAGGATTGGAATTGGGCCGCGGACGAGATCCCGGATCTTGATTGGTCGGGCCAGGCGGAAACGGCCGACCAGATCGCAGCGATCATCCCCACCGGACCGGCCGACCCTGCCGACTCATGGCAACTCGTGGTCGCGGAAGCGGCGAATACGGCGCGGGAGAGACTGTGGATCGCGACCCCCTACTTCGTGCCGGATGGCGGGGTGCTCACAGCCCTTCAGGCGGCCGCCATCCGCGGGGCGGACGTCCGGATCCTGATTCCGGAGAAGGCTGATCACCTTTTGGTCTGGCTATCGGCTTTCACCTACTTCGAACAAACCATTCCCTTCGGCGTGAAGATCTACCGCTACAAACGCGTCTTCCTTCATCAGAAGGTGATGCTCGTGGACGACCAGCTTGCCTGTGTGGGCACGGCGAACCTCGACAACCGCTCCTTCCGCCTGAACTTCGAAATTTCCGGCCTCTCCCCGGATCCGGCGTTCGTCGAGGAGGTTGCCCACATGCTGGAGATCGACTTCCAGCACTCGGACCCGGTGAAGGTGACCGATTTCACCGAGCGCCATTTCGGCTTCCGGCTCGCGTGCCGGGCCGCCCGCCTGATGGCCCCGGTCCAGTGAGGCCTCCGCACCTCCGCGACCGGGGAAGGGCTTTCCTAAAAAATCCGCTAAGATTTTCCGGCCCCGCGGGTCTTTCTTCAGGAAACAATGAGTCCCCGTCTCCGCTTCGTTCTTCCGGCGGCGATAAGACTTTCTGACTGACCCGCGCCGACTCCAGCCATTATATGTCCTGCTCTAAATCATCCGAGACGAGCCGCTGCTCCGTGAGGAAGACCGAATCGAGCCAATCATCCGCCATGAAAACCGCCGCCGTATTCGCCAGCATGATCACCGCCGCCAGCGCTCAAACCGCGCTGACGATCTACAACCGGAACCTGGCCGTCGTCCGGGAGTCCCTGCCCGTGGAGCTGAAGGCCGGGGAAACCTCCCTGAGCTTCGATCGCGCCACGGCCCAAGTGCTCCCCGATTCCGTGGTGCTGCGCGATCCGGCCGGGAAGGCTGTTTTTTCAATCCTGGAACAGAGCTATCGCAACGATCCGGTGAGCCGGTCCCTGCTGCTCAGCCATTTCGAGGGAAAGGAAATCGAGTTCCGCACGGCCTATCCGGATGGCAAGGTGGAGCTGAAACCGGGCAAAATCATCCGCTCAGGCCACGTACCCGGCGGCGAGCCGCAGGACCCGATCATCGAGGTGGACGGCAAGCTCCGCTTCCAGCTTCCGGGCGAGCCCCTTTTCCCGACGCTCGGCGACGGCTCGATCCTCCGGCCCACCCTCTCATGGCAGCTCGGCAGCCAAGCCGAGGCGAAATTCGATGCCCAGCTCTCGTACCTGAGCCGTGGCTTCAATTGGGAGGCCGACTATAACCTGGTGGCGCCGGAGAAGGGCGAAACAGTCACGCTCAATGGCTGGGTGACGGTGGAAAACCGGAGCGGGACCGGCTTCAACCAAGCCTCGGTGAAGCTCGTCGCGGGCGAAGTGAATATCATCGAGCCTGACATGTCGCCTGCCCCCCGGATGCTGCGGGATCAGACGATGATGAAGGCGGAGGCCGCGCAGGCTGTACAGGAGAAGGCCTTCGACGACTTCCACCTCTATACGCTCCAGCGCCCCCTCACGATCCGCGACAAGGAGACGAAGCAGGTGGAATTCCTACGCGCGCCTGCCGTGAAGGCGGTGAAGAAGTACGTCTATGACGCCGCCGCCATGCGCTTCTTCGGCGGGAATACGCCCCAGACCCAACCGATGCAGGGAGTGGAATTCCCCAAGGACGTGGCGATCTACTGGGAATTCAAGAACGACGAAGCGAACGGCCTGGGCGTGCCGCTGCCCGCGGGGCGCGTCCGCTTCTATCGCTCCGACGATCAGGATGGGAACCTGGAATTCGTGGGCGAAAACAACATCGACCACACCCCGAGGAACGAGGAGGTCTCGCTCTACACGGGCAACGCCTTCGACCTGATCGGGGAAAGGAAGATCGCGAGCTTCCAGCGTGACGACCGGGCGGAGTGGCTGAAGGAGACCGTGGAGATCACCATCAAGAACCGCTCGAAGGAACCGAAGGAGATCGTCGTCCGGGAGCACCTCTGGCGTTGGCTGAACTGGAAAATCGAGAACGCCTCGATGGAGCATGAAAAGAAAGACGCCCAGAAAATCGAGTTCATCGTGAAGCTTGCACCGGATGAGGAGAAGAAGGTGACCTACACCGCACACTACTCCTGGTGAGCTACTTTCCGTGGCGGAAGCAGTCCACGGTGTGATCGTTCACCATCCCCGTCGCCTGCATGAAGGCGTGGAGCGTGGTGGAGCCCACGAAATTGAAGCCGGCTTTCCGGAGCGCCTTGCTCATCGCGTCGGACTCCGGGGTCTTGGCGGCGATGTCGCCCATTCCCTGCGGGGAATTGATGCGGGGTTTCCCGCCGGCAAAGCTCCAGAGCCAGCGCACGGCGTCCCCTTCCCTCTCGCGGAGAGCAAGCCAGGCCTTCGCATTGGCACGCACCGCTTCGATCTTCCCGCGGTGGCGGATGATGCCGGGATCGAGAACCAGTTTCGCGAGCTCCGCATCCTTCATCTTTGCCACCTCCTCCGGCTCGAAATTGCGGAAGACCTTCCGGTAGTGCTCCCGCTTCTGGAGCACCGTCCACCACGAAAGGCCCGCCTGGGCTCCTTCCAGGCAGATCATCTCGAAAAGGTGGCGCTCGTCGTAGGAAGGCACGCCCCACTCGGTGTCGTGATACTCCCGGTAGAGATCGCGGTCGGCAGGCAGCCAAGGGCAGCGGGTCATGCGGCGGATCATCGGGCGAGCCGCCGGTGCTGGCAAGAGGGGCGTGCGCAGCCGCGGCGGCGAGAGCGGGCCCTCGCACAATCCCGCCTTGCCGCCCGTCCCCGCGCCTGATTCCATCCGCGCCCCGACCCGTACCGGACCTATGGCCAACAAGGACTTCACCGACCCCGCCCGCATGGAGAAAATCGTCTCCCTGTGCAAACGCCGCGGCTTCATTTTCCAAGCCGGAGAACTCTACGGCGGTCTGAACGGGTGCTGGGACTACGGTCCGCTGGGCGCGGAACTGAAGCGCAATCTCAAGGATTACTGGTGGCGGAAGACCGTCCAGGAGCGCGATGACGTGCTGGGCATGGACGGTGCCATCCTGACCATGGAGCAGGTGCTCGTCTCCTCCGGGCACGTGGGCGGATTCAGCGACCCCATGTGCGACTGCCTGCTCACCAAGGCACGCCTGCGCGCCGACCAGATTCCCGCGCAAGACGGCACGGCGGTGTATTTCAGCGGGGCGAAACATGCGGCGACCGGCTGGAGCATCGAGCGCGCCTTCGCCGTCCTCGTGGCCCCGGGCAAGGACCCGATCGAGTCTCACAAGACCGCCCGGAAATTCTACGGCGAGCTGATGCCGGACAAGAAGATCTCCCCGAAGGAGCTCGAGCTGATCGAGGATCGCCGCGAGGAGGTCACCGGCAGCACCTCTTTCAACCCGGAGAACGGCGGTCTGCTCACCGAGCCCCGCCAGTTCAACCTGATGCTCCAGACGAACTTCGGCGCAACCGGAGACCAAATCGCCTACCTGCGCCCGGAGACCGCGCAGTCGATCTTCGTGCAGTACAAGAACGTGCTCGATTCAAACCGCATCAAGCTCCCTTTCGGCATCGCGCAGATGGGCAAGTCCTTCCGCAACGAGATCAACCCGCGCAACTACACCTTCCGCAGCCGCGAATTCGAGCAGATGGAAATCGAGTATTTCTGTCGCCCGGAGGACGGCATGCGCCTGACCGACGAGTGGCTGGAGGAGCGCCTGAAATTCTACGGCGAAATCGGCATCCCGCGCGAGAAGCTCCACATTCTGGACGTGCCGGACGGCGAGCGCGCCTTCTATTCGAAGAAGACCTACGACATCGAATACGAGTTTCCCTTCGGCGTTCAGGAATTGGAGGGCGTGGCCTACCGCACCGACTACGATCTGGGCGTCCACCAGAAGGGCTCCGGCAAACCGCTCGAGTATTTCGACGAGGAGACGAAGGAGCGCCTGCTGCCGCACGTGGTGGAGCCCTCCGCTGGCTGCGACCGGACGGTGCTGGCGCTGATTTGCGAGGCCTACGATGAAGAAATCCTCACCGACGAGAAGGGCAAGGACGACAGCCGCATCGTGCTCCGCTTCGTCCCCCGTATGGCTCCGATCAAGGTCGGCATCTTCCCGCTGCTGAAGAAGAACGAGGAGCAGGTGCGCATCGCGAAGGAGATCCAGAAAAAGCTCCAGCCGTGGATGAACGTCTTCTACGACGACGGCGGTGCCGTCGGTCGGCGCTACCGCCGCCAGGATGAAGTGGGCACGCCCTACTGCGTGACCATCGACTTCGACACCTTGGGCGAGAACGACCCGGCGAATACCGGTACCGTCACCATCCGCCACCGCGATTCCATGGAGCAAGAGCGCATCGCGGTCGATGCGCTGCTGCCCTGGCTGCTGGAACGGGTGCGGTAAGGAAAAAGGAAGCGACAGCCCGTTACTGCCGCTCTCCACGGGCTCCCGGAGGAATGCCGGGGAATCGGCTCAATGCATGTCGGGGACCGGCTTGTCCAGGACATGCTCGGATTCCCAACGGGAGATCGAGCCGTCCTTGTTGACGTCGTAGTGCTTCATCATGGCGTCGAGTTCCTTCGCGTCCACGCCATCGACTCCGGTCTCGTTGATTCCCTGCTCGATCTCGGCCCGGGTAAGCAAGCCGTTCGCATTGTAGTCGAAGCGGTCGAATTTCTCGATCAGCGCCATCATTTTCCGGCCGTGGGCGGCTTCGGAATGCGGATCCTGGTGGGCACAGGCGACTAACAGGAACGGCAGCAGCGACAGATGTTTCATTGGCCATCATCTTTCCGAAAGCCGTTGCGGCGACAAGCGGAAAGCGGATTGACCCGGGCGTCTCGGCTTTCCGATGCTCGGTCGTGCGCATCCGCATCCTCGCCGCCGGCAAACCCGCCCTCGCCTATGCGAAAAGCGGCGTGGACGAATACCTGAAGCGATTGGGACGTTACGGCAGCTATGAGCTGGAATTCCTCAAACCCGGGGGCTCGGGTGCGGTTTCGGCCGCCTTGCTAGAACGGTCCGCCGGAAATTTCCGGATCGCCATGGACGAGCGCGGGGAAGCGATGTCAACCGGCGCCTGGGCGGACAAATTCGCGGCCTTGGAAATGCGCGGCGACGTGAAAGCGGTGAGTTTTCTCATCGGTGCCTCCGATGGCCATACGCCGCAGCTCCGCGAGGCCTGTGATGCGGTGTGGTGCCTCTCGAAGCTGACAATGCAGCACGAACTGGCCTTGGTGGTCCTGCTCGAGCAGCTTTACCGGGTGGCCACCCTGCGCAAGGGGGAGCCCTACCATCGCTGAACGCTTCGGGAAAGAGTCTCCCGCGAGTTCCCGCACCGCTCAGCGGCGCGGCTTGTTGGGCAGAGCGCCAAAAGCACCGCCACCCTGCCCGGCCACGGGCTTGTTCCAAGGGAGCTGGCTGGAGGTGGATTGCGGCGGCACCGGCTTGCGCTCCTTCTCCTCCGTGGTGCAGGAGGCGAGAGGCAGGATCCCGGACAGGACGAAGGCGGCGAGAGCGAAACGCATGGCCCGAACATAAAAAGGCCTCCGCGGCTTGCAAGCTCGCGGAGGCCGGAAATCAAAAACCGGAAACTCAGTTGGTGGCCGGTTCGGAGAGGATCACGCGGTCACCCGGCTGAATGCGAACGCCCGGGGCAATCGAATCCTGGTCGATCTCGGCGATCGTCTGGGACGGCTCGATCGAGGAAGGTTTCACTTCGCCGATCATCCGGCCTTCGCGCTTGATGATGAGCTTGGTCTGCGGGGTGAAGCCGGTGTTGCTTCCCGCACCGATGATCACGAAGCCCCAGTCGTCATTGACTGCCGTCACGACCGATTCCATCGCATTGCGGCGGATCCGGGCATCGCGGGACGCGTCCCGGTCGGCCAAACGGCCGATCTCGGCCTGATTGCGCTCGACGTTCTTCTGAGCAGCTTCAACGAGCTTCTCCAGCTCTTCGAGTTGCTTCTCCTTTGCCTGGCGCTCTTCCTCGATCTTGACGATCTCTTCGGGAAGGGTTTCCAGCGTGATGTTATCACCTGCGCCTTCCAGCATCTCCTTCACCGTGTTCTCGGCTTCCTTCAGCTTGGCGAAGGTGGCCTTTTGCTCTTCGAGGCGGGTGTTCTCGGCGGCGAGGTCGCGGGCGAGCTGCTTGCTCTTGGCGGTAAGGGTATCGATGCTCTGGCGGACCTGCTCGCGGGCGGCATTGGCCTCCTCAAGAGCGGTCTTTTCCTTGGCCAGCGCTTCCTCTTGCTTCTCGATCTCGCGCTTCTTCTCGGTATTGAGATCGATCGTGACTTCCTTTTGATCTTTTTGCTCCTCGAACTTCTGCTTGTTCGAGAAGGAAAAGAAAGCGGCGGCTCCTGTCATCAGAAGGGCCAGTGCGTAAAAAACGGCTTTCATGGCGGGCTTTTGGGAAATTTAGTTCG
>CAMPGU010000221.1 GCA_946885645.1 uncultured Haloferula sp.
AATCGTTCACCATGGCTACCGCTTGCGCGAAGGTTTCTTCGTCGCTGCAGCGGCTGAAAAGGGGAGCTTCCGCGCCGAACATCTCCGGGACCTCGGTCATCAGGACCGTTCCGCCCCAACCGCACAATCTGTCGGCTGCACGTCCCACCAAGGGATTCGCGGTAATGCCGCTGAAGCCGTCGCTACCCCCGCACTTGATGCCGACCACGAGTTCGGAAGCCGGAATGGGGACCCGGACGGCGCCGGCGAGATTTCCGACCAGTCCGTCGATCGCTTCGAGACCGTGCTCGATCTCGTCGCCCACCTCCTGGGCGTTGAAGTAACGGATGCGGGCCGGATCGAGATTTTCCGTCCGCGCCAGAAAGGAACGGATCGAATTGTTCTCGCAGCCGAGGCCCAGGATCAGCACTCCGGCGGCATTCGGATGAGACGCCAGACCCGCCAGGATTTTCTGTGTAAGGCCGAGATCGTCTCCAAGCTGCGAACATCCATAGGGATGCGTGAAGGCATGGATGCCGTCGATCACGCCTCCCGGGACCACATGACGGCGGCTTGCGATTTCGGCGATGCGTTGGCTGGGGACATTGACGCAAGCGACCGTGTTGATGATCCAGATTTCATTCCGCGTTGCTGCCCGGCCGTCGGGCCGACGGTAGCCGAGGAAGGTGGGCATCTCCTGGCCTTGCTCGTGAACCGGCGGCGCCTCCTCGTAGCGGAGCTCCGTCTGGTCCGAAAGCAAGGTCGCCATGTTGTGGCTATGAACATGGTCGCCCGCCCGGATCGACACCGTGGCCCGCCCGATGGGGAAGCCGTACTTCATCACCGTGTCGCCCGCTTTGATATCCGCCAGCGCAACCTTGTGCCCGGCGGGAACCCCATGTAATTGCATATTCCCCCAAGACGTGCCCGGCAGGATCTCTGCGATCGCAACCGCTACGTTGTCGTCCGGATGAATTTGAATGAGGTCCTTCATTCTTCCGTGCTCTTTCTCAAACGGCTGCTCCGGCGATGGCGAGAGCCTCGCGTGTGAGGCGGGTGATCTCGCCCCAGCGGCCTTCGCGGATCAATGACCGCTCCACCATCCAGGATCCGCCCACCGCGGCGACGATGGGTAACTTCAGATACCCGGCGAGGTTCTCCACAGTGATTCCTCCCGTGGGAATCAGTTTAGCCCCGGTATGACCGTAGGGACCGGCGAGGGCCTTGATCATTGCGGGACCTCCGGCCGCTTCCGCGGGGAAAAACTTCAGGAGCTTGCAGCCCAAGGAAAGAGCCTGCTCCACCTCTCCCGGAGTCATCACTCCGGGAGAGAAATGCAGACCGCAAGACGCGGCCTTCCCAACGATCACGGGATTCAGCCCCGGAGCCAGACCGAAGGAAGCACCGGCTTCGGCCGCTCTGCTGACTTGCTCTTCTTCAAGCAACGTTCCGGCACCCAGCAGCATTTCCGGAAAGGATGAAGCGATCCTTCTGATGGATTCCTCTGCGGCCGGGGTCCGGAAGGTGATCTCGATGATGTCCAATCCCCCCGCCAGCAACGCCTCGGCAAGAGGCTCCGCGGCGCCCGTGTCATCCAGAACCACTACCGGGACAATTCGTTTCTGCTGGATACGGTCGATCACTGTAATAGGCGGAGTGGGACGTTCAAGGCGCCGGACGGAGCACCCGGCGCGGAAGCGGACTTCGAACCGCGGTTCGATCTCGTCCAAAATCGGCTTGAATTCAAATACAAAATCTAAAATCATATTTGAAATTGAAAGAGGACACTCGCAAGGCCGCAAGTGAAGCGGGTCGCTATGGCGCGCCGGCCCTCGACAAGGGCCTGGACATTCTGGAGCACCTCTCCCAGGAGAGGCTCCCTCTCAGCCAGCTTGAGATCGCGCGCGCGCTCGCCCGGACCCCGGGGGAAATTTACCGGATGCTAATGTGCCTCGAGGAGCGGGGCTACGTCATCCGCGATGAAGGAACGGGGAAATTCCGCCTCACCCTGCGTCTCTACGAAATGGGTCACCGGCAGAATGCCACGACGCTTCTGCGCCGGGCTGCCCGCTTGCCGATGGAGGCCCTGGCAGAAGAGGTCGGCCAGGCGTGCCACCTTAGCGTTTTGAGCGGCAGGATGCTTCTGGTGATGATGGAGCGTATACCTCTTTGCAAAGTCTGTCTTGCGGTGGGGGAGGGATCGCGGATCCCGGTTCTCCGGACCACCTCGGGCAGGCTGCTGATGGCGAAATGGCCGGAGGAAGAAACGCTGGAGTTCCTGGATCAGTTGGAAGACTTCACATCGCTTTCCAAAGCGAAGCGCGAAAAGCTGCTCGGCGAACTTTCCGAACTACGCGGCGCATCGCACCTTCACGCTCCAAGCGGCATGACGGAGGGCGTCGCGGACATCGCGGTGCCGGTCGGTGAGCCGGGCTCGGAGGTCGCGGGAGCGCTGGTGATCTCCTACCTCTCCGGCACCAGGCACGCGGAACAGCTCGCCCGGAAGTATCTGGACGCGCTGCTGCAGAGCGCTACGGAAATGAATCGGAATCTGGGGATCCTGGCGTGAGTCGCTTCCCCTCCGATCGCGTTCCCCTCGGTATGCCGTCGTCCGGAACCTCCGGCGTCGATCCGGTATCGGTGTTTCCGGTTCCATCAGCCTTCGGCCCGGCAGCTGGTCCCGATATCGGGGGCTGTTGCACTGATCCGCGGATCACCCCGCAAAAAAAATCGGGTTACCTGTCCGGTTTATCCGGAAGTTTCCGCCTGGTTGAGGTAGCAGCCCGTGAAAAGGGGCGGCGCATCAACCCATGAAAAAACCAAGCTCCCCTGGGCTGCGACTCGTCGTGGCCTCGCTCGTCGCGCACACCGTTTCTCAAGCGGCCCTGATCAGCCACGATTCGTTCACGGGCTACACCCCCGGCGATCTCCCGGCAAATCCCTCGCCCGCCGTCACTGGCTATACAGGGAGTTGGGGGGATGCTGCGTTCGGAAATGCCGAGCCCGCGATCACTTCCGGCTCTTTGACCTACGGCGACGGCCTTTACGCGGGATCCTCCGGCGACATGGTCAGCAAGGGGGCCGACGCGGGCGGAATCGGAGCGGACAACAGCGGCCGGACGTTCCGCCTGCTCGATAGCACCCTCGCGGTGGGAGCTACAACCTCCGGCACGCTCTACCTCAGTTGGCTTTTCCAGACCGGTAACGAAAACGCTGCGGCGAATCCCAATACCTATCAAACGCTTGCCCTCTGGAACGGCGACGCCGGGACGGATTCGCTCCGCGATTTTGAAGCAGGAATCGCTGGCGGGGACTTCGCGACCGGCAACTATGGATATCGGGTGGACAGCAACACCCCGGTCAATCTTGGAGTGGCCGCTGATGCGACGGTGCATCTCTTTGTCGCGAAGTTCGAGCTCAACGCTACCGCCGATAGCGACAGTGTGACGGTGTGGCTCGATCCCGCGCTCGGTGGCACTGGTGACCCTACCGGAGGTTTCACCCTCAGCGGCCGGAATCTGGCATGGGACCGCCTTGTGCTCTCTGACTTCGCGAGCAACTCGTCGGCTTGGGATGAAGTCCGATGGGGCTCTGATTTCAATTCGGTGACCGTTCCTGAGCCCGCTACGGCAGCTCTGGGCTCTCTCGCTGTCCTCATTCTGCTCCGGCGTCGCAGAAACTGATCCCTGTGCGGCTGAACGCAGACCAATGCGTTCAGCGCTCTTCTTTACAAACTGATCATTTCGATGAGGACCGATATCATTCTAGTTCTAGGCGTCGGCCTCCTGTTCCCGGTGGCGAGCAGGGCCGATATTGTCAGCCAGGATTCCTTTTCGGCCTACGCCGCCGGTGCCGAACTGTCTGGCCAAAACCCGACGATCAACGGCTATCTCGGCGCTTGGACTGACATCGCCTTCGGCAATGCCCAGCCCGTGGTGATTGCCGAGAGCTTAACCTATGCGGGCGCCAACTATGCCGCGGGCGGAGGAAATCGCGTTGGCAAAGCAGCCGACGCTGCCGGCATCAACGCGGACAATTCCGGGCGCACCGAGCGCTTGCTCGATGCCGCCTTGGTGGCAACCGATGCTTCCAGCAAGACGATCTATTTGAGCTGGCTTTTTCGCACCGGAAATGAAGGCACCGCGGCAAACGCGAACACCTATCAGACGCTGGCGCTATGGAACGGTACAGGCGCAACCGACGGCCTCCGCGATTTCGAGGCAGGCATTGCAGGGGGAGATTTTGCCACAACCAACTACGGATTCAGGGTCGATAACAACGCGCCCGCCGATCTGAACGTCGCCCCGGACGCGAATGTTCACCTTTTCGTCGCCAAGTTCGTCTTGAGCGACGTCGCCTTGGGCGATAGCGTTACCGTCTGGATCGACCCGTTACTGGGCGCGGGTGAACCCGCGGGTGGTGTAGCCGTTAGCGGAAAGGATCTGGCATGGGACCGTCTGGTTCTTTCTGACTACGCAAGCAACTCCTCCGACTGGGATGAGATCCGGTGGGGAACGACTTTCGACGATGTCACCACGGCATCCGTCTTTCCCTCCATGCCGGTTTTTGAGGCCCAGCCGATGCCATTCACCGGTGAGGTCGGCGGCACGCTGCTACTTCAAGCGGGAGCGATCTCTTCGCCCGCCCCTGCCTACCAGTGGCAAAAGTCCGCTGACGGCATTTCCGGATGGGCCGATATCGAGGGAGCGACCACAGCTTCGTACGAGGTTCCGTTTGCCGTCTATGGGGATCGTGGCTTTTACCGCGTTGTCGCTACCAATGCCAACGGAAGCGCGACGAGTGAAACAGTGCAGGTCGAGCTAGCCTACCCGGCGCCGGACATTCTCACTCAGCCGGCATCCAAATCCGTAGAACAAGGGAGCCAAGTCCAATTCACCGTTTCAGCGGGCGGGCTGGGTAACCTGACCTACCAGTGGTTCAAGGACTCCGACCCGATCCTGGATGCAACCCTCGACACCTTGGTGCTGACCAACGTCCAGGAGAGCCACGAGGGAACGTATTGGGTTAGAATCACGGACGATGCGGCCACTGCCGATGGCCTCCCGGTCACAACGATCGACTCGCAGATCGCGACACTGGACGTTTTTGTCATGCCCTCCGGTTTGATCAGTCACGACCCTTTCAGTATTGCAGGTGGCTACGTCGCGGGCGAACTGCCGGCTCAAGATCCAGCCATTGGCGGTTACAGCGGGGCGTGGACGGACATAGACAATGGCAATGTCGAGCCGGCGATCACCTCCGGCTCCCTCACCTACGCCAACCCTTTTTACCTCGGGTCCTCCGGTGACAAGGTCAGTGTTCCGACGGACGTGGCGGGTGGTGAGACTGCCGTCACCAATAGCGGTCGCGCATTTCGTCTGCTGGATGGCCCGCTGCAAGCGAGCGAAGGAACCAACGGCGTCCGCTATTTGAGCTTCCTGTTCCAGAGCGGTCAGGAGACCGGCGCGACGATCTATCAGATGCTTCATCTCAACCAGGGGAACGGCGATGCAAACCGGAACTTCGACCTCGGTTTGACAACCAACGGTGCTCAAACAGGGTTGGAGTACAGTTTCGGTGTGGACGGCATCTATACCACTACCGCGGTGCCCTCGGACACGAACGTCCACCTATTCGTCGTGAAGTTCGCCCTCTCGCCGGACGCCCTGAGCGACGCGGTCACGGTATGGGTGGATCCCGCCTTGGGTTCGGGTGAGCCGGCGGGCGGCGTGGCTGTCAGCGGAGTCGAGCTCACCTGGGATCGTCTCTCGATCTCGGACTATGATGGCAACTCCGCCGCGTGGGACGAGATTCGCTGGGGAACGACGTTTGATAGCGTGACGCTCAATCCGAACCCTCCCGCCGGGTATGCCGCTTGGATCGCTGCTTACCCGGGAGTCGGGACAGAGACCGGCTTCGAGGAGGATGCTGATGATGATGGCATCAAGAACGGCATCGAGAACGTGTTCGGAACCGACCCTTCGATCGCCAACGCGGGTATCACCCAGGTGGCTACAACGGGTAACACGGTGACTTTCCAACACCCTCAATCCGGCGGGCAGGCGGGTGACGTCAGCGCGGCTTACAAGTGGTCCACCGACCTCGTCGATTTCAACGCCAGCGGCGCGACTGATGGCGGTACTACCGTGACAATCACCTCATTCTTGAACACCCCGGTGGCAGGTACGACGACCGTCACCGCCACTGCCACCGGCACGCAGCCTGCGCGCCTGTTCGTCATCCTGGAGGCAACGAATACTCCTCCCTAGCACCTCACTCCGCCTCGGGTTGGCAGGCCTTTGAACGACGCTTTGGGTTCGCGTGTTTGAAAGCCTGCCGTGGCGGAATGCCGGCCGGAGTGGGGACGCCCGCTCCGGCCTCTTTTTTGAAACGAAATCGCGATGATTCCCGCTAAATCCATCATTCTTTCATTCCTGCCGCTGTTGCCCGCGGGTGCCCAATACCTAAGCCATGAGCCGTTCGCCGCATATTCCGTCGGCGCAGAGCTTCAATCCGCCGGCAACCCCGTGGTGGGGGGCTACGCCGGGGATTGGACCGATATCGACTTCGGGGATTCCGAACCGGCGGTGTCCGACGCGTCGCTTTCCTATGGCGATCCCGACTATGCCGGTTCATCAGGCGCAAAGCTTGGGAAGCAGGCCGATCAGTCCGGTATCGGCTCCGGCACCAGCGGTCGGGTTTACCGGCTATTGGATGAGTCCCTCAAGGTGCAAAACTCGACGACCGGCACCCGCTACCTAAGCTGGCTCTTTCGCACCGGGAACGAGAACGCCGCAGCCGACCCCGCGGTGTATCAAACGCTCGCCCTCTATCAGGGCAGCACTGCTGACGCCGATCGCAACTTCGACGCGGGCGTCGCGAGCAATGACTTCGGGACTCAGAACTTCGCCTTCCGGGCGGAAAACAGTTCCACTCTCCGGGGCAACCTCAATGTGGCAAGAGACACCAACGTCCACC
>CAMPGU010000222.1 GCA_946885645.1 uncultured Haloferula sp.
CTTCGGGACGCAGCTGGAACGATCTGGCGGTTGTCTGATTTTAGTGGCGTCGGTCCGGGACCGCCGCGCGAATTCATTTGAAGTACGTTGGAGCCACCCGCTGGCAGGCATTGGGCCTACGATCAGGTGGGCATCAATAACCTGTTGGCACAGAATCGAATTTATTTCACGAAAACCGGCAATCCTCGCTTGAAGACGCCGCTAAGCGAACTGGATGGCGTCGCTGTCCATGACGTTTGGACAGACATCCAAGTTCTCAATTCAGCGGCCGAAGAAAGACTTGATTACCCAACTCAGAAGCCAGAGGCCCTCCTTGAACGCATCATCAAAGCCAGCTCCAACCCCGGCGATCTCGTCGCTGACTTCTTCTGCGGTTCCGGCACGACGGCGGCGGTAGCGGAGAAGCTGGGGCGGAAGTGGATTGCCACGGACCTTGGCAAATTCGGCATCCACACCACGCGCAAGCGGCTGATCCAGGTGCAGCGGGAACTCAAGGCGGGCGGCAAGCCCTTCCGCGCCTTCGAGGTGCTGAATCTGGGCCGCTACGAGCGCCAGGCCTACCTGAACGTCGCCACCCGCCTGACCGGCAAGAAGAAGGCGGAAGCGCTGGCGCGGAAGGAACAGGACTTCCGCGAGCTGATCCTCCGCGCCTACAAGGCCCAGCCGCTGGAAGGGGACACGTTTTTCCACGGCAAGATGAGCGGCCGGCTCGTCGCCATCGGCCCGATCAACCTGCCCGTCGGCCGCCTTTTCGTGGAGGAGGTCATCACCGAGTGCCGAAAGCGCGGCGCGAGCCGAGCGGACATCCTCGCCTTCGAGTTCGAGATGGGCCTCTTCCCCGCCGTGCTGGACGAGGCGAAGCGCAAGGGCATCGACATCGCGCCGAAGATCATCCCGCCGGAAGTCTTCGACAAACGCGCGGTGGACAAGGGCCAGGTGCGCTTTTCCGACATCGCCTATGTCGAGGCGAACCCGCGCTACGACGGCAAGGACAAGCTGACCTTGAAGCTCGAACTGACGGATTTCTCCGTCCACTACAGCCAGGGCATCGCCGACGAATTGGCGAAGAACCTGAAGGACGGCAAGAGCGAGGTGGTCTGCAACGCCGGCGTGCTGGAAAAGGTCAGCAAGGACAAGCACGGTGTGGTGACCCGCGAGGTGCTGACCAAGAGCTGGACCGACTGGGTCGATTACTGGGCCGTGGATTTCAATTACGAGAGCCGCAAGGAGATTATCCAGGTGGCCAAGACGATGGGCGTCGAGGGGGAGTTGACCGGCGTGGTCGATGCCGGCGCCGGTGAATTCATCGAATTCGAGGAGCGCTGGACAGGTGCCTACATCTTCGAGAACGAATGGCAGAGCTTCCGCACCCGCAAGGATCGCAGCTTGGAGCTTACCAGCGCACCCCACACCTACGAGAAGCCTGGACGCTACACCGTCGCAGTGAAGGTCATTGACATCTTCGGGAATGACACGATGGCGCTGGTGCCTGTGAACGTAGGGTAAGATGCCATGAGCGAGGGGATGCTCCAAGATGGCCTGCACTGGAAACCGACCGGCAAGCGGCGGCTTGAAGTGGAGCGCTGCGAGGTTTGTGCAGGCAGAGGAGAGCTTCTCAGCGAGCGGGAGTCGGATTGCGCCACTTGCGCCGGAAAGGGTTACGTCAAGAATCCGGGAGAGGAAACGGTGCTCTGTCCAACGTGTGAGGGCTTCCGCAAGGATTGGATCGATGTGGAAGAAAAGTGTGCCACGTGTGACGGCACCGGGGAAGTCGCGGCGATTTTCCAGACCTTCGTTGCCGATGCTTCGTGCGAGGGATGCAATGGGAGCGGGGAGCAGGACTCCGGTGAGACGGGAATCGAGGCTTGTGCTGCTTGTCGAGGGAAAGGGTACGGGGACGAACGTTCCTATCATTCCCTTCGGAGGTGGGATTTGGACCGAGAGCGTGCAGCGAACATTGAGCCGGTGACTCGTCCAGAGGCTCACCCGGCCAAATTCCGGACCGGGACTGGAGAGTTCTTCTGGACCGTCAGATGCCCGGAATGTTTTGGCGTTGGCCCCGAACGGTGCGAGAACTGTGAAGAACGCCGGGAGCTGATTATCACCGCTGCGGCATGCGAGGAATGCGGCGGCGCCGGCGGCGAGGAAGTGGTAGAAATGTCCGCATGCGAAACCTGCGGAGGTTCGGGGAAGACCCAACTCGTAAGAGAATTTCGCGTATAGCGGGGACCAGTCCTCCGGCCCGACAGGCGCTTGATCCGGCGGCACGCTGGGGGGCATGGGAAACACCTTTGCCCCGGTGGGTGCCGCGTTGCCGGCGCGGCGTGATGCGTTGCGGATCGATGCTGCCGACGGCGGGCGGCCGCTGCGCTTGGATGGCGGCGCGGACTCCATCATCGTGCCGAAGGCGCAGGACCGATTGTTGGAGCTGATCGAGCGGGAGCAGCTTCCCGGCGACGTGCGGACGACGCTGGCCGGGGCGCTTACGGGGGATCTCCGGCGGCAGCAGCTTCTTTTCCAAGCAATGATCGACACTTGGCCGCGGCTGCAGAAGGCGCTGGGGGAGGTGAAACGAGCGGTGCGGAAAGCCCCGTGGAAGGTGCAGGCTTGGGCGCGGCGGGGTGAGGATCCGGACGAAGAGGCGGAGACCTTGGCCAAGGAGACGGAGGCCGCCGTGTGGGCGATGCGGCCGGATGCGCCGCGGGGCCGGAAGGGCTTCGAGGGGACCGTGGAGGAGCTGGCGATGGGGTATTTCCTCGGGCACCAGGTGCTGGAGGTCCATTGGGAGCGGGACGGGCGCTTGTGGGTTCCCGCCTCGACGAAGGTGGTGCCACCGCGGTTCTACGGCTACACCTACGAAAGCACGGGCGAGGATCGGCTTCTGCTGGATCGCACCGGGGGGAAGGGGGCCATGAATCAGCTCGAGGATTTTCCCCCACACCGCTTCCTGATCGCGGTGAACGGCGGCCACCCCGGTCACCCGACAGTGGCGGCTCCGCTGCGGGCGCTGGCGACCTACTGGCTGGCGGCGGTTTACGGGCTGAAGTGGTTGCTGCAGTTCGCCCAGCTCTGCGGCGTGCCCTTCCGCTGGGCGGAGTATGCCAACGAGAACGACAAGGCGAAGATCGGGCAGATGCTCGAGAAGATCGGCACGGCCGGGTGGGGAGCCTTCCCGTCGGGAACGAAGCTGAACTTCGTCGAGGCCCGGCGCTCCGCGGAGCAACTACCCCAGAAGGTGCTGATCGAACTGGCGGACGAGCAATGCGACACCTTCATCCTGGGCCAGACGCTTACCTCGAGCGAGGGCGATGCCGGGAGCCGCGCGCTCGGCGAGGTGCACGCGACGGTGCGTCAGGACGTGATCGAGGGCGTCTGCGACTTCGTCGGCGAGATCCTGTCCTATCAGCTCGTGCCATTCCTAGTGGCCCTGAACTACGGGGAAAGCCGTAAGGACGTGCCCGGAATCTGGGCGATCTTCGAGAAGCCCAAGGATGAGAGAGCGCTCGCGGAGCGGGACCGGATCCTCGTGAAGGAGCTCGGCATGCCGGTCGGGAAGGCCTGGCTTTACGAGCGTCACGGAGTGCCGGTGCCGGCCGAGGGCGATGAACTTTTCCAGACAGCGCCGCATGGTGCGCAGGGAGATCCTGCGACGGGTTTTGAGATACGTTTACCTCATGAAACAAAGGCGCAAGGGGAAGGTCCCAAGGTGGAAGCTGCGGACGCCGGGGGCGTAGCGCCGCTGACGGTGGACAAGCTCTCGGCTTCCGTGCTTGAGGGGCTGACGGGAGTGTCCCGGGAATGGCTCTCGCCGGTGCGACCGTTCTTTGAGCGGCTGGCGGCGCTCGCGATGGCGAAGCAGGTGACCGACGAGGACTTTTTGGCGGCTCTAGAAAAAGCTCGCCGGGAACTGCCGGAACTCTTCGATGTGCTGGACAAGCAGGTGCTGGAGGAGGCCTTCGACAACGCCGTTGGCAGCGCCATGCTGGCCGGGAGCACGAGCCGCTACGAGCGATGATCGGGATCAAGGTTCAGTTGTCGGATGGGGCCAGCCCTCTGCTGCGCCAGGTGATCGGCTCGCTCACCGGAGCCGAGGCGGCGGAGCTGAACGAGGTAGGCGGCCGGGCGGCATCGCAGGCGGCTGCGGCCTATCACCGCGCCTACGACCAGGCAGGCGGCTGGCGCCGAGGCGGGGGAAGCTGGTCGCGGTTCGGTGGCGACGTGACCGCGGGCTGGCATTTCCGGACCGCGGACGGAGCCGGGGCGGTGATCGCCAACGATGCCGACCACTACGGCCACAAGGTCAGGGGCGGGACGATCCGGGCGAAGCGGGTGCGTTTTCTCACCATCCCGATGGTGCCGGAGGCGAAGGGGTTGCGGGTGGAGACCTACATCCAGAACACCGGAAGGAAGCTGTTCCGCATCCGCGGGAAGAAGGCGCTCTTTGAACAGACGGAGGCGGGCGGGAAGCGAGGTGTCCGGGCTGTTTATGCCTTGGTGCAGCAGGTGACACAGGGGCCGTGGCCGGGTGCGCTGCCGCCCGAGGAAGAGCTGTCGCAGGCCTTCACCAAGGCATGGCGGGATGAACTGGCGGACCGGATCGAACGATTGACGCAATGATTGAGGAAGCGATGCCATTCGAGGAGGCGCTAAGCTTCCTGCTGGAGAAGGATCCGAACCCGTCCGAGTGGAGCGCCGCGGATTGGGCGGAGGAGCGTCCGGCAGTGCGCGTGCGCTCCTTCATCTCCTCCCGGGTCGAGAGCGCGCGGTTCCTCGATCGGGCGCAGGGGATGATCTTCGATTACCTGGCGAAGGTCCGGGAGGAGGTCATCACGCCGGAAGGGGAGACGACGACGGCGCTACGGGTGGGCGGCCGGGAGGACTTCGTGATGCTGATGCGCCGCTTCATGATCGGGGAAGGGATGGCGGAGCCGGAGGAGTTCCAAAGCGTGAATCAGAAGGATGTCGAGGATCTCCGCAGCGTGTCGCGCCTGCGCCTGATCTTCGACACGAACGTCCGGCAGGCCTACGGCTACGGGCAGTGGAAGCAGGGGATGAAGCCCGCGGTGCGGCGGGCATTTCCCGCGGCGCGCTTGGTGCGGGTTCGCGGGGTGCTTGAACCGCGGCCGAGGCATGCCGCCCACGAGGGCGAGGTGCGGCTAAAGACCGATTTGGACTGGTGGGCGAAGTACCAGAACGACCCGCAGATCGGAGGTTTCGGCGTGCCCTGGGGGCCGTATGGCTTCCACTCCGGGATGGGGCAGGAGGATGTTTCCCGCGAGGAGGCGAAGCGGCTGGGCATAAGTGTCGAGGGAGCGGAAGTGCCGGCGGAGAAGCCGCTGCCGCTATTCAACGAAGGCTTGCAGACGAGCGTCGGCGGCATGGAACCGAAGGTGAAGCGGAGGTTGCTGGAGGAGTTGCGTGGCGGCGGCAAGCTTGGTTCTTTGAATCTCGGTTGACCCAAATTTTCTTTCTTGGCTCGCGACTTCAAATGGTGAGTTTAATTGATACTTCGATGCTCGTTCGCAAATGATTTTAGATGTGCCAACTCCTGATGATTTTCGAAATCACGGCATTGATTACCTGAACATTGGGTGGGGCACTGTTCTCGATATTTTGATCTCGTTGGAGGATGCTGGCGACTTCGAGACGCCAGAATATTTGGATGAGATAAGGACAAATTATTGGCAGGCGGCAGAGAGAGAGTTGGCAACGGCATTGTCCCTAATCGAACAAGGCGCAGAGTTCCTCTTGAAAGGAAGAATTTGCGCAATAAGCCCTTGGTTGCTTATTACACGCAACCCTGTCGAATGGCCCAGAGGCGCGCACAACAGCGATGTGAATTTTTCGGCGTTTAGAACCATCGACGCTCAAGATTTGACGAGGGTTCATGACACCTTCTCGTCCCAACATCTCCACGAAGAGTTCGGGCGTGCATTCGACTACCTTCGGCAGAGGCGAAATTCGATAATCCATACGGTGGACAGAAACATGAGGTTTGCGGCGAATGAGCTTATCGAGCAGGTCCTTTTGGTATGCGAGCACCTTTTGGATCCACAAACATGGCTGAAGCTCCGGCTGGAGTTCCTTCAGCGTGACCGGCACACGGCAATTTACCCCGACGGCAACGAATATCGTGTGGCAAGAGAGTTTCTAGCGGTCGTTGCCACACTTGAACCTGCAAAATTAAAGAGGTTCTTTGATTACAACAAGAGACAGCGCTCCTACCTCTGTCCCAGGTGCTCCATACAAGATTGGGACTTCGGAGGGAAAACCGCCCAACTTCGGCCCAATAGCCCTGCGAGCGTGAATGTTCACTGTTTCGCGTGTGGTAAAGATTACCAAGTGGTCCGCGAACGGTGCCAAAACAGCGAATGCCGAGGCAACGTGCATGACGAAGAAGATGCCCGTTGCCTTACTTGCTCCGAGTATCAGGAGTGAGGCAGGTCGGGATGATTTGGAGGGACCACTCGGACGCTTCGCCTCGGGTCATGGCTTGGCTTAGAGCGGCTCCATGCGGAGCTTGATCACTGCTGCCATTACCAGCGCCCTCCCGGACGAGGGCATTCCCGCCGAGATCGTCTATCTGCCCGAGGGCGAGCACCGGATCACGCCCTACGTCAACGGGAAGGCCGAGAGCGTCACGGTGAAAGTGCCGCCCGCGCGCGGGGCCGAGATCGCGGCTTCGCTCCAGGCGGCGCTGGACCGGCGGCAGAAGGCGAACGTGCGGCCGTGGTTCGACTTCGAGCACAAGGCGGGTGCGGCGAGCGCGCTGCCGAAGTCCTTCCGGTATGAAGCGGGGAAGGGGATCATCGCAGCGGTGGAGTGGACGAACGCGGGACGGGCGGCGGTGGAGGGGAAGGATTTCAGCTACTTCTCCCCGGTCTTCTACCTGGGCGAGGGCGGGGTGCCGGAAGGGCTGCCCGAACGGGGACCACTGGGCGGGTTGGTCAAT